>JAHELU010000014.1:0-21243 GCA_024644005.1 Acidimicrobiales bacterium | reverse complement strand
CCGGCCGGGGACCGACCAGACCCATCCAGGCATGGGAGACCGACTCGTCACCAGGCAGGGCCCTGGCGGCCCAGCTCTCCAGCGGACCTGGCTCCAGGCCTCCTCGGCCGTCGCCGACATCGCCGGGAACGACGCCGTCGGGGGCGTGCACCTCGACCATGACGCTATGGGCGCCCGGCGACGGAAAGACCCCTCCGTCCGGCCACGAGGGGCCGGACGGAAAGATACCTAGCGTGTGGTCTCATCGAGCTCGTGTCTCCGGTTGTGCGGCGGTCCAACCCGAGGCGCCCAGGAGGGAAGGTCCCGAACCGGTGCCGGAAACGAGGTGCCTGGCAGTGATTGTTCGGCGGGTATCCGCCCCGTCGACTCGGGTTCCGCCGAGATTATCCGAATCGTCGTTGACGGTGGTGAACGCTCACTGCCAGGCACCAGAACTCAGCCAGACCCTGATTAGTCGCAGCGGGGTCGGTAAAAGTTCCCCCTTACGACAAAAGTTCCCGGATCGCCGGGTGGCGCCGGCCGCTACCGGCGAGGCGTCCAGCGGAACCCCCTGAGGGTCACCGCGGCCGCCGCCGACCCCCAGGCCGCGATGACCAGCCAGTGGTTCCATGGCCACGGGGTACCGTCGAAGAACGGGTCGAAGCTGTCCTGGAGGGCGTGGCTCAGGTGACGGACCGGGAACAGGCTGCCCACCGTTGCCACCCAGTCCGGCACCTGGTCGCCGGTTATGAAGACGTCGCTGATGAAGTAGAGCGGCAGCATGACCGCATTGGTCACCGCGGGGGCGGCGTCCTCGGATGGGATGATCGTCGTGAGCGCCAGCCCGATGGCGGCGAAGGACACCGCGCCGATCAGGACGGACAGCACGAGCGACGGGATGCCGGCGGCGTTCAGCGTCACGCCGAATGCGAGCCTGCCGACGACGATGATCACCACCGTCATCAGCGCCGAGATGGCGAACCCGGCCAGGGCCTGGGCCGCGACGAACACCCAGGGCGGGATCGGGGTGCCCCGGACCCGCTTCAGTATGCCCCGTTCACGGCGAGCTGTCATGGTGATGGCCAGGTTGACCGCGGTGGCCGAGATGATGGCCAGGGCGAGGATCCCCGGGACGTAGAGCGTCGCCGCCTTGGCCCCGTTCGACAGCGTCTCGTTGCCGAAGATCGAGGTGAAGATGACGAGGAAGATCAGCGGCAGCACGACGGTGAAGAACGTGGCGGCCGGGTTCCGGCGGAAGATCAACAGATCGAAGCCGATCTGGTGTCGCAGTCTGGCGGCGGCGCTCACGCTCATCGTGACCCCCGGCTCGCTCGTCGGTCTCGCGGCCTCGACCGGCCCGTGGCGGGCTCCGGGCCGGAACGGGTCGGGCCGGCCTCGTCGCCCCCGCCGGTGAGCGTCAGGTAGACGTCTTCCAGCGTGGGCCGGGCGACGTTGAGCTCATCGAGGCCGACCCCGTTCTCCACCGCCCACGATGTGAGCGCATGCAGCACCCCCACGACGTCATCGGTCTCGATCGACGCCCGACCGTCGGCGATGGTGGCCCCGATGGTCGATGGCGGTGCCGGCTGTCCGGGATCGGGCCGCCAGGTGATCCTGGTCGACGCTCCAACCTGCTGCGCCAGCTCGTCCGCGGTGCCCCTGGCCACGATGAGACCTCCGGCGATGACCACGATGCGGTCGGCCAGGTGCTCGGCCTCGTCCATGTAGTGGGTGGTGAGCAGGACGGTGCTGCCCAGTTGCCGGAGCGCATCGATCATGGTCCAGGACTCGCGCCTTGCCGACGGGTCGAACCCGGTGGTCGGCTCGTCGAGGAACACGAGCGACGGACTGCCGACGAGGGCGAGGGCCAGATCGAGCCGACGCTTCTGCCCTCCCGACAGCTTCCTCGTCCGCTGGTCGGCGCTGTCGCTCAGCCCGACGACGTCGAGCACCTCGGCGGGATCCCTCGGGTTGGCGTAGTAGGCGGCGTGCATCGTCACCGACTCGAGTGCGGTCAGCTCGGCCACCGGCTCGGATTCCTGGAGCACGATCCCGATCCGCTCCCGCCATGCCAGGGGGGCGCTCGCCGGATCGACCCCGAGCACCGACACCGAGCCGGAGTCCCGGGTCCGGTAGCCCTCCAGGATCTCGATCGTGGTGGTCTTGCCCGCACCGTTCGGCCCGAGGAAGGCCAGGATCTCACCCTCCGCGACGTCGAGATCGATGCCGCCGACCGCCGCACGGCCACCGTAGGACTTGTGGAGGTCGCGGACCTCGATCGCTGCTCCCATGGCGGTCAAGCTAGCGGCACCGCTGCGGACGCGAGCGGCTCAGGACCCAGGTACCCCATCGCTGGCGTCCAGCCAGTCGGCGGGCGGATCGGCGACATCGGCCAGATCGGCGAAGACGAAGACCGAGGCGCCGAAGCGGCCCAGCTCGATCGACCACTCCCGGCCGAGATCGAGGTCGAGCACGGTCGGGGTGGCCCGGTCGGACGGGTCGACGAACCAGCGGCCGTCGGCCGAGATCGACACGACGCGCTCGAACGACATCATGGCGTCGATCGGCCAACGGCGGACGGCGGTTCCGGAGGCGATCTCGGTCAGCTGGCCGGTCTCGCTCGACCAGTCGATCTCCACCAGCCACCGATCGTCGCCGACGATCCGGGTCAGCCGCTCCGGCGCGAAGGGGGGTGCCGGCAGGTCGAGCACGTCCCACGACGAGCGGTCGTACCAGCGCGACTCGCAGACCATCCCGTCGTCGCACTCGTGGATCAGGGCCAGCTCGTCCCCCACCGCCTGCAGCAAGCCGGTCGAGCGCCGCTGGAACTCGTCTCCCACCCGCTCGTAGACACCGCCGGCGTTGGACACCAGATCGAGGACGCGGCGACGTCCAGCTCGTCGACGAGGGTTCCGTCCACCGAATAGGCCCGGAGCGCGTCGACGCCGCCGGCGCCCCCCTCGAAGACGACGATGGCGCCGTCGTCGATCCCGACCACCTGGGTCCACCGGCCCGGGGAGCCGGCGATCCTGCGGGGCTTCGGCTCCGGCTGGGACAGGTCGGCGACGTCGACGGCCCCGTCCTGGGCGATGACGAGCACGCTGCCGACCATCGCCACCGGGGAGCCGGTGATCCCCGCCAGCTCGTGGCGCCGGCCGGTGTCGAGATCGAGGAACTCCACCGGTCCCCGGTGCCGAGCGGGGCCGATGACGAGCCCCAACCCGGTCTGCTCACCGAGCAGCGGCCCACCGTCACCGACGAGCGAACCGGTGGCGCCGTCAGCGGAGCGGCCGGGATCGTCGGACTCGTCGGGGCGGTCGCCATCGCCGATGCGGGCTCGACGCTCGAGCATGAGGTCCGTCGACCAGTTCTGATCGCGCTCCTCGCCGCCCGGGTCGGCCGGTGCACGGGCGTCGGGGACGGCCGGGTCTGGGCCCTGGCCTGACGCACCATCGATCGGCGGGCCGTCGATCGCCGTGGGCTCGGAACTCGGCCACCGGAACAGCCCCCACATCAACAGCCCCACCACCAGGCCCCCGGCCACCACCCACGGCAGCGACGACCCGCTCCGGACCTGTTCCTGCAGGTCGACCGAGGACGGGGCGGTGGTGCCCTCCAGAAGGATGGACTCGTGCCCGTCGTCGACCGGCGGGGCCGGCCCGGCCGTGCCGCCAGCGACGCGGTAGGCCGAGGAGCCACATCGGGAGCAGAAGCGATCGTCCGGCAAGAGGTCCCCGCCGCAGGGACATCGGTTCGATCCTCCGCTCAGCACTGCTCCCAGTATGACGCACCGGGGCGCAGCGGGACCGGTCGAGCGGCCCGGCGTCGAATCCCGAACGGCGGCCGTGGTAACGGTGCTAGGTTCCGGCCATGGGTATCGAGATCAGGCCCATCGTCGAGAGCGAGCTGGACGCCTACCTCGAGGCCTGCCAGCGGGTCTTCGGCGGCGACGTCACCGAAGGCGAGGCGGAACGGGTGCGGACGGTCATCGGCCTCGACCGGACCCACGCCGCCTTCGACGGCGCCACGATCGTCGCCACCTCGGGGGCCTACAGCCTGGAGCTGGCCGTGCCCGGCAACCCGGGCGTGGCCACCGCCGGGCTGACCAGGGTCACCGTGTCGCCCACCCATCGTCGCCAGGGCATCCTCACCGATCTGATCGCCGCCCACTTCGCGGACGCCGCCGACCACGACGAACCGCTGTCGGCACTGTGGGCCAGTGAGATGCCGATCTACGGCCGCTTCGGCTACGGGCCGGCCACCGAGACCGTGCACCTGTCCTTCGATGCCCGGATGGCCGGTATCCGCCGACCGGACCGGCCGGACCCGATCGCCATGCTCGACGCCACCGCGGCCCGCGAGGTGCTGCCGGCGCTGCACGAGCAGGCCCGGGTGGCCAGACCCGGCCGCTTCAACCGCTCGGCGGCGTGGTGGGAGCTGCGCCGGTTCCCCGACCACGAGTGGATGCGCAACGGGGCCAGCTCCCGGCGCTACGCCGTCGCCGAGCGGGACGGTCGACCGGTGGGGTACGCCATGTACCGGCAGAAGGAGAGCTGGACCGACTTCGACCTCCCGAACGGCGAGATCATCGTCGTCGAGGTGGTCGGCATCGATTCCCGGGCCGAGCACAGCCTGTGGTGGTTCCTGGCCAACATCGACCTGTTCCCGAGGGTCGATGTCTGGACCCAGCCGACCGACGGCATCCTGCCGTGGCTGGCGGCCAATCCGCGGGCCGTGCAGCGGCGGCTGAGCGACGGCATCCATCTGCGGGTACTCGACGTCGAGAAGGCGCTGACCGCCCGGGGGTACGACGAGCCGGGGGAGGTGGTGTTCGAACTGGTCGACGACCGGGTCGCCACCCTCGCCGGCGTCTACCGGCTCACGATCGCAGACGACGGCACCGCGGCCTGCACACGGAGCGACGACGAGCCGATGGCGCAGCTCTCGGCGTACGCCCTCGGGTCGCTCTACCTCGGCTCCCAGGATCCTGCGCAGCTGGCCGTCGCCGGTCACGTCGGCGGCGATGCGACCGCAGTCCGAGCCCTCCGGCGCCGCTTCGCCTGGCCGGTGGCGGCGTGGTGCGACGAGGTCTTCTGATCGGCCGGGCGGTCGACCGGCCCGGTGCCGGCGGCCTGCGATCGCCTCGTCGCAGCTGATCCCGAGCTCGTGCGATGGACGCAGTGACCGGTGGTCGAGCCGCCTTCGAGGCGCCCGAGACGGCCTGTCGACGACGATCGCCCAATGAGGTCCGGGGCAGGGGCAGATGGCATGATTGTCCGAAATCTCCCAGCAGATGAGGAAGCGAGACCCATGCCAGTGCAGCCACTGAACCTCGACGATTTCGGCGGCGAGCTGAACCAGCTCGCCATGTCGGACAGTGCCAGGCCTTTCCTGGAGAAGGTCCGCACCTTCATCGACGAGGAGGTGGAGCCGATGTCGATCGAGTTCCACAAGCTCGACGAGAACAAGACAGACCGCTGGTCGTACGCCCCCGGCCAGCTCGAGCTGCTGGAGGAGACCAAGTCGAAGGCCAAGGCCAACGGGCTCTGGAACTTCTTCCTGCCCGACTCCGAGGTCGGCGGCCTCAGCAACCTCGACTACGCCTACATCGCCACCGAGCTCGGCAAGAACCCGCTCGCCTCGGAGTCCCTGAACTGCTCTGCTCCCGACACCGGCAACATGGAGGTGCTGGAGCGGGTCGGCACGCCGGAGCAGAAGCAGCAGTGGCTGGAGCCGCTGCTCAACGGCGAGATCCGCTCTGCGTTCGCCATGACCGAGCCAGGGGTGGCCTCCTCGGACGCCAAGAACGTGCAGCTGGCCGCCATCGAGGATGGCGACGAGTACGTGCTGGACGGCGAGAAGTTCTACATCTCCGGGGCCGGCGATCCTCGCTGCAAGATCATGATCGTGATGTGCCGGACCAGCCCGGATGCCCCGCCCCACAAGCAGCAGTCCCAGATCCTGGTCCCGATCGACACCCCGGGGGTCGAGATCCTCGGCCCGATGCACGTCTTCGGTCGCGACGACGCGCCGCACGGGCACATGCACATCCGCTTCACCGACGTGCGGGTCCCGAAGTCCAACATGCTGCTCGGCGAGGGGCGGGGGTTCGAGATCTCCCAGCTCCGGCTCGGACCCGGCCGCATCCACCACTGCATGCGCTCGATCGGTGCGGCCGAGAAGGCACTGGAGCTGATGGTGACCCGAGGCCTCGGACGAGATGCGTTCGGCAAGCCCCTGGTTGCCCTCGGCGGCAACACCGAGATCATCGCCAGGGCCAGGATCGAGATCGAGGCGATGCGGTTGATGGTGCTCAAGGCGGCCAAGGCCATGGACCTGATGGGCAATGCCGAGGCACGGGTCTGGGTGAGCGCAGTCAAGGCGATGGTGCCGGAGCGGACCTGCAAGATCATCGACCAGGCCATCCAGATGCACGGTGCGACCGGCGTGTCCCAGTGGACCCCGCTGGCCGAGATGTACACCGCCCAGCGAACGCTGCGGCTGGCCGACGGACCGGACGAGGTCCACCACATGGTGGTCGGCCGAGCCGAGATCGCCCGCTACCAGCAGGCCAGCAAGGAGACGGCCTCGGCCGAGCACACCGACGTCGGTCGGAACTGAGCCGGCTGACCTCGGGAACGGGTTCGGCGAGGCCCGATCCGGCCTCCGGGCATGTGTACGAACCGGTGGAAAACCGGTGGGAAACATCACGTGCTTTGGGGAATACAGAGAAATCCTGCGGACAACCCTGGGGATTGCGAGAAACTTCTTGACCCTTGTTTGACCAGCCAGCAGGATGTTCCCAGTCAGCTGAACAACGGCGGCGGAACGCTGAGGAAGCTGGGAAGAACACCCAACACGAACGGCTCGGTCCTACCGAAACGTGGTGCGGGTGGGAAGCTCGACCGATCCGAGGCAGGACACCTTCGGGACACGGCTGATCAGGAAGAGAATTCACCAGGTCCGCAGAAGCTAGGATAACGAAAGTTTGATGGGCAGACGCTGACCACGGCTCCACCGGCGCAAGCTGCTGGAGTTGCCGGTAATCGGCTGTGAACCGAGGCGAGGGCAACCGAACCGACCGTTCACCGCTGGTCCGGAATGCACACTGCCCGCCAGACCATCAGGACCGACGGGCAGTGATCAACTATCGCTACGAACAGTACTGCTGATCCGATCGATAGTGGTGGATTGTCGACCGATTTCACGACGCTCCCGCGGCAGGCCGGCGAAAGCCGATCGGCCCGGGAGCGTCGAACTTTTTCCCGGTATCGTGGTCACCCACCGGCGGGCGACTCGGAGCTCCGCCGAGCTGACCGTGTGATCGGAGGGGAATCAGGGGATGAGCCGAACCTCTGAGCACGACCCCTCCCCGGGGCAGCCGACGGTCGAGGAAGACCCGCTGGAGGCCCTCGGCTTCGATGTCGTCGAGCGTGGCGACGACCAGGGGCCGCTCGACGACCGGAGCGACATCCCGGACGAGGGACCGCTCGACCCGTCGGTGTTCGACGGGCTGTTCGCCGATCTGGAGACGACCGAGGCGACCCCCGAGAGGAGCGAGCCCGACCGGGACGACCCGGGCGACAACGGGTCCGAGGCCGCCGTCGGCACCGCGACCGACGACACCGCGATCGACGACACCGCGGATGTCGACGACACCGCGCCCGACGACACCGCGATCGACGACACCGCGCCCGACGACACTGCGCCCGATGACACCGCGGACGTCGACGGCACCGCGAGCGACAGCACAGCGGATGTCGACGGTGACCACTCCCCGGAGAACACGTTGGACACGGTCGGGCCCGCCCTGCTGTCGGCGTTCGATCCCGAGGTGACGCTGTTCGACACCGAGCTCTCGGCCGATCACGACGACCCGTCGCCTCGCCGGGACGTGGCGGGGCGGACCAACGACATCTACAGCGAGCCCGGTCCGCCGGAGCCGATCCCGATCCTCGAGCACCGTCCAGCGGAGCCGGAGCCCGCCACTCCCCCGCTGATCATCCGTTACGAGCAGCAGCCGCCGGCCGAGCGCCGTGGCGATGACGCCGAGCCTCTGGCTGCCCCCCGGCGCGACGGCGGGCAGCGCGAGGGCGAGGCCCGGGACGGCGGGGATCGACGCGTCGAGCGTTGGAGCGACCGACCAGCCTCTGACCGCCGAGCACCGCAACGGCGTCGGCGATGGCCGGCCTTCGCGATCGCCACCGGCATCGGGGCCACGATCGGCATCGGCGGCGCGGTGGTCCTGTCCCAGCTCCTGCAGTTCCCCCGGACCGAGACCGCCGCCGTCAGCGATCCGGCTGCTCCGCTCGAGGTGACCGCGCCGACCTCGCCCGAGGCGAGCGACACCGACGCCCGGGCGACCCAGGTCGGGACGGTGGACGAGCCCTCCGCCGACCTCGCAGCGGCGGCGGCCGACGGACGGTTGGACCTCAACACCATCCGATTCGTCCCCGGCACCGTCGAGCTCACCGACGACGCGGAGGAGACGATCCAGCGGCTCGCGACCGTCATCGAGACCAGGCCCGACACCCCGATCTCGATCACTGTCAGGACCTACTCCGAGCGCGACGCGGCCGGGAACCTGGCCCTCAGCATCGAGCAGGCCGAGGCGCTGGCGGCCCGCCTCGTAGAGCTCGGAGCCGAGCCCGGTCGCATCGGCGTATCCGGGCTCGGGTCGCCGCTGCTGAGCCCGAGCCAGCCGGTCCAGAACTTCGTGATCGCCAGCGCCGGGTTGCCGCAGACGCCGCTCAAGTCGGTCGTCGACGACCTCAGCCCGTTCGCCGTAGGCGTCGACCCGGCCACGTTGGAGCTGCGGGCCGAATCCATCGCCTCGCTCGACCAGCTCGGCGCCGCCCTCTCGAGCACCGGTCAGGACGTCGGCCTGGCCGCCTACTCCTTCGGCCAGGCGGACGAGACCCGCAACCGGGAACTGGCAGGACAGGCGGTCGAGGCGGTGGCCGCCTACCTGGTGGATCGCCACGGCGTCGATCGGGAACGGATCAGCGCCCTGGTGCCTGGCCAGGCCCCGTACGTCGTCGGCGCAGAGCTCGGCAACCACGTGGAGCTCCACTGGGGCGACGACGCTGCGCCCGCCGTGGCTCTCCAGCAGCTGCCTCAGGAGCGGATAGGCTTCGTGCCGGGTACCGCGACCTTGACCACCGAGGGCGATGAGCTGCTCGACGAGGTCGCAGCTGCGATCACCGGGAGCGAGCACGCGCTCGTCGTCGACGTCCAGACGTTCTCCGAGCCGTCGAAGCAGGCCAACGCCGTGCTCAGTGGCGGGCAGGCCGAAGCCGTGGCCGAGCACCTGTTGGCGGCGGGCGTTCCGGCCGAGCGACTCCGGGTCTTCGCCAGCGGCGACGTGAGCCAGTTCGCCGACCCTGGACGGGATGGCCGGGTGATCCTAACCCTGTTGCGGTGAGCGGGCCCCGATCCCGTTGATCAGGAAGTACCACGTGGCCCGTAGCGAGGTGTCGAGCACGAAGCCGAGGAGGCCGGCCACGTAGACGCCGACGACGATCACATCGGTCCTGCCCTGGGCGAACCAGATCATCGGGCCCAGCCCGGTGGACGCCACCACCGTTTCCATCGCGATGACAGTGGCCCAGGCCATGAGCAGGGCCGCGCGCAGGCTGGAGACGACCTCGAGGGGCAGGTCGGTCATCGTGCCCCGCATCGCTCGGGCCCGGGCATCCGACGTGGCGCCCATCACCGTCCACATCACGGTGAAGGCCACGACCCCGATGATCGCCGCCTCCCCGGCCCCGACCCACAGGACGATCAGCGGGGCTGCGGCCAGCGCCGGGACCATGCGGAAGAACGACGAGATGGGATCGATCACGGTCCGGGCCAGCGGGGCTCCGCCGGTGATGAGACCGAGCCCCACCCCGACGACCGAGCCGATGCCGAGTCCTGCGGTCAGTCTGAACAGGCTGATGCCGGCGTGGGCACTGAGGCTGGCCCCGGCGAACCCGTCGGCCCTGACCTCGTTGAAGGCCGCCGCCACCTGGGTCTGGGTCGGCAGCGTCTCGTCGCTGATCAGCCCGGTCGGCACCTTGATCAGGTACCAGGTCACCGTCATCACGATGAAGGCGAAGGCGGCGCCGACGATGCGGCGCCAGATCCAGATCGACGGCTCCTCGTACTCGAGCCGGTGCCGGGCCTCGATCTCGCCGCCCTGGGACGCGGGAAGCCGGAGCAGCCCCGAGACCAGTCGGCCGATCGTCGGCGAGCTGTCGGAGCGCAGCTCATCCTCGGTTTCGGTGACGACCTCGGCGGCGATCGTCGGTCGGGAGCCGACTGACAGATTGGCCTCGGACGGGGTCGTCATGGCAGGGCTCCGTTGTTCAAGGATCGACTCGACGTCGGAGACCTGGGGGATGCGGCGGTCACGGCGAGCCGGGCGGCGGGAACCAAGCTTATGCCAGCTGGCCGGACCGGCGGTGCCTTTGGTGGTGAGCCCGGCCGGTGACCGGGATGTGCGCTCGGTCGGTGGATCGGCCCTCAGTTGCCGTGGACGTACTGCCAGCCGAAGCGACCCTTTATGCAGAGATGGCCGGACGTCACCTCGTGGTCGTGCGGCGATGTGACCTTGACGATCGTCTCGTCCTGGACGTGCAGCTCCAGGTTGCAGCCGACACCGCAGTAGGAGCACACCGTTCTCGTGACGGTCTGCTCCTCCGGCTTCCAGCGGTCGGCCTGGCGGAGGTCGAACTCGGTCTTGAACTGCAGTGCGTTCGTCGGGCACACCGCGACGCAGTTCCCGCAGTACACGCACGCCGAGTCCGGCAGCGTGGTGTCGAACTCGGTACTGATGCGGGCGCCGAACCCCCGACCGGCCACGGCGATGGCGAAGGTGTGCTGGGCGTCGTCGCCACACGCTTCGACGCACTTGTAGCACAGGACGCACTTGTCGTAATCCCTGATGTAGAGATCGTCCTGGATGCGGATGTCCTCCTCGATCCGCTCCGCCCCGGAGCCGTACCGGTCGGGGCGCGCCCCGTACCGGGCGCCCCAGCGCTCGAGGTCAGGGGCCTGGCTCAGGTCGACCCCAGAGCCCAGGAACTCGAGCACCATCTTGCGGCTGTGGCGGACCCGGTCGCTATCGGTTTCGATGACCATGCCATCCTCGGCCTGGCGGGAGCACGACGGCACGAGGGTCCTGGCCCCCTCCTGCTCGACCACGCAGACCCGGCAGGCGTTGACCGGGGTCAGGTTCTCGGCGTAGCACAGGGTCGGGGTCTCCACCCCGGCCGCGTTGCAGGCGTCGAGCACGGAGGCGCCGGCCGGCACCTCGACCTCGTTCCCGTCGATCGACAGGCGAACCGGTGTCTCGTCGCTCACGACGCGCCTCCTGATGGATGTCCATCGTCGCCTGGCCCAGGCGGTCGACCGATCAGTCCGAGGTCGATCGCCGAGCGCACCGCAGTGGCTGCGGTGTGGCCGAGCCCGCAGATCGAGGCGTCTTTCATGGCACGGTCGATCTCGTCGAGCAGCACGGTCCGGTCGTCGAGCCGGACCGGCGCTCCCACCGCCCGGTCGGCGGTGATGCCGAGCAGGACCTCGTGCTGGCGAACGGTTCCGACCCGGCACGGCACGCACTGGCCGCACGACTCGTTGCGGAAGAACTCGGCCAGTCGGGTGACGACCGGGAGCAGGTCGACCGAGGAGTCGAAGGCCATCACGACACCGGATCCGAGCGAGGCGCCGGCGGCCCGAGCGCCCTCGAACGTCAGTGGCATGGCGAGGCTGTCCGGTCCGACGAAGCTTCCGGCGGCCCCGCCGAGCAGGATCGCCTGGAGATCGCCGACCACCCCGCCGGCCAGGTCGAGGACCTCGCCGAGCGTGGCCCCGAAGTCGACCTCGTACAGTCCCGGCCGGGCGACGTGACCGCTCAGGCAGAACAGCTTGGACCCGGTGGAGCCCTCGGTCCCGATGTCGGCATAGGCCGCACCGCCGTCGATCACGATGTCGAGCACGTTGACCAGCGTCTCCGGGTTGTTGATGGCGGTCGGCCGGCCGAACAAGCCGTTCGTGGTCGGGAACGGGGGTTTCTGCCGTGGCTCGCCGCGGTAGCCCTCGATGGAGTTGAACAGGGCCGTCTCCTCGCCGCAGATGTAGGCCCCCGCCCCTCGGCGGATCTCGAGCTCGAAGTCGAAGCCGGAGCGGGCGATGCCCCGGCCGAGGAACCCGGCCTCGGTGGCCTGGGCGATCGCATTGGCCAGCCGCTCGGTGGCGAACGGGTACTCACCGCGGACGTAGATCCACCCCTTCGACGCGCCGGTGGCGAACCCGGCGATCGTCGTGGCCTCGATCACGGCGAACGGGTCGTTCTCCATCAGCGTCCGGTCCTTGAAGGTCCCCGGCTCCGACTCGTCCGCATTGACCACCACGTAGCGTGGTCCGGGTTCGGTCGCCACCGCCCGCCACTTCACACCGGTGGGGAAGGCGGCCCCGCCTCGACCCATCAGACCGGACGCGACGACCTCCTCGATCACACCGTCGGGTCCCCGGCCGAAGGCCGCGGCCAGGGCCTTGTACCCGCCGGCGGCCACGTAGCTCTCGATGCTCCCCGGGTCGACCCGCGGTGCACGACCGATCCGCCGCAGCAACCGGAGACCGGCCTGGCCGGCCTGCGGGAGGGCGAACGGCTCACGGTCGGCTTCGACCCGGTCCGGTCTGGCCCGACCCTGGATGAACTCGGCCACCGGGCGCTCGCACTGGCCGAGACAGGGACTGGCGTGGGTGGCGACCCCGCCCGCCCGCAGCTCGGCCAACCGCTCGGCCGAGCCGGCGATCTGGCAGGGCCCGTCGACGCAGACGTGGACCACGTCCTGGTCGTGGCCCGGGTCGTCGACCCGGAACATCTCGTAGAAGGTGGCGACACCGTAGGCCTCGGCCGGCGGCACCTGCAGCACCTCGGCGACGTGGTTCAGCCCGCCAGGCGAGATCCAGCCCACCCGGTTCTGGAGGGCGTGGAGCGCCGGCAGGAGCAGGTGGCGTCGCTCGTCGCGCCTGGCGGTGCCGCCCCGCACCAACCGATCCGACTCGACGATCACCGCCGGGCCCAACGAGGCCGCGACGACTGCATCGACCGCCTCGCGCTCGGCCACCGTTGCCCGGTCGACGCCGATGTGGAGATCAGCCACCGGCGGGACCAGGTTGTGCAGTCGAGCGCTCGAAGGGCAGGCGCTCGACCCGGACCGACGCCGCCTTGAACTCGGCCGTGCCCGACTTCTTGTCCCAGGCGTCGTTGGTGAGCAGGTTGACGTCGACCAGCTCCGGGAAGTGGAAGGTGGTGAACGTCAGCCCGGTCGGGAGGTCGGCCTGGACTCTGGCCGGCATCTCGATCGAGCCCCGGACGGAGGACACGAGCACCCGATCACCATCGACGATCCCGAGCCGGTCGGCGTCCGCCGGGCTCAGGTCGATCGTCTCGCCGTAGCGGATCGGCGACGACAGCGAGCCGGACTGCACCCCGGTGTTGAACGAATCGAGGGCCCGGCCGGTGGTGAGGCGGAGCGGGAACTCGTCGGTGAGCTCCTCCTTCGGGCCCTCGTGGACCACCACGTTGAACGGGGCGCCGGATCGGCCGCCGAGGTCATCCTCCCACAGCCAGCCGTGGAGGAAGGGGCTGCCCGGATGATCCTCGCTCGGGCAGGGCCACTGCAGACCGCCCTCGGACTCCAATCGCTCCCACGACATGCCCTGGTGGAGCGGCGACAGCGACCGCAGCTCGTCCCACAGCTCGTTCGCCGTCGGCCGGCCCCAGTCCGCCCCCATCCGTTCCGCCAGAGCGGCGATGATATCGATGTCGTCCCTGGCGTCGCCGGGAGGTGGCACGGCCGCCCGCACCCGCTGGACCCGCCGCTCGCTCGAGGTCACCGTGCCCTCCGACTCGGCCCAGCCGACCGATGCCGGGAAGACGACGTCGGCCAGCTCGGCGGTCGTCGTGAGGAAGATGTCCTGCACCACGAGCAGGTCGAGGTCGGCCAGCAGCTTGCGGGCGTGGGCGACGTCGGCCTCGGAGTCGGCCGGGTTCTCGCCGATGCAGTACACGGCCCGGAGGTCCCGTGTCGCCATCGCCTCGAACATCAACGTCAGATGGATCCCTGGGTCCGGCGGGATCGAAGCCCCCCAGACGGCTTCGAACCGGGCCCGGGCATCCGGGTCGGCGACATCCTGGAAGCCGGGCAGCCTGTCGGGCAGCGCCCCCATGTCGCCGCCGCCCTGCACGTTGTTCTGACCTCGCAGCGGCACGAGCCCCGAGCCCCACCGCCCGACGTGACCGGTCAACAGCGCCAGGTTGCACAGCGCCAGCACGTTGTCCACCGCGTTGTGGTGCTCGGTGATACCGAGCGTCCACAGGATCTGGGCGGTCTCGGCCGTTGCGTACGCCTCGGCCAGCTCGGCGATGGCGCTGGCCGGCACCCCGGTGATCGCGGACGCATGTTCGAGGGTGTACGGCTCGACGGACTCCCGGTACGCCTCGAACCCGGTCGTCGAGTGGTCGATGAAGGCCTGGTCGTGCCAGCCGTTGGCGATGATGTGACGACCGATGGCGTTGGCCAGGGCGATGTCGGTCCCGACCGTGAGGCCGAGCCAGAGGTCGGCGAACTTCGCCGACGAGGTGCGGCGGGGATCGACGCAGAACATCGTCGCCCCGTTGTCGATGCCCTTCAGCAGGTGGTGGAAGAAGATCGGGTGGGCCTCACGGGCGTTCGATCCCCACAGGACGATGACGTCCGTCTGCTCGATCTCTGCATAGGACGAGGTGCCGCCTCCTGCTCCGAAGACTGTCGCCAGACCGACGACGGACGGAGCGTGTCAAGTTCGGTTGCAGGAGTCGATGTTGTTGGTCCCGATGACCGTTCTGGCGAACTTCTGGGCGGCGTAGTTCATCTCGTTCGTCGACTTCGAACAGCTGAACATGCCAACCGCCTGGGGTCCCGCAGTGTCGATGACCCTGCGGAACCCCGACGCAGCCCGATCGAGCGCCTCGTCCCAGGTCGCGGGGCGGAGCTCGCCGTCGTCCCGGACCAGGGGCGTCGTCAGTCTGGCCCGCGGCCTGGTGGTGCGGTTGGTCCGCCTCGTCGTGGCCCCGCCGTTTCCTGTGCTCATCTCCGGGTCCCTTCGTGGTGGGGAGCCGGCCTTCGGCGGGTCCCGCTTGTGACGGTAGCGCTCGGGCCGGAACGTACCCACAGTGTGCCAGATGGGAGCGATGCCACCCCGGTCGGGCGGCCATGTCCGCATCGACGCCCGCGTCCAGGTGATGGCCGACCGGCCGGCCGATCTCCGCCGGTGATGGGCCACCGCCCGCCACATCGTCGTCCCGTCGCCGGCGGCCGCAACCAGCACGTTGTCGCTCCATCGCGCTCCTGCGCCCCGTTGCCCGGCTCAAACGGCACGGCCGGCAAAGGTCGCTAGGTTGGCACCATGCGTTGGTCAAAGCTGTTCATCCCCACTCTGCGCGATGCACCGGCTGACGCCGAGGCGGCGAGCCACGCGCTGCTCGTCCAGGGTGGGTTCATTCGCCAGCTCCACGCCGGCCACTACTCGCTGCTCCCGCTGGGGTGGCGGGTCCATCGCAAGGTTGCCGACATCGTCCGCCAGGAGATGGACGAGATCGGGGCCCAGGAGTTCCTGTTGCCGACGATGCACCCGGCCGGGGTGTGGCGGCGATCGGGGCGGTGGGACACGATGGGCGAGATCATGTTCCGGCTGACCGATCGTCGGGGCAACGATCTGGCGCTCGGCATCACCCACGAGGAGATCTTCGCCACGGTGGCCGCTGAGCTGTCCTCGTACAAGGAGCTCCCCCAGCTCTGGTACCAGATCCAGACCAAGTTCCGGGACGAGGCTCGACCGAAGAGCGGCCTGCTCCGGGTCCGGGAGTTCCACATGAAGGACTCGTACTCCTTCGACATCGACTGGGCAGGGCTCGACGCCCAGTTCGACGCCCATCACCGGGCCTACACCAGGATCTTCGAGCGCCTCGGATTGGCGGCGATCCCCGTGGAGGCCAGCAGCGGCGCGATGGGGGGCAAGGACTCGACCGAGTTCATGGTGCCCTGCCCGGCCGGTGAGGACGACGTCGTCCAATGCCCGAACTGCGACTACGCCGGCAACGTCGAGAAGGCCACGTCCAGCCTGCCGCCGGTGGTCGACGAGGCGCCACCGCCCGAGCCGGAGCGCTTCCCGACCCCCGGGGTGCGCACGATCGCTGCGCTGGAGGAGATCGACGGCGGGGCGCCGGCCGACCGGCAGATCAAGACGATGGTCATGGTCATCGACGACGAGGTGGTCCTGGCCCTGCTGCGCGGCGATCATCAGCTGAACATGCAGAAGCTGATCGATGCCACCGGCGCCATCGAGATCCGGCCGGCCAACCCCGAGGAGGCCAAGGCCCAGCTCGGGGCCCTCCCGGGCAGCCTCGGCGCCGTCGGCGTCGACCACCTCCGGGTGATCGCCGATGTCGCACTCCAGGGTCGGACCAACATGACGACCGGGGCCAACGAGGACGACTGGCACTACCGCGGGGTCGACCTCGACCGTGACATCGCCGTCGGGCAGTGGGCCGACCTGCGGGAGGTGTCGGCCGGGGAGGCCTGCCCCCGATGCGTGGCGCCGCTCACCATCATCCGGTGCGTCGAGGCGGGGCACATCTTCAAGCTCGGCACCATGTACGCCGAGAAGTTCGACGTCACGGTGGCCGACGCCGACGGCAACCAGCAGCCGGTGGTGATGGGGAGCTACGGCATCGGGATCGGACGGAACATGGCGACGATCGCCGAGACCTACCACGACGAGAAGGGCATGATCTGGCCGGTCTCGGTCGCCCCTTACGAGGTGGTGATCACGGTGCTCAAGCTCGACGAGGAGACGATGGCCGCGGCGGAGCAGGTCTACGACGGACTGCGGGCCCGGGGAGTCGACGTCCTGCTCGACGACCGCGACGCGAGAGCCGGTGTGAAGTTCGCGGACGCCGAGCTGATCGGCATCCCCTACCGGCTGACGGTCGGCCCGAAGTCGCTGGCCGACGCCGAGATCGAGCTCACGAGCCGATCGACGGGGGAGACGAAACGGATCGGGCTCGCCATCGCGGTCGGGACCGTGGCCGACGCCGTCGAGGCCGAGCGGCTCGGCTGATCGCGCGCCTCATCGGGCCGTCTTCGCCATGAGTCGTCCCGGACGGGCGGGCGCTGGACCGGGCGGCTAGATTTCCAGCTCATGAGAATCGGCATCAACGGATCCGGCCTGCTCGCTCGACCGAGCCTCGACGCGCTCGTCGACGACATCGCCAGAGCGGAGGACGCCGGCTTCGGTGGCTACTGGCTGGCCCAGACCGGCCTGGTCGACGCGCTGACGGCGTTCGCCGTTGCCGGGGCGACGACGGGCTCAATCGAGCTCGGCACCGCCGTCGTGCCGACCTGGCCCCGCCACCCCCAAGCCCTCGCAGCCCAAGCGCTGACCACCCAGGCCGCAACCGGCGGCCGGACCATCCTGGGGATCGGCCTGGCCCACCAGCCGACCGTGGAGGACCGGTGGAAGCTGACCTGGGAGAAGCCGATCCGCCACGTGCTCGACTACCTGGCGGTCCTGCAGGAGCTGCTCGCCACCGGCGCGTCGTCGTTCGAGGGCGAGGTGTGGTCGTTCGTCGGCGAAGCCCCCCGACCGGCCGATGACCCGCCGAGCGTCATGCTGGCCGCGCTCGGCGATCAGATGCTGAAGATCGCCGGCCGGCGGACGGACGGGACGATCCTGTGGTGCGTCGGGCCCAAGACGCTGGCCCGCCAGATCGTGCCGGGCATCACGGACGCCGCAAGGGCCGCCGACCGACCGGACCCCCGGATCGTGTGCAGCCTGCCGGTCTGGATCACCGACCGGCCGGACGACGCCCGCCGGATCGTCGCCGAGTCGCTCACGATCTACGGTCAGCTGCCCTCCTACCGGGCGATGCTCGACATCGAAGGCGTCGACGGGCCGGCCGACATCTCCCTGATCGGCAGCGAGGCCGAGGTGGCGGAGGGTCTGGCCGAGATCGCCGAGGCCGGCGCAACCGACTTCACCGCGGTCGTCCAGGGCTTCGACCCCGACGAGCGGGATCGGGCCTGGGAGGTCCTCCGGTCCCACTGAGCGGCTGCCGTCCCGGCCATCGCAGGTCGGGGCATCGCAGCGCCGCCGGCATCGGCCGGGGTGGGCCGAGAATTCTCGGAACCGGGGGCCGCTCGGCGAGTAGGGTTCCGGCCATGGCCATGGAGATACGCCGGGCGACCGAAGACGACCTGGCCGAGATCGTCGCCATGGACTTCCGCAACTTCGGCCAGACCATCGGCGAGGACGACGTCGAGGTGGCGGCGGAGCTGCTCGATCTCGACCGGTTCCTCGTCGGCACCGACGACGGCCGTGCGGTGGCGGCCGGGGGGAGCTTCGGACTGGAGCTCACCGTGCCGGGCGGGGCCCTGCTGCCGATGTCGGGGATCACCTGGGTCAGCGTGCTGGCCTCCCACCGGCGCCAGGGCCTGCTCCGTCGGTTGATGGCCGGGCTCGACGAGCTGGCCGCCGAGCTCGGCGATCCTGTTCTCGGGCTGCAGGCCAGCGAGGGCCCGATCTACGAGCGGTTCGGCTACGGCACCGTCACCCGGTTCCGGGTCATCGAGCTCGATCGCCGCCGGGCCCAGATCGATCCCCGGTGGCGGCCGGAACCCGTCGTCCTCGTCGATGCCCAGGACCACGTGCCAGACCTGCTGGCCCGCTACGACCGGTACCGCCGCAGCCAGCCCGGCGAGGTCTCGCGGCCCGAGGCCCTGTTCCGCGACACGGTGCTGCAGCGGAACAAGCCGGACTTCGCCGCCATTCACCCGGACGGCTATGCGGTCTGGGCGATAGAGCCCCATTGGAACGACGGTCATCCGGCCCACCTGCTGCAGCTCAAGGACCTCATCGCCGCCACACCGGCGGCCTACGTCGCCCTCTGGCACCTGCTGCTCTCGGTCGATCTCGTCGGACCGATCCGCAGTGTCAAGGCGGTCGGGCCCGCCGATCCCCTCCCCTACCTGCTGACCGATCAGCGGGCCCTCCGCACCGTCGAGCAGAACGACGGGCTGTGGCTCAAGGTGGCGGACACGGTGCGCTGCTTCGGCTCGAGGACCTATCGGACCGACGATCGGTTGGTGATCGGCGTCGTCGACGGGCTCGACGCCCTGCACGATGAGGCGGACCTGGCCGAGGTGAAGACCGTCGAGACGGTGGCGGTCGGTCCCCACGGCTGCGTCGAGGTCGACGAGCAACCGGATCTCGTCGCCTGCCGTGCGGCACTCGGACCGCTGCTGCTCGGCGTTGGGGTGGGAGAGCTCGTCGGGGGCCGACGGGTCCGGGCCGACGGTGGAATCATCGATCGGGCCGACGCACTGCTCGGGACCGGCGTCGTGGCCCACTGCCGCAGCTCATTCTGAGCTCGGTCGCCGTCCTGGACCGGGGTCGGGACGGTGCGCTGGGTAGACTCGGAGCTGCATCGCAGGAGTCCGCAGGACGGATTCGTCGCCGGGCCGGTTTCAGCGGCCCGCCCCACCAGATAGGAACCCATGTCGGGAGTGCAGTCCATACAGCGAGCCTTCGCTCTGCTCCGAGCACTGGCCGTCGGTCCCGCCGGTGTCACCGAGCTCGCCGATCGGGCTGACCTGCCCAAGAGCACGGTGGCCCGGCTGCTCGGGGCGCTGGAGACCGAGCGAGCGGTCGAGCAGCTGGAGGCCGGTGGCGAGTACCGCCTCGGGGCCGGGCTGATCGACCTGGCGGGCGCCACCGGGCCCGGCCGCAACCTCATCGCGGCCGCTCGCCCCCACCTCCTGGAGCTGACCGGTCAGACCAGCGAGACCTCCGGCATCGCCATCCTGGAGGGGCAGTCGGTCCTGTACCTCGATCACGTCGAGTCCGGCGAGGAGGTCCAGGTCCGCAGTTGGACCGGCGAGCTCGCACCGCTCAACGTGGTGCCGTCCGGCCTGGTCCTGCTGGCGGACCGACCGCAACTGTTCATCGACGACTACCTGTCGAAGCCGCTGACCCGCTCCACCCCCAGCAGCATCACCGACCCGGACCTCATCCGGGCCCGGTTGGCCGCGGTTCGCCGGGACGGGTACATCTGGGTCTACGCCGAGTTCGACCAGTCGATCAACTCGGTGGCGGCCCCGGTGACCGACGGCAGCGGCCACACCCTGGCCGCCCTCCACGTCCACGGCCCGGCCTACCGATTCCCCGGAGAAGGGCGGGCCGACGAGATCGGCAGACTGGTCCGCGACGCCGCCCACAAGCTCTCGGCCCAACTGAGCTGATCCGACGGCCCCAGCGGATCACACTGAGCCGACCGCCGCCCGACGGGCCGCAGCGGAGCACACTGTGCCGACGCTCCCGATAGCGTGCGGCCATGGGAGTTCAACTGGCGAAGTCGGCGATCGATCTCGGGATCGTGATCTCGAACAGCGAGCGATCGCTGGCGTTCTACCGGGACCTGCTCGGCTTCGAGCACGTGGCAGACATCCCGATGCCGCTCGGCGGCGGCGGAACCATGCATCGGCTGAACTGCGGTGACACGCTGATCAAGCTGGTCAAGTTCGACGACAACCCCGAGCGCGCCGGCAGCGGCGGGATCACGGGCGCCACCGGACTGCGCTACTTCACGATGATCGTGTCCAACCTGGCCGAGATCATGGCCGCCTGCGAGGCGGCCGGGGCACCGGTCGCGGTGCCGATCACGGAGGTCCGGCCCGGTGTGACGATCGGAATGGTCGAGGACCCGGACGGCAACTGGGTGGAGTTCGTCGAGAACGGCTGACACCGTGCGCCGGCCGGCGCACCGACCGGAGAACGTGCGCCGGCGGGGCCGACCATCGGCGGCCGGGCGGGTCCGAGTAGGCTCTGGTCATGAGGATCGTGCGAGTCCTGCAGCTCGGAGTGGTGGGTGCCGTCGTCGGTGCGGTCGCCGTGGCCTCGCTCTCGGACTCGATCCTGCGGCCCCTGCGCTCGATCGGCGCCAAGCTGCTGGCCGTCGCTCGGACCGTGGAGTCCAGCGCCGGGGTCGACCTCGGCTCCCGGTCGAGCCTGCCGGTCGGAGCCGACACGGTGGCGCACGTCCTGGCCTGGGCCGTCGTGGGTCTCGTCGCCGCCGGCCTCGCTCAGACCGCGATCCGCCGGATCAACCTCTTCCTGATCCTGTTCGGCCTCTCGGCGCTCCTCGAGGTCGGGCAGCGGCATCTGTCGTGGTCCCGA
>JAHELU010000308.1 GCA_024644005.1 Acidimicrobiales bacterium | reverse complement strand
CGCCGATCACTGGGACCTCCGGCCGGACATCATCACCGCCGGCAAGGGAGCCTCCAGCGGGTACTGGCCGTTCGGGCTGTGCCTGGCCTCCGGGGCCATCTTCGACCAGGTCGACCGAGCCGACAACTTCGCCCACGGCTTCACCTGGTCCCATCATCCGATCGGCGCGGCGGTGGCCGCCGCGGTGTTGGCGGTGCTGGACGAGGACGGGCTGGTACCGGGGGCCGCGGCCAAGGGCGAGCGGGTGAGAGACCGGATCCGGGCTGGACTCGGCGATCACCCGATGGTGGGCGACATCCGCGGCCTCGGGTTGCTGACCGGGGTCGAGCTCGTCGCCGACCGGGCCACGAAGCGACCGTTCGATCGCAGCCTCGGTGTCGCCGAGCGGCTCACCGCAGCGTGCTTCGACCACGGCCTGACCGTGTATCCCTGCACGTCGGCGGTCGACGGCAACGTCGGAGACGCCGTGCTGCTCGGTCCGCCGCTGTCGACCACGAGCGCCGAGCTGGACGAGATGGTCGACCGCTTGGTCGACGCGGCCGGTCCGGTGCTCGACTCGACCGGGTGACGGCCGGGGCTCAGTCGTCAGCGGGTTCGGGCGGGGTCCAGCCGTAGAGCCGACGGGCCGCTTCCGCTGACACGACGCCGTCCTTCACGTCCCGGGCCACCATGCCCGGGTCCCGTTCGGTCGGATCGCCCCAGCCGCCCCCACCCGGTGAACGGGCCGTCATCCTGACCGGGCCGAACTCCTCGAGTCCGTACTTCGGGGCCACGAACGGTGCTGCGTCCTCATCGATGCCGCCGGCGCCACCGCCGGCCCCACCGTCGATCACACCCTCGATCACACCGGCGAGGGGCCTGAGGGTGATCTCGCCTCCGGCTCCGGCCAGGCCACCCCGGACGCCGTAGCCGGTGGCGGCCCCCACCCCCTCGCCCCGGAACGACCAGCGGGCCGGGGTCAGCACGTCGATCTCGTAGTCGATACCGGTGCCGCCCCGGAACCGGCCGGCCCCTCCCCCGTCGGTCCGGAACTCCTGACGGCGGAAGTGCACCGGGTAGCTCTGCTCGGCCACCTCGACATCGGGCAGGGTCAGCCCCCCGAGGGCGATCAGGTGGCCGATCTGGTTGAAGCCGTCCCGCCCGCCGGTGGCCCCGCCGCCGGCGGCCGCCGCCCAGTGGTACATGACGTAGGGGGCGTCCCCGTTAGTCCCGGCGGTCACGCCGAAGATGTTCTTGCCCCACCCGGCGAGCGATCTCGACGGCTCGGCCTGGGACAGGCACCGCCAGACCAGGTGGACGATCTCGTGGGCCGGGATGACCGTGTTCATCGTCATCGGCGCCGGCGGTGTGGCGTTCACGATCGAGCCTTCGGGGGCGACCATCGTGACCCCTCGGAACGTGCCCTCGTTGCGGGGCAGGTCGGGCTCGAAGTACGACACGAGGGCCATCGAGACGGCCGACCACGTGTTGACCCAGCCGCTGTTCTTGAATCCCCGGATCTGGCCGTCGGTGCCGGTGAAGTCGACGGTCAGCGCGTCGCCGTCGACGGTGAGCCGCAGCCGGATGGCCACGTCGACCGGCCCGAAGCAATCGTCGTCCCATCGCTCCTCGGCGGTCCACGACCCGTCCGGCAGCGCGCTCACCCTGGCCCGGAACCGCTGCTCGGCGTGACTGCACACGGCCTCGAAGGCGGCGATGGCGACCTCGATCCCGAGGTCGTCGACCAGCTCGGCGACCCGCTCGGCCCCGATCCGAGTGGAACCGAGCATCGCCCGGAGATCGCCGTCCAGGAGATCGGGGGTCCGGGAGTTGAGGAGCAGGAGCCGCCACAGGTCGTCCCGGATCTCGCCGCTCTCCACCAGCCGCAGGACCGGCAGGCGGATGCCCTCCTGGAAGATCTCGGCCGCTCGGGGGTTGTAGGTCCCTGCGGCCCCGCCCCCGATGTCGCTCTGATGGGCCCGGTTGCAGCAGAAGCCGATCAGCTCCCCGCCGGTGAACACGGGCCGGGCCACCACCCAGTCCGGGAGATGGTTGCCGCCGGCCGTATAGGGGTCGTTCAACACGAACACGTCGCCGTCGGCCAGCCGGTCCCGGTACAGCTCGAGGATGGCCCGCACCGCGAAGCCACCGCCGCCGGTGTGGATCGGGATCCCGTCGGCGGTCGACACCAGCACGCCGTCCCGGTTGGCGGCGAAGCACGAGAAGTCGTGACTCTGGCTGAAGATCGGGCTGCGGGCCGTTCTGGTCATCACCCAGCCCATCTGCCGGCAGATGTGATCGAGCCTGGCCTGGACGAGCGCCACCTGAACCGGGTCGTTCATGTCAGCTCCACCTCGAGGTCGCCGTTCCGGCGGACGGTCAGGCGGTCGCCGGGCCCGCCGAAGACCGTGGTCGTCGCTGCCTCGATCAGGTAGGGCCCGACCAGGACGTCGCCGGAGGCCAGCTCGGCGCCGTCGAACACCGGGACCTCGGCCCAGCCGCCGTCGACCCCCAGCCAGCACCGCCGCCGGTCGATGGCCAGCGGCTGGCCGGTGCCGGCTGGCACCGCGGTCACCGGCACGCCATCGAGGACCCCCTCGACGACCACACCGACCCCGGTCACCTCCAGTCGGCCCCCGGGCTGGATGTGGCCGTAGAGCCGCTGGTACTCCTGCTCGAAACCGCTGCGGATCGACGCCTCGGACAGGCTGCGATCGGTATCGACGCGCACCGACCAC
>JAHELU010000307.1 GCA_024644005.1 Acidimicrobiales bacterium | reverse complement strand
CCTCGCAGTGATCCTCACGCTCGCCGGTTCAACCCCGCTGACCACTCTGCGCACCGACACGAGCACGATCATGGGGACGCTGTCGGTGAGATCGTGGACCGCCGATGCCGGTGTCATCGCCGCGACCGTCTCCTCGGCCATGGCATCGCTGCTCGGAGCGCCACGGATGCTGCAGCGCATCGCCGAGGACCGGATCGTTCCGCCCCTCCGACCGTTCGCGGCCGGGGTCGGGCCGATGAACAACCCGCGCAAGGCGACCATGCTGTCAGCCGCGATCGCGTTCGGAACCGTCGTGGTGGGAGACATCAACACCGTTGCGCCGGTGATATCGATGTTCTTCCTGGCTTCGTACGGGCTGATCAACTACGCCACCTACTACGAAGCCCGGGCCGCAAGCACGTCGTTTCGGCCACGCTTCCGGTGGTACCACCCCCGGGTCAGTCTGGCCGGCGCCATGATCTGCGCCGTGGTCGTGATCGCCATCAATCCGGTGGCCGGCGCGGTGGCGGCGTTCGTGCTGTGGGGAATCCACTCGTACCTGCGTCGCCAGGAGGTTCCGGAGCGGTGGAGCGACAGCGTCCACGCCCACCACTACGGCGAGGCCCGACGGCACATCCTGGCTCTGCGGGGCGAGTACGGCGGTGAGCGGGACTGGCGCCCGTGCATGCTCGTGTTCGTCCCCCACGACCACGCCGCTCGCCAGCGAATGGTCCGCATAGCCAGCTGGCTGGAAGGCGGGGCCGGTTTCACCACCGCGGTCCGGGTGATCGAGGGTGCCGGTCCCATCGATCGTCGCCAGGCCCGGGAGATCGCAGTGAGCCTGGAGAGCGAGCTACAGGAGAGCGGGCTGCCGGTGCTGGGCCGCACGGTGCTCGCGGCCGACCTGCGAGCCGGGGTCCAGGCCATCGTCCAGTCCCACGGCCTCGGTGCGGTGAAGCCGAACACCGTCGTGTTCGGCTGGCAGGACCTGGAGGCGTCGGACGCCGAGGACCGCACGCGCTACGGCCAGATCCTCCAGGAGTCCGCCCGGTTCTCGGCCAACGTCGTGATCATCCGCTGCGGGGACAGCCACTGGGACAGGCTCGTCGCAACGCGGCCCCGCGATCGCCGGATCGGCATCTGGTGGTCAGACGACCGGGCCGGGCAGCTCATGACGCTGATGGCGTGGCTCTGCACCCGCAGCCCGGAGTGGGATCGGGCCACCCTCAGCGTGGTCGTGCCCCACGCGGCTGGCGAACCGTCACGGGCTCGGAGCGTTCGCGCCTTGCTGGACGACGCCCGCATCGACGCCGAGGTGACCGCCGTCGAGGCCAGCGCCGACTCGCTGCAGACGAGCACGAGTGACACGGCGATGGCCGTCGTGCCGTTGCGGATCCGCCGCAACGAGCCGCTCGGTCCTCTCGACACCCCCATCGAGCAGCTCGGGGCACTGCTGCCGATCACCGTGTTCGTGCTGGCCACCGACGAGCTCGACCTCGACGCCGAGCCGGACGAGAGTCTGCTGGCCCGGTACGCCCAGGCCGCAGACGAGGCCGGCGAGGCTTGGCGGAGAGTCGACGAGCTCGATGACGAAGCCTCGCGCCTCCTCGTCCAGGCCGAGCTGCTGCGACTGGAGCTCGACCAGGTCGATCCCGACGTCCACCCCGAGCGGCACCGGCAGCTGACCGAGGAGGTCGACGGTGCCGAGGTCACGGCGGCCAAGGCCTATCGTCGGTATGTCGAGTGGCGCTCGCGGGCCGAGGAGCGCCAGCGAGCGGCCGACGAGCTCGATCCCAGCAACGAGCCCGAGCTCATCGATCCCGCAGCGTGGGACACGGGCGCAGGACCCGGCTCACGGACCGACGACGCCCCTGGGTAGCGGACCGACCGCGGCCGGGGGCGGTCACCGCCGGGCGCCGGCCGCCGCTACTCGTCGACCTGGAACCCGATCTTCATCGTGACCTGGGTCTGGGAGACCGCACCGTCGGCGATGGCCCCACGGACCTCGGTGACCTCGAACCAGTGCAGGTTGCGCAGCGTTTCGGATGCCTTCTCGATGCCGTTGGCGATCGCCGCGTCGATCGATCCGGTCGAGGTGCCAACCACCTCGGTGAGCCGATAGGTCGGATTCGACATGATGGTGCTCCTCGTCGTCGCATGTGGGCCCAACGTTAGTCGTGCCGCAGCCTCCACACGGCGGCTGGCGCTCATCGCCGGTTGCCAACATGGATCATCGGGCCGGTCTAGCATCATCGCCGTAGCAACCAACCGGAGGTCACCATGGTCGAGTTCAGCTCACACGCCGCCGGATCGCCCTGCTGGGTCGATCTGATGACACCCGACGTCGACGCGTCGAAGGCGTTCTACACCGCGGTGTTCGGCTGGGATGCCGAAGATCAGTTCGACGACGACGGCAACCGCAACTACACGCTGTTCTCCAAGGACGGCAGGACCGCAACCGGTATGGGCGGCTCACCTCCCGGCATGGGTCCGATGCCACCGGCCTGGAACACCTACATCGCGGTCGACGACCCGACGGCGACGGCCGAAGCCGTGACCGAGGCCGGCGGGTCGGTGATGATGCCGCCGATGGACATCCCGCCGTCCGGCTCCATGGCGATATTCGCCGATCCGACCGGTGCCACCTTCTCGGTCTGGCGGGCAGATGACCACATCGGCGCCGAGGTCTGCAACGAACCGGACACCTACAGCTGGAACGAGCTGATGACCCGCGACATA
>JAHELU010000161.1 GCA_024644005.1 Acidimicrobiales bacterium | reverse complement strand
CAGGACCTCATCGATCTCGACCTCGTGCTCGGTGTGCCCGTCGGCGACGACCGGGCGATGAAGGCCGCCGTGGATCGGATCCTGGGCAATCGGGCCGAGGCGATGGCCAGGGCCGCCAAGGCACGCCAATACATCCTCGACAACTACTCGGCGCAGAGCTTCCTCGAGCGCTTGGCGTCCATCCTGACCGACTTCCAGCAGCCGTCCACGACCCCCTGACCCATCGTTGCAATACCACGGTTCGGGCTCCACACCGTCGGACTTACGGCCGAAACCAGCCTGGTAGGCTCGGTGCCACTATGACCCAGCCCGCCCCTCGCAAGGTGCCCCGACGCTCCTCGTCGGCGTGGCGCCCGGCCGGATGTCGCGACGCGGCGAGCACGACGCTCGTGAGCCCGAGCCGGCGAGGATGACCTCGGCCGGCCCTGCTGTCCTCGGCCGCGCCCGGGCCCGGCTGATGCGGGCATGGCAGGCCTTCGATGGTCTTGCCGAGGACACACTGTGGTCGGCGGCGCTCGACATGCTGGCCGTCGCTGCCGCCATCATCTCCTTCCTGCTGCTCCAGCAGGTCCTCACCCCCGCCAGCTACGGCAGCTTCTCCGGCCTCTACGGCCTCGCAACGACCTTCAGCGCCATCACGTACTCAGGACCTGGCCTGGCCATCATCCAGCGTCGCTTCCGCTACAACCAGGGGCTCGACGACATCCAGGCGTCGTTCCTCTCGCTCACGCTGATCGCGGGGTCGCTCTCGACCGTCGTCGCGGTCGGCTTGGCGTTGATCATCATCGAGCTGTCGGTCGCCGAGATCGTGCTGATAACGGCCAGCGAGCTGTTCGCCAACTCGCTCATCCTGGTCTGCAGCTGGCTGGTCCAGGTGGCGGTCAGCTTTCCTGCCATGATCCGAGTGCGGATGGTGCCCGTCGGCCTCAAGATCGTTGCGGTACCGGTCCTGTTCGTGACCGGCCAGCTCACGCTCCGCAACCTGGGCCTGGCCTATCTCGTCCTCTACGGCGGGTTCGCTCTCTGGCTGATCACCACGTACCTTCCCCGGCTGGGATACACGATCCGGTTCCGGAAGCCGCCGGCCGATGCATGGCGAACGAGCGCGGTCTTCGCCGTGCCCCTGGCCGCCAGCCAGGTTCAGCTCGACGGCGACAAGGTCGCACTCAATGCCTTCAACCTGCAGACCGATGCGGGCCTCTACGCCGCGGCGTATCGGGTGGTGCTCCTCGGGGCTCTGCCGTTGCGGGTCATCGGGCAGGCGGCATTCCACCGCTTCCTGCCAGAAGGGGACGAGGGGATTCCCGGCTATCACCTCCGGCGATCGGGGAAGCTGACGCTGTTCATGTTCGGTGTCAGCGTCGCGGTGGCGGGCGCCATCTACTTCGTGCTCTACCTGGCGACGCCGGTCCTCGACCTGTTGATCAGCGAGGAGTTCTCCGAGGCCAAGGAGATCGTGCCCTGGCTGGTGCTGTTCATCCCGCTGCTCGCCATCAGCAGTACCCCGACCAACGGCTTGCTCGGGCTCGGTCGAACGCGGGAGCGCGCCGCGGTCTACATCTCGTCCGCCGGCCTGTCGGCTCTGCTCTATGTGATCCTGATCCCCGGCCGCGGCTGGCAGGGGGCGGTTGCGGCCACGCTGGCCAGCGAGGTCTATCTGGCGATCGTCAGTTGGGCGGCCATGATCTACTACCAGCGACAGGCGGATCGGGACCGGTCCCGGCCACAGCCGGTCGACGCGTGACCGGTCGATCGGGCGGTCGTCCCGACGGCGCTCGGACGGCGCGAGCCCTGCTTCGGGCTGCAGGTTCGGGCCGCGCTCGGTATAGTGCCGAGCGGCAGGAGGGCGCGCTACGTGAGCCTGGCCGTGGTCGAGGGAAGCCACGGTGTCGACATGGCGTGGGCCGAGAGGTGGGTCAATGGACTGGGTAGTGACATCGCCGTACTTCGAAACCGCAGAAGATCGGTGGATCAGCGACGCTGCGGCCGTGGACCACCACTCGTTCACGCTCGTCCCTCGACTCGGTACCGATCGCCACTGGCACCAGTCGGCGGCCAGAGCCGGGTTCGGGGAGTGGGCCAACCGCCTGAGACAGGCCAGAACGGCCTTCGAGCGCGACGACAACGGTGTCATCACCGTGTTCCCCCAACTCGCTGTGGCAGCGGGGTTGTGGAAGCTGCTCGAGCGCAGCGATCGACCGCTGGTGGCGTGGTTGTTCAACACCGAGGGGCTGAGCTCCGCCCTGAAGCGGTCGGGGGCCCGGCTGCCGCTCGGGATGGTCGACCGCTTCGTGGTCCACTCGACCGCCGAGATCGATGGCTATGCCGGCCTGCTCCGCCTACCGAGCGAGCGGTTCGAGTACGTGCCGTTGCAGTACGGGGGGCACGTCGAGCAGGCCGAACCAGACGGCCAAGAGGAGCCGTACGTCTTCGCCACCGGCTCCGGGTACCGCGATTATGCGACGTTCTTCGCCGCAGTCTCGAAGCTCGGGCTCCGAACCCTGGTCCTTGCGTCCGATCGGGCGCTCGACGGTCTGGAGGTCCCGTCGAACGTCGAGATCCTCGATCAGCTGAGCCGGCCCGCGATCAGGCGTCTCGTACGACACGCCAGGGTCAACGTCGTCCCGCTCAACGATCGGGCCTTCACGGCGGGACTGGTGACGATCGTCGAGACCTTCCGGCACGGAAGGTCACTGGTCACGACCGACCGGCCCGGACTCGAGGACTACTGCACCAACGGCCGCAACGTGCTGTCCGCCCGCCTCTTCGATCCGAAGTCGATGGCCGAGGCCATCGACCAGATGTGGTCGGACGCTGCGCTCCGGGCCCACCTCGACGCCAATGCCCACGCCTTTGCAGAAGCCAACTGCACCGACGAGGCTGCGGCCAGGCACCTGACACGGGTGTTGGACGAGGTCACGTCCTAGCGTCCTGCGCCGGCGCGTCGAGGGCCGGGGTGGTGGGGAGCGGTGGCGGCCTCGTCGGCGTCGATCGGCCCGCTGCGGTGTTCACGAACAGCGTCGCCAGCCGCCGCGCCTCGATCCTCGAATCGAACTCGGCCTCCACCTTCGATCGTCCGGCCTGACCAAGCCGGGCCCGTAGGGCCGGGTCCTCGACAAGCCGGGCGATCCGGTCGGCCAGGTGGTCGGCGTCGGTCGGTCGCACCAGGTAGCCGGTGACGTCGTCCTCGACCAGCTCCGTGATCCCGCCGACGAAGGTGGCAACCACCGGGACGCCCGCACCGAGGGCCTCCATCACCACCACCGGCACCCCCTCGGCGTAGCTGGGCAGCACGAAGACGTCGGCCGCGGCCAGGAGGCCGGTCACGTCACCCTGGGCCTTCGTGCCGGTGAACTCGACCTGCTGGGCGAGTCCCGATCGCTGCGCCTGCTGCGCCAGCGCGGCCCGGTCCGGACCGTCGCCGACGACGGTCAGGGTCAGGTCGGGCCAGCGCTCGACCAGCGGGCCCATGGCATCGAACAGATCGGACAGCCCCTTGGCCTCGACCACCCGGCCGACGAAGATCAGCCGCGTTCCCTGACCGTCGTGGGTCACCGATGCGAGGCGGTGCGGCTCGACCCCACAGTGGATCAGGTGGAGTCGGTCGTGATGTTCGGCACCGGCGAAGATGGCGGCCTGGCTCCTGGTGAAGTGGCTGATGCAGGCGCAGAACGAGGCCCTCGCCAGCTTCTCGTCCAGCCGCCAGCTCTTCGCCTCGAAGAAGATGCCGGAGCCGTGCAGCGTGAAGCTGAACGGCAGTCCGGCCGCCTCGGCCGCCAGCATGGCCACCGTGCAGCTGGAGTCGCCGAAGTGGTTGTGGAGGTGGTCGATGCGTCGCTTCAGCAGCTGCTGGGCCAGCAGCACCGCCTCGACGAAGTAGATGAGCTGGTAGACAGAGCCCCTGATTCCGGGTCGGCCGGTCCGTAGCGCCAGTGCCAGGGCCCGCAGATACCGACCGGGGCGGCGGAGGACGGCGGTCACGTGGGCGATCGGCAGGGCCGGCGACCGTGCGAGCTCCAGGAGATAGGTGGTGCTGGCCTGACCTCGGTGCTGCTCGGGTCCGGTCAGGTGATCCGGACCGGGCCGGCGGACGGCGAAGGTGTCGATCGAGAAGCCCTCGGCCCGCAGCGCTGCAACCTCCCGCTGGATGAAGGTGTCCGTGGCTCTGGGGTACTCGCCGGTCAGATAGGCGAGTCGGGGGAGGCTCACCGCTGGGACTCCTCGGCTCTCCTGGACTCAGGCCGCGGCGCGGCTTGCACGGGGGAGCGCGCAGCCTGGGCGGCAACGCTTCGGTCGATCGCGGTCACGAGATCGTAGCGGGGTGTCCAACCGAGCAGCTCCTTGGCCCTGCGATTGGTGTACCGGAGCGGCTTGAACCGGGCGTGGAGGCGATCGGGCACGGCGATGCCGGGGAACTTCGCTCGCCCTCCGACCAGCAGCCGGTTGCCCCACTGCAGCAGTCCCGCCGCCGACCGCACGACCGGCCAGGGCACAGGAACCGATGGCGGTGTGGCCGTCCTGGCGGCGACGACGTCGGCATAGGCGCCCTGGGTCGGTAGATCGTCATCGACCACGTTGATGATCGAACCGTCGAGCGCCGAGCCCGGCTCCGACAGCCCCTCTGCGGCGAGGACGATCGCCTCGGCACAGTTCTCGAGGTAGGTCAGCGGCAGGGTCGCGCTCGACCCGATTCGGAGGAACCGCGGGCCGAGCTGGGCGCCGAGCAGGGCGTGCCAGAGGTTGTCGGGCCCGTAGATCATCCCAGGACGGATGATCACGGTGCGATGCTGCGGCTCGTCGGCGAAGCCACGGTACAGCTCCTCCTGGATCAGCTTCGTCCTGGCGTACTCGTCACGTCGCTCGGGGCTCCGGTCGATCGGCGATTCCTCATCGACGACCGTCCCCGAAGGGATCGCCAGGTAGTCGTAGACGGAGAACGTGCTGACACCGACGAGGTGGTCGACGCCCGCCCGGTCCATGGCGGCCAGCAGGTTCTCGGTGGCCACCACGGTTCCGGCGAACTGCGTGTAGAAGTCGCCGGCCTTGGCCGCTGCGAGGTGGATGACGACGTCTGCTCCTTCCAGGGCGTCGTCGAGCCCGGCCGGTGACCGCAGATCGATCTCGGCGGTCGACATGGCCGGGTGGCGTCGGCCGAGGCGGTCGGCGCCAGGTCCAGCCGGTCTGATCGCCGCAACGACGTCGTGGCCCCGGTCGATGGCGACATCGACCACGGCGGAGCCGACGAAGCCGGTGGCCCCCGTGACGAAGATCCTCACAACCTGACCCCGTCGTCGAGCAGCCGATCGACCAGCTTGGATGCAGCCAGCATCTCGGCGGGGGAGACCGGGAGGGGCCGGCCGGCTCCGAGGCATGTGTAGGTCTCGTCCAGCATCCGGTGCAGCCCCTCGTAGGGGCTCTGCTGGAGCAGCTTGCGCCCGACGTTGCGCACACCGTCGTTGATCAGCGACACCCCGTTCACGATGTGGTTGACGATCGGGCTGAGCTGCGAGCCGCCCGCCCGGGGCCGCACCGTCCGGTTGTAGGGCTGGAACAGGTCGGTCTCGGTCCACCCTCCCGTGCCCCTGACCCGGATCAGGAAGCCGTCCGGAGCGCCCGCGGCATCGAACCGCAGCCTGCCGTGGACCGGACCGTCGTCGTTGTGGCCGATCAGCAGCGCGTCGAGGTCGTCGAACCTGAACAGCGGGTTCTCGCTGTGGTTGCTCCACGCCGCGGCCACCCTCGGCAATGCCCGCGGTTGGGCCAGATGGAGCAGCAGGTAGGCGAAATGGGTGGTGAAGTCGTGGATGACGCCGGCCGGCAGGTCGTGGATCGGACTCAGCAGGTGTGGATCCCCGAACCGGCCGGTGGGATCGGTCACCGGCAGCGTGATGCGTATCTCCACCTCTCGAACCGATCCGAGGTGGCCGCGGTCGATGGCGGCCTTGATCTCGGTCACCGGGCGGTTGAAGCGGTAGTTGTGGCTCTCCATGAGGTGTCGGCCGTTGGCGGAGGCCACGTCGAGCAACGTCTCGAGGTCGGCCGAGGTGGGGGTGATCGGCTTCTCACAGATCACATGCGCCCCGGACTGGAGGCACCGGGTGGCGATGGCCATGTGCGTGTGGGGCGGCGTCAGCACGTGCACGACGTCTGGTCGCGCCGCAGCCAGCATGTGGTCGAGGTCGACATATGCCGCATCGGCACCGAACTCCCTGGCCCCGTACGTTGCCGAGACCCTCGAGAGATCGCAGACCGCCACCAGCCGAACCCGGCCCGCGATGGGGGCCGCAACCTTGGTGTCCGCCCTGCCGGACAGGAAGGTCAGGTGCTCCTTCGAGATGGCTCCCGACCCGACGACCGCGGCACGAATCGGGAGCGCCGGCCGGTCGGTGGTGGTGCTCATCGTCGAGCCAGTGTAGAGCCCCGGGCCACGCCGGCTGGGCCAGCAGTGCATTTCCGCCCACCGCCCTGCGATCGCTTCGGTGACAGGGCTTTGACCCGCTGGCCGCTACGTTGGGGGGCCGTCGGCCACGTTGCACCCCCTCGGCAGCCGGTCCGGCCGTTCCAGATGACGACTGACTCGACCTCGGCAAACAAACCAGGTGGATCCGTTTTCGAGCTGGAGCGGGTCAGGCTGTTCGGCCTCGATCTCGTGAACGCCCCGTCGCTCGAGCCGGTGGTCGACGAGATCCTCTACGGTCACCGCCGGGACGACGGCATCGAACCGGTCGTGCTGACGCCGAACGTCGACATCGTCGTCCACCTCGATCGGGCTCCGTATTCGGTCGAGTCCGATCTGTTCCGGCGAGCCCAGTTCTGCCTGCCGGACGGTCAGCCGCTCGTGCTGGTGTCCCGATTCCTCGGGTCGCGACTGCGGGCGAGGCTCCCGGGCAGCGGCTTGTTCGAGGAGTTGTGGCCGCGGATCGTGGCCGAGGGCGTGCCGACCGTCGTCGTGGCCTCGTCGAGCTCCTTGGCCGATCTGCTGGCCCAGGATCGGGCCGAGGCCAGCTACATCGTGCCGCCGATGTTCGATGCCGACGACGACGAGGCCGTTGCGGCCATCGTGACCGACGTGCTCGCTGCGATCGAGGCGGTGCGGCCGAGCGTCGTCCTCGTGGGCATCGGCAACCCGAAGGACGCACGGATCATCGCGCGTCTCCTGGATCGCTGGGACTACCGGTTGGGGCCGAAACCGATGTGCCTCGGTCTCGGCGCTTCGTTCTCGATGTATGTCGGCCTCACCAGGCGAGCGCCGGCCTGGGTCCAGAGGATCGGCATGGAGTGGTTCTACCGGTTCCTCCAGGAGCCACGCCGTCTGTTCCGTCGCTACTTCATCCGGGACCTGGGGTTCTTCGGGATCGTCTGGCGGGAGTGGCGCAACCGTCGGGCCGGCGGGTCGGGACCGACCTGATGGCCGTCGATGCAACCGTGTCGGTGATCGTTCCCGTCGGTCGGGTCGATGACGACCTGCCACTCCAGTTGGAGGCACTGGCCGGGCAGTCCTTCGACCGGCCGTGGGAGCTGGTACTGTCCCTCAACACCGACGACCCTTCGCAGCGCCAAGCGCTGGAAGGGCTGCTCGACGTCCACCACAGAGAGGCTCGTTTCACATCCACCGTCGTCGACTCGTCGGACGTTCGCAGCGCGTCACATGCCCGCAACGTCGGGGCGTCGGCCGCAGCCGGCGATCGGCTGCTGTTCTGCGACGGTGACGACATCGCGGACGTCGATTGGTTGTCGAACCTTGCTGTCGCCCTCGACACCGACCGGGCGGTCGGCGGCCACCTCGAGGAGGAGCTGCTGGCGGTCCCGGGTCAGGAGCACTGGCGCCCTCCGGCCACCCCGGGGGCACTTCCGACGTTCCTGGACTTCCCGTACCTCGTCTCGGCCAACATGGGTGTGCATCGCAAAGCCTTCGAGTCCGTCGGCGGGTTCGACACCACGCTGATCCGGGGCGAGGACATCGCCCTGTCGTGGGATCTCATCGAGCTCGGCATCGAGTTGCGGTACTGCTCAGACGCCGTCATCCACTACCGCCACCGTCGTGGGTTGTGGCCGATGATGAAGCAGCACTATCTCTACGGGCGGGGGTTCAGCCAGATCCTGGCCCGCCGGGGCCTGCCGGGCGACACGGGGAGGGGCGGGCTGAGCGCACTGCGCCCGAACAGTCCGGTCGTCGACCGGCTGACGATCCCGTACGTCGCTCGCCGGGGCTCGATCGCCGTGGGCCGTGCGGTGGGTCTCATCGACGAACGTGTACTCACCGGCATCCGTCGAGCCGATAAGGTGGAGCCTGGTCTGCGCCCGCCCGAAGGGCTCGGCAGCTAGGCCGAAAGGGTCCCAAATTGGAACTGTCATTCGTACTCTCAGCCCTCCGGCGGCGCTTCTGGATCGTGTCGCTGTTCGCTCTGCTCGGCGCACTGCCCGGCCTGTTGACCGATCCCCCGGTCAGCAACGAGTACCGGTCCGTGGCCGAGCTCGTCGTACAGCAGCCGACCCAGGGCAACGTCGGCTTCTTCACCTCCGACCCCGATCGGTACGTCGTCAGCCAGCTCAGCGTGTTGGAGAGCGCAGCCCTCGTCAACGAGGTGGCCCAGCTCAACGGCGTAACCGTGGGCGAAGTCCGCCGGTCGGTCGACATCGAGCAGGTCCCGGATACCGACGTCGTCCAGATAACGGCCGTCTACACCAACCCCGATACGGCGAGGGGCATGGCCCAGGGCTACGTCGACTCCTACATGGACACGCTCGAAACGGATCGGAGCGATCAGGACGAGCTCGACCGCCTCGACGGCGAGATCGCCATCCTCCAGAATCGGCTCAGCGTCCTCAACACGAGGATCTCGGAAGCGATGGCCCCCTATCTCCAGCTGCTGGAGCGGCGGGATCCCCCGCCACCGGTCCCGCCGGCCGAGGTGGTCGACCCCGCTGCGGTCACCGAGAAGGCGCTTGCCGAGGCCGAGCTGCGGGAGCTGCTGTCGGCCAAGAACACCCTGAAGTCGGACTCCCGGCTGCGGGTCAACACGCGGGTCATCCAGAATGCCACCCTGCCGACAGAGCCGATCCCTGCCGGCGGTCAGTTCCTGCTCGCCGGGGGGCTCTTCGCCGGCGCCATGCTCGGTGTCGTCATCGCCCTGGCGTGGGCCCGGTTCTCCACGAAGGTGCTCGACGAGGACACCGCATCCGAGATCCTCGGTGCGCCGGTCGTCTCCGAGTTCCCCCACTACCGATCGCTGGCCCGCCAGCCGTTGGCTGCGTTCCAGTCACTGCCGCGATCCGCCGTTCCGATCGTCGATCAGCTCTGCGTGCTCGCGGAGGCCAAGGCCCGTATCGACCAGCCGCTGGCCGTGGTGGTCGTCGGTAGCCAGCGCAGCGCCGGTGCGACCACCCTGGCACTGGCGATGGCCGAGCGGTTCGCCGGAGCAGGGTCGTCCGTCGTGCTCGTCGATGCCGACGTCCGCGACCCCCGGATCACTGCGATCTTCAACGCCACGGCCGACGGCGGCGTGCCGTCGGTGGTCGCGAACGACGGCGCCCTCATCGACCAGCAGGGCCGCTCGGTGTTCACCAGGACGATGGACCCCGAGGTCAGCGTGCTCGGCCTCGGCGCCAACCGGGGAGCGGCGTCGCTCCGGAGGGACACGGTGGCCTCGGTGCTGGAGGCGGCTCGCCGCAAGGCCCAGATCGTGGTCATCGACGGTGGCCCCGCCCTCGACCTGGCATCCACCCTGCAGCTGACCGCACTGTCGGACGCCGTCGTGCTGGCCGTCCCGCTGTCCCGCCAGAAGTCCGACGCGCTGGCCGATCTGTCCCGCCAGCTCGGCGACGTCCGCAACAAGCTGCTCCCGGTCGTCACGTCTCCGGCCCGGCGGGCGGCCAGAGGGGCGATCGTCAGCGCCGACGGCGTCATCTCGATGCCCGGGCTGTCCGAGCCGGCCCGTCACGTCGACCTGACCCCGGCACCGGCCGAGACGCCGGCGAGTCCCGCACCGCCGGCCGAGCGGGAGACCATGATCTTCGGTGGCCAGGGGTCGGGAGGTGGACCGAGCAGTCCCACACCCCCCGGCTCCGCGTGATCCAACCAGTGAGAAGGCGGCAGGTGATGACGACACCCCCAGATCCGGCCGACGTGCCCGTCGTGATCCTGTGCGGTGGCCAGGGCACGCGGATCCGAGAGGCCTCCGAGAAGCTCCCGAAGCCGATGATCAACATCGGCAGCCAGCCGATCCTGTGGCACATCATGAAGCTGTACGGCTTCCACGGCTTCCGCCGGTTCGTGCTCTGTCTGGGATACAAGGCCTGGGACATCAAGCAGTACTTCCTCCGCTACGAGGAGATGATGTCCGACCTCAAGGTCCATGTCGGCGGGGAGACCGAGACGAAGTTCCTGGAGCGCGCCACCCTCGACGACTGGGATGTCTCGCTCGTCGACACAGGCATGGACACCGGGACCGGGGGCCGGCTGGTCGCGGTGGCTCCCCAGTTGGACCACGAGTTCTTCATGTTGACCTACGGCGACGGTGTCGGCGACATAGATCTGGCCCGCCAGCTCCATGCGCTGGCCGAATCCGATCACACCGGGCTGGTTACCGGTGTCCACCCGACGTCGCGATACGGCGAGCTCGAAGTCCAGGGCGATGTGGTGACCAGCTTCGCTGAGAAGCCCGCGTCGGAGGGTTGGGTCTCCGCTGGTTTCTTCGCCTTCCGCCGTACGTTCCTCGAGCACATGCAAGACGATCCCGACCACTTCTTCGAGCAGGCCCCGATCCACGACATCACCAAGCTCGGCAAGCTCGGCCTGTTTCC
>JAHELU010000160.1 GCA_024644005.1 Acidimicrobiales bacterium | reverse complement strand
CCGGTGCCCGCCCCGATCTGGTCGTGCTCGACATGCGGATGCCGAGGATGAACGGGCACGAGGTGCTCGACGCGCTGGCCGACAGGCCGGACATCTCGCCTCGGGAGATCGGGGTCTTCAGCACGTCGTTCCGCCAGCAGGACATCGACCGCAGCCTGGCCAAGGGGGCGGCCTGGCACGTGGTCAAGCCGAGCCGCTACGAAGAGCTGGTCGCATTCGTCCAGGACATCGTCGCCAGGTGCATCGCCGCCCGGTCGGACCGGGTGCCGCCGGCCATCCGATCCTGACCGTCCCGCTCAGCCCAGGGTCGAGCGCCCGGCTGGGAGGAGCAGCCGCACCGTCGCCCCCACCGACTCGATCGGCTCGTCGAGCCCGATCCAGCCATCGTGACGCTCCATGATCTGGCGACTGAAGGCCAGGCCGAATCCCATGCCGGGAGCTCCGTCGTCCGGGGTCAGGCGCTCGAACAGGTCGAATGCCCGTTCCCGGTGGCGGGGTTCGACGCCGAGCCCGTTGTCGGACACCGTCACCTCGACGGTCGATCCGGTCCGGGTCAGCGATGCGGTGATGACCGGTAGCCGGTCCGGGCTCCGGTAGCGGATCGAGTTCTCGACGAGATTGCGGAACACCTTGCGTATGAGGATCGGATCGGCGGTCAGGATCCCGTCGCCGGCGCAGCGGAGGGTGGCCCCGCCGGCTTCGAGATCGGCCAGGAGGTCGGCTCGAACGTCGTTGATGATGTCGGACAGCCGCTCTTCGACGGGTGCGATGTCGTCGTCGCGCAGGCTGGCCATCTGGAGCAACCTGGAAACCAGGGACTCCATCCGCTCCAGCTGACAGTCGAGCGCCGATGACAGCGGGTCCAGTTCGTTCCCTCGCTCGGCTTCGGCCACGAGCCGGTCGGCGAACAGCCGGGCGGTCCGTATCGGGGCCCGGAGGTCGTGGGCGACGATGCCGGCGAACTGGTCGAGCTCCCGGTTGAGCCGGGCCAGGTCTCGGGCGATCCGCCTGATCTCCCGATCGGCCGCTCCCCGAGCGATCGAGTACCGGAGGGTCCTGGCCAGTGTCTCGGTGTCGAACTCACCTTTGGTCAGGTAGTCCTGGGCACCGAGCTGCAACGCCAGTTCCGCCATGGCGGGGTCGGCGTTGCCGGTCAGCACCACGACCGGGACCTCGTCGACCGCCTCCAGCGTCCGCTCGACGACCTCCACCCCCCGGCCGTCCGGCAGGGCCAGATCGCAGAACACCACATCCGGGCTGTGGTCGCCGATGCCGCGAACGAGATCGCCGAGCGTGGCGAACACCGTGATCTCGGCCCCGCTCGGCCAGGCTCGTTGCAGGAGCAGCGAGAAGAGGGAGGCATCGATCTCGTCGTCCTCGAGGACGACAGCCCGCAGCGGGTCGGCCGCTCGGACGGTGCAGCCGGTGGTTGCCAAGCGGTTGTCGACGTGGGGGCCGGCATCGGTCGGTTGTGCCGACCGACGGCCCGGCCCTGTACGATCTGCCAACTGCGGACCCCTCGTTCGTGACGGACCGACCCAGTCATCGGTCGGCCCGGGCGTGAACTTGAGGAGTGCTCGGACCCGACCCCGACGGCTCAGATCCGCCCGACGGCGACGGTCCCGCCCGCCTGGAGCACGGCGACGATCGCCAGGACCGCGAGGATCGCCACAGCCAGCACGGCCGCTGCGACGAGCCAGGTGATCACCGATCCCGCCGCTGGGCCGTCATGGACCGAGCCGGCGGTTCGCCTGTCGAGCACCGAGCCAGCGGCTTCGAGTGCGGTCTGCGGGGCCTGGCGCTCCTGTTCCAATTGACGTGACATGACGATTCCTTCCCTGGGGCGCTCCCGCTCGAGCGCTCGCCCTCACCTCACCAGGAACGGCTTTCGTCTCACTTATGGCCAGCTTGCGGCCAGACGCCGAACCGTCTCGGGGGTCAGTCGGAGACGACCGTGATGGTCACGGTGGCCCGCCCACACCGCCGGTCCAGGGTGCAGACGTCGTACTCGATGACGTCGATGCCTGCGTAGTCCTCGACCGACCGGTAGTGGAGGTGATCACCGTGAACGCGGTACTTCTCGGCGTGCGACGGTGCTCGCACGATTCGCAGGGTGTCCTCATCGAACGACGAGGTGCCAGGATCGTCGTTGTCGAGGACCTTGATCTTGACGTCCTTGTCATCCTCGACCGATGTCTGGTCGTCGAAGACGAACCGCTCCGGCGCCGGCGCCGGCGGCTTCGACGTGGTCGTGGTGGTCGGTGCGGTGGTGGCGGGCCTCGTGGTCGTGGGAATCGTCGTCGGCGTGGTCGAGGGGGTGGTCGCCGGGCGCTCCGTCGTCGATGCGGCAATCGACGTGCCGGTCGAGGGCGGCACCGGCAGCGGTGGCTCGGGCGGTCCCGGGACCGCAGGGCTGCTCGTCGACGAGAGGACCGGCTGCGGTCCCGACGTCGAGGTGACGGTCGACGGTCCGGCAACCGAGCCAGACGTAGTGGGCCGCGCCGCGACGTCGGCACCGACCGGCTCCCGATCGTCAGCCGTCGCCGATGACGGGATCGAGTCCACACCGCCGAGCGATCCGTCACCGATCGGAGTCAGTGGCCCCACTGCGGCCGACCGATCGACCGTCGACCTAACGTCGCGGTCCGCTGCCACCCCGTCGTCGCCCCGGCTCAGGGACAGCTCCACTACCATCGCGACGAGGATCAAGAGGATCACCAGGACCATTGCGACAGCGACGGCCGGCACCACCCACGCCCGGTCGCTCGCATCGCGCCCTCCGCCCGGGATCGGAAGGTCGATCCGCCCGTCGCCGCCCGACCGATATCCGCCCCGCTCGGCCGCTGCGAGCCGAACGACCGGGCCCTCGCCCCGGCCGGTGGCGGCACCATCCGACTCGCCCCCTCCGGCATCATCGATGGTCCCGAGCCGGCCGCCGTGCGAGGAGGCCACGGTGAAACCCCCGAACGATGCGGCCGCACCTGCCGCCACGAGCTCTCGACGTGGCGTGTCCGAGCGGGCGCTCGCGGGCGCTGCGCCCTGCTCCAGGAAGGCTTCGTCTGTGGTGCCACCCAGCTTGCCCCTGATGACGGTCGAGGTACGATCCCGGACCGCCTGGAGGCGGGAGGTGAACTCGACCATCGACTGGGGCCGCAGCGCCGGATCCTTGGCCATCGACTCACGAACGAGACGCCGGAGCGCCCACGGGATCTCCGCAGGAAGCTCGCCGGCCGGCTCGTTGGCCACCCGACCGATGAGTGCCAGCGCGCTGTGCTCCTCGCCTGCGGGCTTGAACGGCCGATGGCCTGCGAGCAGCGCCCAGAGGGTTGCGGCCAGGCTGTACACGTCGGCCAGTGCGTAGTCGATCTCTTCGTCGGCGAAGGCTTCCGGCGGGGCGTAAGCGAGCGTCAGCATCGGCCTCGAGGTGGTGGTGATCTCCATGGCGGTGCCATGGAGATAGCCGGTACCGAAGTCGATGACCCGAGTCTCGCCGTCGTCCGTCAGCAGGATGTTGGCCGGCTTGAGATCACGGTGGTACACGCCGGACTCATGGGCGATGGAGACGGTCCTGGCCACCTGTTCGATCATCGCCACCGCATCGGGCCACGCCAGCGGACCCTGAGACTCGACGAGCTCGTGGAGCGACCCGCCTTCGTAGAACGGCATCACGAGGTAGGGCGAGCCATCCGGCAGCTCGCCGGCGGCGCAGATCTCCGCCACGCCCTCGATGGCCGACAGCTTCCGCATGATCCGTCGCTCCCGACGGAACCGACGAGCAGAGGCGGCATCGACGCTCGAGCGGAGGATCTTGACCGCGACGGCCCGTCCGTTCGATGTGTCGACGGCTCGGTACACCAGACCCGAGCCACCGTGCCCGATCAGCTCGGTGTCCCGCAGGCCGGGGATCTGTAGCTCGCTCCCATTGTCGGTCACCGGTTGCCCTTCGACATGGAAGCCCCAACCCTAGCCGGACAACGCAGACGATCTGACCAGATCAGGGTCCAATCGCCCACGGGCATCGCGGCAGCGGGGTCCGTCGCTTTCGTCGATCCCGGCTCGAGCGTCACCTCACGTCTCGACCGGCTCCGGTTCCTGGAACACCGCCCCGGCCGACCCACCCTCGCCTCCCGCCGTGACGGTGGTCGTGGTCGGCGATGGCGCCTGGTTGAACAACAGGCGGGTCACGTCGGGTCGGCTGTAGTGGCCGGTCGGATCGGCGGCCGACTTGGCGATCGCCTGCAGCGCCGGATCACAATCGGCATACAGGATGCCCTCCTCGTCCTCGGCCAGCGGCTCGGCGAGCGAGCTGCCCTCCGGCCCGTAGATCCGGGCGAATCCACCACCCTTCAACAGCATCTGCTCCTTGGCCGGGGTGTCGCAGAAGAACTCCCTGCCGGCGTCGCCGATCACTGCGCACGGGGCGACGACGAAAACCTGGCCTTCGACGGCGTACATCATGCTCGCAGCATTGTTGACTTCGGGGCCGAGCGCATTGGCGGCTCCCCGGTAGAGCGAGAACGCCGGCCAGGCGGCGCAGTGGATGTCCTCACCGAGGCTGAACATCGCGTACTTCGTGAGCGGCTGGATGTGCTCCCAGCAGTTGAGCGCGCCGACATTGCCGAATCCGAGGTCGTACACGTCGATGTCGGAACCGTCGCCTTCGCCGAACACGGATCGCTCGACGTGGGTCGGCTTGAGCTTGCGGCGTGACCGGACGAGGCTTCCCGTCCGGTCGATGATGGCCTGACCCATGTAGAGACTGCCCCCACCTCGCTCGCTGTAACCGACGACGACGTTGATGTCGTTGGATTTCGCCGCCTCCGCGATCCTGGTGATCTGCGGACCGTCGGCGGTCGGCGAGTTGGCGTGGTACTGCGGCACGAGGCCCATCCCGGCCGCTGGGGCATCCAACCAGATCTGCCACGGGTAGCCGGGGATGAACGTCTCGGGGAACGCGACCAGCTCGGCTCCGTTGCCCGCGGCCTCGCCGATGAGCGCGATCACCTTGTCCGTGGTCTGGTCCATGTCGAACCACACCGGCTCGGCCTGTACGGCGGCCACCTTGACGATCCGCTCCAACATCACGCCTCCTCGCCGATGGCTCGCCATCGGAAGTCACGGCCACCGGGGACTCGGCAGACCCTGGACCGAGCCTAACCTCGATCTTGCATAGTGAGCCCACGACCTGGTCCTTCTCGGTTGCTGGGTCGCCGAGAGGTCAGGCCGCTCAGCAGCGCAAACGCTTCCCGACGAAGGATTCGGGCCAAGAGGATCAGCCGGAAGGCGGATCCTCCGAATACACAGCGCCGAGATCTCGGCTCCTGGAGCCGAGATCCAACCGTGGCGAAGCGAGCGACCTCGCCTACCCGCTGAGGTCCCAAGAGGATCAGCCGGAAGGCGGATCCTCCGAATACACAGCGCCGAGATCTCGGCTCGTGGAGCCGAGATCCAACCGTGGCGAAGCGAGCGGCCTCGCCTACTCGCTGAGGTCCCAAGAGCGCCGCTTCGGCCAGGTCAACGGACCCGTTCGTCAAAGCCGTGACAACGCCTGACAGCGCGTGGGCAATGGGCCATGATGAGAGCACAGCGATCGAGACAGATCGCTCAGGAGGTGAGGGGTGCGGTACCCGCATTTCGTCGTTGCGGCTGGGAAGACGACCGCCAATGCAGGTCTGTATGTGCTGAGCGGGCGGCGAGCGCTGCTGCTCGAGGGTCGATGGCGCAGAGGCTGGTATGCCAACTGGTCCGGCGACCGGCGTCACCGTGCCACCGTTGCCCAGCCGACCACCGAGGCCGAGGTCGAGGCGCTGGTGAGGGAGGCGTCGTCGATGCGGGTGGTGGGGGCCGGCCACTCGTTCAACGACGGACTCGCCACCACCGGCACGACCGTGTCGCTCGACGAGCTGTCGGGACTCGTCGACATCGACCGCAGCAGGCGCCAGGCCACCGTGTGGGGTGGCACGCGCCTCCGGGACCTCACCCCCTTGCTCCGTAAGGAAGGATTGGCCATACGGTCCCTGGCATCGCACGATGCGCAGAGCGTGGCCGGCATCCTGTCGACCGACGTGCACGGCACGGGGCGCGAGCCCGCCCACCTGAGCGACCAGGTGGTCTCGCTCCGCCTGGTCGACGGCAACGGAACCTGCCACCAGGTCGGGCCGGGCGACGCGCTGTTCCGAGCCGCCGTGGGCGGCATCGGCTCGGTCGGGATCATCACCCAGGTGACCGTCCAGTGCGTCGACGCCTTCAACCTGCGCCAGGACTCGAGGGTCGAGACGAGGGAGTGGGCCCAGGAGCACCTCGACGCCCTGCTGGTCGACCACGACCACCTCAGCTTCTACGCTTATCCGTTCACGGACCTCGTCCACGTCCACACCTGGGATCACACGTCGGATTCCCGGACACGGCTCGGGGCCCGCCGCGAGTCGTTCAACGAGGCCAAGGCGGCGGTGTCCGCCGCCACGTTCGGCGACGCCATGGCCCATTGGGGTCGACTGCCGAAGACGGCCGACACCGCCATGCGACTGCAGGCGGCGACGAGCCTCGTGCTGGACTCCCATGCGGCGTTCAGCCGCAGCCAGTACCACCTCCACCAGGAGCTGGAGGTGGCCGTTCCCCGCGAGCAGGTGTGGGACCGCCTGGACGAGACGATCGCGATCTACGAGCGACTGTACGAGGATCAGCACCTCCCGTTCCTGCTGGTCGAGGTGCGGTTCAGTCCCGCCGGTCACGATCGGGCGCTGCTCGGGCCTGGCGCCGACCGGGCCTCGGCCTGGCTGTGCCTGTGCTGCAACCAGTCTGGGGCGGTCGGGGCGTACTTCGACGAGATCGAGCGGTGGGTGCGCACCGTCGACGCTCGGATCCATCTCGGCAAGTGGTGCGAGACCCTCGATGCCTCGGACCTCGCTCGCATGCACGGTCAGCGGTTCGAGCAGTTCCGGGCCGTCCGGGCTTTGGCCGACCCGGACGGGCGGTTCGCCAACCCGTTCGTCGAGCGGGTCCTCGGCCCGGTGGGAGGGAGCTGAGGCGGTGGCGAAGCGGGCCTGGAGAGTGATCGAGGTGTGGGCCCTGAGGCTGCTCCGGACACTCGGTCGACTGACCGCCATGGCGCCGAGGGGTCCTCGGGCCACCGGTGGCTACGGCCTGGCGTTCCGAGGTGGGCTGAACCTCCTGTTCCTGATCGGCCTCGCCGTTGCGTGGCCGGCCAGGGGTGCGGGGTTGGCGATCATGATCGTCGCCGCACTGGCGATGCTCCAGTACTACGTGCTGCAGTACCGGGGGGCCCTGCTCCGCGGCGGGCCGCTGGCGTGGCTGGTCGGGCTGGCCGTGGTGCTCGGTGCGATCGTTGCGGCGGTGTGGTCGACCTGGTCGGACGGCGACGGGACAGCGGGCGACGTGATGGTGCTCGGCGCCGTCATCGGGAGCCTGGCCCTGCTCCCCATCGTGCGGGTGCTGTTCCGGCTGGTCTTCGGCCCCCACCACCCGGAGTCGGCGATGCCGGAACCGTCGACCGTGGCCCCGTTGTGGTACTGGGTCGGTGGGGTCGGGCCGAACGACGCCACGGTGGTGGCCAGGGTGGCGCCGGGCTCCGAGATCGACTCGGTGGTGGTCACCTACACCGACGGCACCAGCTCCCACCCGCCGAGGGCGGCCCAGCCCGACGGGCACCGGTTCGCTCGCATCGCATTGACCGGACTCCACCCGGACAGCCGCTACGCGCTGCGCGTCAGCGGTGAGCGAGGGGGCGAACCGGTCTGCGTCGTGACCGGTGGGTTCACGACCTTCCCACCCCACCTCGGCCAATCGGACGTCTGCCTGGTGCTCGCCTCGTGCGCGTCGACCGGCTCGAAGGGTCGGGTCTTCGACGCGATCCGAGCGGTCACCCCCCGCCCGCAGGCGTTCGTGGTGATGGGCGACCTCCACTACGAGAACATCACGGCCGACGAGCCGGAGCGCTACTACCAGGCCTATGACGCCGTCCACTCCTCCCACCCCCAGCGTCGGCTCTACCGCGAGATGCCGGTCGCCTACGTCTGGGACGACCACGACTTCGGCGACAACAACTCGGACCACAGCTCCCCATCGCGGAACGCAGCCTGGACCGCCTATCGGAAGGCGGTGCCCAGCTACCTCGAGCCGGATCGGTCCGGGGCGATCTATCAGGAGTTCTCGCTCGGGCGGGTACGGGTGGTCATGACGGACAACCGATCGGAGCGGGGCCAAGAGGACGGCAACCTCCTGACCAGGGCCCAGGAGGACTGGCTGGTCCAGCGGATCACCGACCCGGCGTGGCCGCTCGTCATCTGGGTGAGCCCGACCCCGTGGATCAGCGACGATCCGGACTCCGACGACTGGGGCCGGTACTCCGACCAGCGGGAACGGATTGCGTCGAGGATCGGCGATCGGAACCGGAACCTGGTCTCGGTCAGCGGGGATGCCCACATGGTGGCCATCGACGACGGCACCAACGCCGCCTATGCAGGGCCGGGATCGGGCTTCCCGGTGCTGAACGCAGCGTCACTCGATCGGCAGGGCTCGGTCAAGGGAGCCGAGTTCACCGGCGGGAAGTTCCCCGGAGCGGGACAGTTCGGCGTCATCACGGTGAACGATCGCGGCGAGGAGCTGGCCGTCGAGCTGACCGGTCGCAACTGGACCGGCGGCGAGATCGTCAGGCACGCCTTCACCATCGCAGTCGGCCCCGGTTCGGGGGCCCCGAGCACGGAGACGGAGTGATCCGCCATGACCACCGGAACGCATCCCTTCCTCGACCACGGCGGTCCCCTGCCGCTGGCCCACCAGGGCGGCGGTGGCGAGGAGGTCGAGAACAGCCTCGCCGCCTTCGCCAACGCAGACCGGCTGGGCTACCGGTATCTCGACATAGACCTCCAGGCCACCAGCGACGGGGTGCTGGTCGCCCACCACGATGACACGCTGGACCGCCTGACCGACCTCGATGGCGCCATCGGTGACAAGACCTGGGCGGAGGTCACCGAAGCCCGGCTACCGAATGGCGAGCCCCTGGCCCGCTTCGACGATCTCCTCGATGCCTACCCCGATGCGCGCTGGAACATCGAGATCAAGAACGATCAGGCCACCGAGCCGACGGTTGCGCTCGTCCGTGACCGTCAGCTCGACCGGCGGGTCTGCCTGAACACCTTCTCGGACCGGCGCATGTGGCGGGTCCGCAGGGCAGCTACCGATCTCGAACCGGCCTACTCGACGCCGATCGTGGCCACGCTGTGGCTCAAGCTCACGTCCTACATCCCACTGCCCTACCGCACCACCGCACACGTGTCGCAGGCGCCCGTCAAGGATCGGGGAATCCCGGTGCTCGACGAGCGGTACGTCCGCCGAGCCCACCGGGTCGGCCTCGAGGTGATCGTGTGGACCATCGACGAGCCCGAGGAGATGCGTCGCCTGCTCGACATCGGGGTCGACGGCATCCTGACCGACGCGCCCACCACGCTCAAATCCGTCCTGGTGGAGCGCGGCCAATGGGCGTGACCGGCCCCCGGCGCTCGGTCGGCCCGTCGCCCGACGGCGTGGTACGTAGACTGCGGCCATGGCTGCTCCTCCCCTCCACGAGTTCGACGCCGACCTGGCCAGCCGGTTCGAGCCGACGGCAGCCTCGAGCAAGATCGCAGTCCTCCTCGAAATCGCCGAAGCCGACGCGATCACGGTGATCGAGGCGCCATTCGGCCGACAGGAGCTGCGGGGGCCGTTCTACGTGGTGGCCGAGGGTGACAGGTCGTATGGCGCTGCCCGCCACGAGTTCGAGCAGACCCACAGACCGGTCGGCCGGAACCGATGGCTCAAGATCGCCCCGGTCCTCGCCTACCGCGCCGCCGGGACCTGGCGGGTGGAGACCCACATCGCCGCCACCCACGAGACCACGGTCGTGGCCAGGCCCGGCGACTGGATCGTGAAGCAGGCCACCGGCGAGGTGATGGTCCTCGAACCGGAGGTCTTCTCGGAGCGCTACCAGCCAGCCGAGGGGTGCTGAATCGCCCGTCCTCCAGCCGGGGCGACGAAGGCCGACCCCGGTCAGATCAAGCGGTACTCGGTGAGGCGGAGCGTTGCGTTCCGCTCGTGCTCCTGGTCGGTCGCCACCCTGACCAGTTCCTCTTTCTCCCGTAGCCAGCACTCCTCACAGGTCGACCCGAGCTGGAAGCTCGTCCGGTTGAGGAGGATCCGGTCCTCCTCGATGACCTCCATCCAGTCGACGGGAAGCAGGAGATCGATATCGGGTCGGATGTTGAGGCGCTCGAGCGTCTCCTCGACGAAGCCTCCACCGATGACGAACCAGATCTGGCCGTCCCCGTCGAAGTTCAGGTCGATGATGTGCCCGATGGGGATCCCGTCCGAGTCGATGATCTTCTTCTTCTTCAGTTCGCTGAAACTGATATCGGACAGCTGCATCGTCCTCACCTTCGGCACGAGTTGTACGAGCGCGGACACGTTACCCGTCGGGTCCTCGCATCCACCTTGCCTGAATCCGTGAGCGATGGCCAGCGCCGAAGGTCTGTTCGACACGGACGCTGCCGTGACCCGATCAGCTGGTCGACTCGGCGACCAGCTCGATGGCGAGACGGAGCACGTCGTCCGCCAGCGCCGCATCGGCACCGACGGCTGCTTCGCGGCTCAACTCCTGGAGCTCCCGCATCTTGTCCGGGGCGACATCGCCGACCAGTTCGGCCGCCGCCGCCGCGGCCAGCGCGACGAGCACGGCCTGTTGCCGATCGCCGCTCGCTGCGACGGCCTCGGCGGTCTGCAGCAGCCGGATCGGGAGCGTCGCGGTCCGCAGATCGGCCCCGACACGGGCCGCGGCGACCGCGGCAGCGACCCGGTTGAGACT
>JAHELU010000159.1 GCA_024644005.1 Acidimicrobiales bacterium | reverse complement strand
TCTCGTCGATCACGGCGGGCCCGCTCGAGGGCGTCACCATCTTGATCCTGCTCCGTATCTGACTGCCGATCGACACGGTCGACGCCCACTCGGCGTACTCGTGGAGGAAGAGCCCGGCCTTGCGGCTGTCGTCGTATGCGGCTCCCGCCTCGCGGATGATCGTCTGGAACGGATCGGCCACCCCGGCCAGGATCTCGGCCACGTCCTGGCGGGCCTCGGCCCGCTTGCGGGGGGCGGCGGCGCTGATCTTCATCAGGACCACGCCGAGCAGCAGGATGTCGGACTCCAGCTCCTCCAGCTCACCGGCCAGGACCCGGAGCCCCTCGATGTTGTCCACTCCGCTGCTGGTCGGGACGAGCAGGTACTTGCCCGTCTGCATGGCCATGTCGGCCAACCGGGACGAACCGGACGGCGGCAGATCGAACACCACCCGGTCGTAGCGGCCGGATGCCATCACCTTCTCGAACGGCAGCGCGAAGGACTCGGGTCCGTTGGCGGCGGTGACCAGGTGGTTGGAGAGCGTCTTCGTGTGGCGCCCGGCGACGACGATCTCCAGGTTGTCCCTGGCCCGAACCGTGATGAGCTCGTCGCCGTACATCACCGAGTCCATGAGATGACGACCCGACCCGTGCTGGGCCGGGTCGAGCCCGACGACCTTCGTGGCCGACGCCTGCATGTCCAGGTCGGCCAGGAGGATCCGCTTGCCCTCGCTGGCCCAGATGCCGGCGAGCTGGGTGGCCAGCGTCGTCTTGCAGCTTCCGCCCTTGCCGATGCCGACGACGACCGAGTCGGGAATCGTGCGCATGTCCCTACCACCTTCCATGCCGGTTGACCGGCACAGTCTAGTGCCGGCCTGGGGTCGGATCGGGGTTGCTGCCGGGGTGAACCGGTGTGGATGGGGTAGGAGTGGGTACGAAACGGGTTGGAACCCGTCGGCCTACAGGCCGAGCTCCTCGATGAGGTTGGCCTTCGACTTCGCACCGATGATGGTCTTGGCCACCTCGCCGTCCTTGAAGAGCAGCATCGTCGGAATGCTCTGGACCCGGTACTTCAACGAGCTGTTCGGATTCTCGTCCACGTTCAGCTTCATGACCTTGATCTTGCCGTCCTGCTCCTCGGCGATCTCGTCGAGGATCGGGGCCACCATCTTGCAGGGCCCGCACCACTCGGCCCAGAAGTCGACGAGCACCGGCTCGTCCGAGCCGTTGACCACCTCATCGAAGGTCGCATCGGTGATTTGGCTTACTTTGTCTGACATTGCGTACGACCTCCGTCGCTCTTCTGATATCGAGCCGCTGTGCGCGCTGCGCAACATTGGCTCGGATGCGGTAACGCCCTAGGGTCGTATAACCCTGCAGGTATTCTCAGCTATTCCCGTGTTCGTTGGCTTCTAACCATCGCTCCGCGTCGATCGATGCCGTACAACCGGAGCCGGCAGCGGTGATGGCCTGGCGGTAGACGTCGTCCTGCACGTCACCGCAGGCGAAGACACCCTCGACACTGGTGCGGCTGCTGGGTGCATCGGTGACCAGGTAGCCGTTGTCCTTCATCTCCAGCTGGCCGACGAACAGGTCGGTGTTGGGCCGATGGCCGATCGCCACGAACAGCCCGCTCACCGCCAGCTCCGACCGCTCGTTCGTCTTGTTGTTCTCAACGACCAGGCCCTCGAGCCGGTCCTCGCCCTTGATCTCACGCACTTCGGAGTCCCAGAGGAACGTGATCTTGGGGTTGGCGAAGGCCCGCTCCTGCATGATCTTCGATGCCCGCAGCTCGTTGCGGCGATGGATGATCGTGACCCTCGACGCGAACTTGGTGAGGAAGGTGGCCTCCTCGATGGCCGAGTCACCACCGCCGACCACGGCGATCTCCTGGTCGCGGAAGAAGAAGCCGTCACAAGTGGCGCACGTCGACACGCCGTGGCCGATCAGCCGGTTCTCGTTCGGCAGGCCGAGCATGATCGACTTGGCTCCGGTCGACACGATCAGCGCTCTGGCCAGGTAGGTGGGTTGTGGCACCTCGGGGTCACCGACCCACACCTTGAACGGCCGCTGGGACAGATCCACCTTCGAGGCCTTGACCGTCTCCATCTTGGCCCCGAACCGCTCGGCTTGCTGACGGAAGTTCATCATCAGCTCCGGCCCCATGATGCCGTCCGGGAAGCCGGGATAGTTCTCGACATCGGTGGTCAGCATCAGCTGGCCACCCGGCTGGTCACCGGTCGACGACGGCTCGCCCTCGAGCACCAGCGGGTTCAGGCTGGCTCTGGCGGCGTAGATGGCGGCGGTGAGCCCGGCCGGACCGCTTCCGACGATGATGAGATCGTGTAGATCGCTCACGTAGTACTCCTTGTGTCGCTCGTCCGTGACTGCACCGACGGCCCGCCCGTCATGGTGCCGGAACCGTCGCAGCGGCCGGGCGATTCCCCGTCAGCGCTCCTTCTTGCGCCAGAGAACGGCACCGCCGATCACGAAGATGGCCCCCAATACATAGTACGCCAGCCACGTCTCACCGGATTCGACGAAGGGGAGCAGCCCGGTGGCCACCACCAGCAGCCGGATCAGCAACACCAGCAACAGGATCGCCAGCATCAATGCGATGAGCGCCATCGGCAGCGAGTAGACCGCATACCGCGACGCCACCAGGGCGGGGCCGGTGGTCTTGGCCCGAACCGTTCCGACGTACTCCACGATCGTGGCCGACGCTTTCGCCGGCCAATCGTCGACAGGTTCCTGCGCGGCCTCGAGTGGATCACTGGACATCATCAGGGAGCCTATCGTCCCGTGAGGCCTTCGTCCCGACCCGTCATCGCCGGCCGACGGCGGCCACAATCGTGTGATGCCGGAAGGACACGTGCTGCATCGGGCCGCCAGACTGCAACGGAGGCGATTCGGGGGCCAGACGGTCGCGGCCGAGTCGCCGCAGGGTCGATTCTCGGCCGGGGCGGACAGGATCGACGGCCAGCGACTGGTGACGATCGACGCCAACGGCAAGCACCTCTTCTACCGGTTCGACACCGACGACGTCCTCCATGTCCACCTCGGGCTGTTCGGCAAGTTCCGGCTCCAGCGACCGCCCTATCCTGAGCCGTCGCAGAACGCCCGACTGCTGCTGTCGACCGCAACGGATCGCCTGCACCTGGCCGGGCCGACGACCTGCGAGGTCCTGAGCCCGGACGAGGTCGATGCGGTCGTCGATCGGCTCGGCCCAGATCCGATCCTCGCTCCGGCCGACGGGGACCAGCAGATGATCGAGCGGCTCGGCCGGCGGTCGATCCCCATCGGGGCCGCCATCCTGGATCAGAAGGTGGTGGCCGGCCTCGGCAACGTCTACCGCTCCGAGCTGCTGTTCCTGATCGGCCTCCATCCGTTCACCCGATCGAGCACGGTGCCCGACGAGACCGTCAAGGAGCTGTGGCGGCAGTCGGTCGAGCAGTTGAAGCAGGGGGAGCGGTCGGGCATGATCAACACCGTCCTCCCGAGCGAGGTGGGCGCGCCCCCTGGCACGAAGCTGGAGCGGGCCGAGCGGCTCTACGCCTACAAGCGGCACGGCGAGCCGTGCCGTCGGTGCGGTGACCTGATCCGCTCGGCCGACATCGACGGTCGGATGATCTGGTGGTGCCCGACCTGCCAGCCGGCAGACGGCCGGGAGCTGGCGGCATAGTCGCCCCCTTTATGGCCATCGGTCCACGGTCGGTTCTCGGGTCGGCTCGCGGTCAGCTCATCGTGACGGGGCGGCGGTCAGTTCGCGGTCAGTTCACCGTGACGAGGCGGCGGCCAGTTCACCGTGACGAGCCGGCGGTCAGTTCGCGGTCAGTTCACCGTGACGAGGCGGCGGCCAGTTCACCGTGACGAGCCGGCGGTCAGTTCATCGTGACGGGGCGGCGGTCAGCTCACGGTGACCAGTCGGCGATCGGGGGTGAACAGCCGCCTCATGCCGATCACGACGGTGACCATGACCGATGTGGCCACTGCCCCGAGCACGAGATACATGACGATGAGCTGCACGAGGACGGCGTCGACCGGGTCGGCCCCGGCCAACAGCAGACCGGTCATGGCCCCCGGCAGGGCGATCAGCCCGACCACGTTGGTGCGCTCGATCTGGGGGATGAGGGCGGTCCGCACGATCGGTCCGCCGGCCACCCTGGTGACCTGGGGGACGGTCAGGCCCAGGGCGAGCATCGCCTCGAGCTGGCCCCGGTTGTCGCGGATGCTGCTGAGGAGCTGGTTGGCCCCCAGCACCTGGGACGGGAGCGTGTTGCCGATGGTGATACCGGCGATGACGATCAGGTTCACCGGCTCATAGGGCAGGACCCCGAGCCCGAAGATGACCCCGAGACAGAGCCCGACCGTCACGCCGACGGCGGCCCCCGCCACCGGCCCGCCTCCGGGCAGGTCCGGAGCCCTCCGCCGGGCCACCGCCGAGGTGATCCCCACCATCACCGCCACCCACACCCAGGCCAACGTCATGGCTTGGCTCGAGCGGGCGATGAAGCCGAACACGGCGCCGACCGCCAGCAGCTGGACCGCTGCTCTGAGCACCGCCACGACGAGGCGCCTGGTGACACCGAGGTCGAGGGCTCGGCCGAGGAGCAGGGCCACGGCGACGAGGGTCAACGAGGCCGAGACCTGGAGGGGGTTCACGTCTTGGATCATCGCCGATCAGCATCGCCGACTGCGCCGGCCCGGTCCAGAGATCAGCGGTCGCCGTCGAAGTTGCGGAGGATCCACCAGGCGGTGCCGCCGAGCGTGGCGGCTGCCAATCCGTTGATCATGGCGAACCACAGCTTGGCCAGGGTGTCGCTGTAGCTGAGCCCCAGGGTGTGGAAGGAGGCGGCGACGCCGAAGAGCGTCACCAGTGCCGCCACCCGGCGGCAGGCCCGGACCACGCCCGGGGTGACGCTGCCGCTCGGCGAGAGCACGATCAACAGGACCGCCCCCAGCGTGAGAATCCCGACCGTCGATCCGATCGGAGCGAACAGCCGACCGAGCAGGGACCGCACGGTCCATTGCCCGTCGAGCTCGTCGATGAGCTGGAACACGCCGGCTCCGATCCGTAGGCCGACGGTGGCCAGGAGGCCCACGATCGCGATTTCGCGTGCCTCGTCTCTGGAGATGCTCATCGGCGCCGAATATAGCTCCCGAGCATCGTGGGGCGGGGAGCGGACCGTGGCAACATTGGACCATGGCGCACGACGGGAACGCATACCGGGAGCTCTCGCTCTGGCTCGACACACTTCCGGGCGATCCGACCGGCGAGCTGACCGCCGGTCCGCCCCTGGCCGACGACAGCGAGGTCGACGTAGCCATCGTCGGCGGCGGGTTCACCGGTCTGTGGACCGCCTACTATCTTGCCGAGCGACGGCCCGAGCTCGCCATCGCCGTCGTCGAGCGCGACATCTGCGGATTCGGGGCGTCCGGCCGCAACGGCGGCTGGTGCATCGGTGAATTGGCGTCAGGGCTCGAGACATACGCCCGCCGCAGCTCCCACGACGAGGCGATGCGGCTGGCCAGGACGGTCGCCGCCGCGGTCGACGAGGTTGCCAGGGTCACCGACGTCGAGGGGATCGACTGCGGGTTCGCCAAAGGTGGTGCCGTCTACCTCGCTCGCAATGCGGCTCAGGCCAAGCGGCAGCGGGAGCTGATCGCCGCGGAACGGGCGAAGGGCTTCAACGAGAACGAGATCCGCTATCTCGATGCCGACGAGGCCAGGGGTCACGTGAACGCCACCGACGTGAGGAGTGGGATCTTCTTCGCTGCCGCTGCGGCACTCGATCCGGCCCGGTTGGTCAGGGGCCTGGCCGAGGCGGTTCGGAGCCGGGGGGTGGCGATCCACGAGCAGACAGCGGTGTCGGCGATCGAGTCGGGTCGGGTGGTGACAGCACACGGCGGTCCCGTCGTCCGGGCGCCGATGATCGTCCGGGCGACCGAGGGATACAGCCGATCCCTGGCGGGGGAGCGGCGGACGATGGTGCCGCTGTACTCGTTGATGGTGGCCACCGAGCCGCTCGAGCAGGCGGTCTTCGACGAGATCGGCCTGGAGGGCCGACCCACGTTCGCCGACGATCGCTATGCGGTGATCTACGGGCAGCGAACGGCTGACGACCGTATCGCCTTCGGCGGTCGGGGCGTGCCGTACCTGTTCGGCAGCAGGATCGACTCGGCAACGGAGCGGCACGGACCGACCCACCGCCTGATCCACGACACCCTGGTCGAGCTCTTCCCGGTCCTGGCCGACGTGGCGATCACCCACCGGTGGGGCGGCGTCCTCGGCGCCCCCCGGAACTGGACACCGGCGGCGGCGATCGACCGCGCCCACGGGCTGGCCACCGCCGGCGGTTACGTCGGCGAGGGGGTGTGCGCCGCCAACCTGGCCGGTCGAACCCTGGCCGACCTGATCACCGAGACCGACTCGGAGCTGGTGACGTTGCCGTGGGTCAACGTCGTGTCACGGAAATGGGAGCCGGAACCGCTGCGGTGGCTCGGTGTGTGGGGGACGCGACGGGTGATGCAGCACGCCGACCGGGTGGAGTACGCCTCGGAGAAGGAGTCCCGGCTCGGCATCCTGGCGTCGCAGCTGCTGTCATGAGGGGCTGCTGAGCCGAGACCGAGATCACGAAGCCGGTGGCAGCTGCACCACGAACCTGCAGGGGTCGGTGTTGCGCACGAGGTCGATCAGTTCCTCTGGTGTGTCGGCCGTGATCCGGGGCTCGGTCTCCGACAGCAGCTTCTCCCCGTGCAGGAATATGCTGTTGACGGTGCTGCGGCGCTCGTCCTGGTCGATGGTCCGCCAGGTGTTACGAAACGCCGCAGCCTCGGTCCGGAGCTCGGCCACGATCTGATCCCGCCGCTCCTCCATGCCGGCGGTCAGGGCCGCCGGATCGGTCGGCAGGTCGGCAGCAGCACCGATGTCGATCATCCGGTCGAACCCGTCGGAGAGAATGATGGCCCGATCGGTCGGCGACGCCCCGACCTCCCGGGACGACATGTCGTTGGCGGCGTCGATGATCTCGTTGTGGAGGTCGACCACCGACTGGCACAGCGTTGCGACCTCCTCGGCCGGATCGTCGGAGCCGGTGCAGCCGACGGCCAACATCACGAACAGTGTCGCCGCCGAACGGCTCCCGGGCGTCTTCACCATCAGCTCCAGAGGGTCACGTGCACTCGGGGTCGGAACCGCCCGATGTTCGATCCTGTTCCCGAGAGCATGGCCTGGATGGCCCGGGGGGTGGTGGCGAAGCGGGCCAGCTCGGTGGCCACCGGCGGCGCCTGGAGCGACGGGAGGGTGGTGGCCGCCCACGTCGACTGGGCCGCTGCCCCGGGTGCCGATAGCCGTTGGAGCCGCCCGGCGGCGAGGGCGTCCCGGACCCGGAACTCCGGAACCACCCCGATGCCACGACCCTCCGCGGTCTCGGCCAGCGCCGCGGCGTGGCTCTGGAAGATGCGCTGGTTGACCTCGGGCACCGCGAAGCGCCGCAGCAGCTCGGCGGTCGCCCCGGTCGGCTCGGTGGCCGACGGCCCGAGGAGCCACGGGCTCGACGCCAGCTGGGACCGACTCGTCCGCTCGCTGGCCAGTGGATGCCGGGGCCCGACCACGAGGATCAGCTGGTACCGGAGGAACTCCCGTCGCTCGAACCCCTCGGCGGTGCCGGTGGTCCCGGTGCCGGCCGAGACGGGGCCCAGCGTGACGTCGGCCTGACGGGAGCTGAGCAGCTCGGCAAGCCGGTCGCCGCCGTGCTGGCTCAGCTCGACGTGGAGATCGTCCGCTCTCGTCTTGAACAGCTCGATCAGGCCGGGGGCGGCGTACTCGGCGAACAGGGCGGTGGTGGCCAGGCGGAGGAGCCGTTGGCCCTGGCTGGCGGCCAGGACCTCCAGCCGCGTCTGGTCCTGCAGTCCCAGCAGCTCGGCTGCCCTGGTGGCCAGCCGGAGCCCCCCGGGAGTGAAGGCGAGGCCGTTGGCCGAGCGACGGTACAGCGGATCGCACAGCTCCTTGCGCAGTGCCGAGGTGTGGGACGAGATCGCCGCCTCGCTGACGCCGAGCTCCTGGGCGGCCCCCTTGGCCGAGCCGTGCCGGGCGATGGCCGAGAAAGCCCTGAGCTGCGAGGGGGTCACCGTCCCATCGTGTCCCACACGGCGCCGCTGCGCCAAAGCGACTTAAGCCATTCCTTAAGTTGCGGTTGACCGGCGGCCAGTCGGGGCCCTAGGTAGAGAGAGGCAATCGCCAGTCAAGGGCCAGGGGGTCGACCAATGCAGGTTCCTGCGCCGTTCGAGTACGAACGGGCAACGAGCGTGACGCACGCCATCGAGTTACGGGAGCGCCTCGGGGAGGAGGCCCGGTTCATCGCCGGCGGTCACAGCCTGCTACCGATGATGAAGCTGCGGCTCGCCAACCCCGAGTATCTGATCGACATCAACGACTGCACCGAGCTGTTCTTCATCAGCGAGGAGAGCGGTGAGGTCCGGATCGGGGCGATGACCCGCCATCGGGAGCTGCTCGAATCGGAGCTCCTGGCCGAGCACTTCCCGATCTTCCGGGACGCCGAGCAGGTCATCGCCGATCCGGTGGTGCGGAACCGGGGCACGCTCGGCGGGTCGCTCTGCCAGGCCGACCCGTCCGAGGACCTGTCTGCGGTGTGCTCGACGCTCGACGCCAGCTGTGTGATCCGCAGCAGCAGCGGCGAGCGGGTGGTGACCATGGAGGAGTTCCACGTCGGGCCGTACGAGACGGCGGTCGGTCCCGCCGAGATGCTGACCGAGATCCGCATACCGCTCCGTCCTGGCGGCTCCAGCGGCTACGAGAAGGTCGAGCGGCGGGCCGGGGACTGGGCGGTCGTCTCGGCTGGTGCTGCGGTGTGGCTGGACGGCACCGGACCCGAGGCCACGATCACCGACGGCCGGGTGGGGCTGGCGGCCGTCGGGCCCAACACCACGTCGATCGGCCCGGTTCGGGAAGCCCTCCAGGGGTCGCAACCATCCGAGGAGCTGTACCAGCAGGTGGGAGAGATCGCCGCCTCGCACTGCTCCCCGCAGACCGACCAGCGGGGCACCGCCGCCTACAAGACCCATCTGGCGGCCGAGTTGACCAGGCGGGCCCTGCGCAAAGCGGTGGCCCGAGCCACGAACGGACAGGGGGCTTGACATGCAGGTGACGATGACGATCAACGGCCAGGAGGTCAGCGAGGAGATCGAGCCCCGCATGCTCCTGGTCCACTTCATTCGGGATCAGGTGGGTCTGACCGGCACCCACTGGGGTTGCGACACCTCCAATTGCGGGACGTGCGTCGTCCTGGTCGACGGCGAACCGATCAAGTCCTGCACCACCCTGGCTGCGATGACCAGCGGCCACGAGGTGACCACGGTGGAGGGCCTCGAGGTCGACGGCGTGCTCGATCCGGTCCAGGAGGGGTTCATGCAATGCCACGGCCTGCAGTGCGGTTTCTGCACGCCGGGCATGATGCTGACCGCCCGTGCGCTGCTCGACCGCAACCCGAATCCCGACGAGGCCACCATCCGGGAGGCCATCTCCGGTCAGATCTGTCGCTGTACCGGCTACTCCACCATCGTTCGCTCCATCCAGTGGGCGGCCGCCGAAACCAACGTCGAGCTCCAGGGGGCCTCATGACCGCGACCGAGACGCAGGAAACCGGGGACACCGGAGAATCCGGGGAGTCCGGGGACACCGGAGACGCCGAGCGCCCCATCGGCTACGGGCGCCTGCTCCGCAAGGAGGACCCACGGCTCATCCGAGGCATGGGCACGTTCGTCGACGACATTCAGCTGCCCGGCATGCTGCACCTGGCGATCCTCCGCTCACCGGTGGCCCACGGCCGGATCGTCAACATCGACACCTCTGCCGCCGAGGCCCACCCCAAGGTGGTGGCGGTGATCACCGGGGCCGACCTGGCCGAGCAGGGGCTGGCCTGGATGCCGACGCTGTCGAACGACGTCCAGGCCGTGCTGGCCACGGACAAGGTCCGCTTCCAGCATCAGGAGGTGGCCTTCGTCGTTGCCGAGGACCGCTATTCGGCGAGGGACGCACTGGAGCTGATCGACGTCGAGTACGAGATGCTGCCGGCGGTGATCGACGTTCGCACCGCCCTCGATCCCGACACGGCGGTCATCCGGGACGACCTCGAGGACAAGACCGACAACCACATCTTCGACTGGGAGACCGGCGACGAAGCCGCCACGAACGAGGTGTTCGACCGGGCCGACGTGGTGGTCTCGGAGGAGATCATCTACCCCCGGGTCCACCCGGCCCCGATGGAGACCTGCGGCTGCGTCGCCGACGTCGAGCGGGTGTCGGGTCAGCTGACGCTCTGGTCGACCACCCAGGCGCCCCACGCCCACCGGACCGTCTACGCCCTCGTGGCCGGACTGCCCGAGCACAAGATCCGGGTCATCGCCCCCGACATCGGCGGCGGTTTCGGCAACAAGGTGCCGATCTACCCCGGCTACGTCTGTGCGATCGTGGCCTCCCTCGTCATCGGCAAGCCGGTGAAGTGGATGGAGGACCGCACCGAGAACCTGGTCAGCACCGGCTTCGCCCGGGACTACGTGATGCAGGCCGAGATCGCCGCCACGTCCGAGGGCAAGATCCTGGCCGTGCGGACCAACGTGCTGGCCGACCACGGAGCCTTCAACGGGGTGGCGGCCCCCGTCAAGTACCCGGCCGGGTTCTTCGGCGTGTTCACCGGCAGCTACGACCTCGAGGCCGCCTACTGCAAGATGACCGCGGTGTACACCAACAAGGCGCCCGGCGGTGTGGCCTACGCCTGCTCGTTCCGCATCACCGAGGCCGTGTATCTCATCGAGCGGATCGTCGACTGCCTGGCCGACGAGCTCGGCATGGACCCCGCCCAGCTGCGGCTCCAGAACCTGATCGGGCCCGACCAGTTTCCCTACGAGACCAAGACCGGTTGGGTCTACGACTCCGGCAACTACGAGCCC
>JAHELU010000306.1 GCA_024644005.1 Acidimicrobiales bacterium | reverse complement strand
GACGATGAGGTCGTCGACGGGCCGTTCGGCCCCCGACCGGTGGTCTACGCCGACTACACGGCGTCCGGGCGGGGCCTCGACTTCATCGAGGACCACATCCGCACCGCGGTGCTGCCCCTCTACGCCAACACCCACACCGAATCGTCCGGCACCGGGCTGCAGACGACCCGATTCCGGGAAGACGCCAGGGCCATCGTCGCCGATTGCGTCGGTGCGACAGACGAGCACGCCGTGCTGTTCTGCGGGAGCGGGTCGACCGCGGCGATCGACAAGCTCGTCGGGGTGATGGGTCTGCGGATCCCCTCCGTCCTCGACGATCGGTACCGGTTCTCGGCGTCCATCCCCGATCACGAGCGCCCGGTCATCTTCATCGGACCGTACGAGCACCACTCGAACGAGCTGCCGTGGCGGGAGTCGATCGGCGACGTCGTCACCATCGACGAGGACGCAGACGGCCATCTCGACATCGCCCAGCTGGAGGCGCAGCTCCGGCGTCACGCCGATCGCCCGCTCAAGATCGGCTCGTTCTCCGCCGCCTCGAACGTGACCGGCATCATCACCGATACACGGTCGGTGTCGGCCGTGCTCCACGCCAATGGGGCACTGGCGTTCTGGGACTTCGCCGCGGCGGCGCCGTACGTCGAGATCGACATGGGCTCGTCGGCGGACGGGGACAGCTACTACGACGCGATCTTCGTGTCCCCCCACAAGCTGATCGGCGGTCCCGGCACACCGGGTCTGCTGGTGGCCCGCCGTGAGCTGTTCACCAACCGCGTGCCCGACGTGCCCGGCGGGGGCACGGTGGCCTACGTCAACCCCACCGAGCACGACTATCTGCCGGACATCGAGCATCGGGAAGAAGGGGGAACGCCGGCCATCATCGGTGCCATCCGGACCGGGCTCGTGTTCCAGCTCAAGCAGGCGGTCGGGGCCCAGGTGATCCGGGATCAGGAGGAGCGATTCGTCCGCCGGGCCATCGAAGCCTGGGAGGCCAACCCCAACCTGCACATCCTGGGCAACCATGCGGCCGACCGCCTGTCCATCGTCTCGTTCGTCGTCCGCCACGGCGAGGACGGGTTCCTCCACCACAACTACGTGGTGGCCCTGCTCAACGACCTGTTCGGGATCCAGTCGCGTGGCGGTTGCTCCTGCGCCGGTCCGTACGGCCACCGCCTCCTCGGCATCGACCTCGACCGGTCACACGAGTTCGAGCGGGAGATCAACCGGGGCTGCGAGGGCATCAAGCCCGGGTGGGTCAGGATCAACTTCAACTACTTCATCGACGACGACACCTTCGCCTACCTGATCGACGCCGTGAACTTCGTGGCAGACCACGGCGCCGTCCTGTTGCCGAACTACCGCTTCGACCCCCACACCGGGCTCTGGCTCCACCGGCGACCACGGGAGGCGCCGATGAGCCTCCACGACATCACCTACGACGACGGCGGCCTGCACTACGAGGACCACCGGCGGCGGCTCGGATCGGTCCCCCTTCGCCAGTTCATCGACGACGCCGCCGCCATCGTCGACGCCCAGCGGGCGTCGGGCACCGAGCCGCTGCCGGCCCCCGAGACGACCGACGACTTCGAGCACCTCCGCTGGTTCCCCTACCCCTGCGAGGCGTCGGTCGACATCGCAGCCGAGTCGGCCTGAACGAAGTACTCGACGCCGAAGAGGCCCTGCACAAGCGACGGCGGGAACATGTCGGCTCGAAGGGCGTACTGCGACCGGTGGCAGGCCAGGGCCTCGACCTTCCTGTCGGCATAGGCCCTGACGTCGACCTCGATGCAGTCCGGTGGCAGCTCCGCTCCGGGACCTTCGCCCACGAACCGGTCGACCAGCGACGTCGAGCCCCGTCCGGCGGAAGGGCTGGCCGCTCCCGGTGACAGCACGAAGCAGGTGACGCTCTCGGCGGCGACGACGTGGGCGTTTCTCGGTTGGCCCCTGGCGATGCCGTCCTCACCGACGAAGCAGCCCGGCCCGACCGTGGCCAGGTGGTTCAGCGACCCGTCGTCCGACTCGACGACGATGTCGGCCGACCCCGACAGCACCAGGAACAACTCGCCGGGTGGCTCGCCCTGCTCGATGATGAACGTGCCGGCCGGGAAGAAGCGGACGTCGAGATGGTCGGCAGCGTAACCGAGCATCGACGAGCCGTTGGCGAACAGCATGAGCCCGTTGGCGAACTCCTCGCTGCCCCGGAACCGGTCGTCGAGGCTCTCGAGCCAGTCGACGATGAGCCCGACGAGGAGCTGCTCGCTCCGGGGGAACACGGCGTGGAGCATGATCGGCTGGCTCCTGGTCCTGGCGGTGGCCAGCGTGGCCACGTTCGACACGGTCACGTGGTCGGGGTGGCCGTAGGCGCCGTCCGGTCCGAACGAGATGACCACATCGGGCCGGAACTCGTCGATGAGCGCCACCGCCGTTTCGATCAGCTCCTCGACGGGCCGATTGGCGAGGGTGCCGTCGGCCAGGTCGAGACACCGCGTGTCGGTCACTCCCAGTGCCGCTCCGGCCCCGACCAGCTCTCGTGCCCTGACCTCGCCGAGCGTGCGCCGGGTCGCGGCAGCGACGTCACGGATCTGGCCGGCCTCGCCCCTGGTCAGCGACACGATCCGGGCGACCGCTCCGCCATCGGTGAGCTTCGCGATCGTCCCACCCATGCAGAACACCTCGTCGTCGGGATGGGCGAAAAGCCCGAGCACCCTGGGCGGCCGTCCTGGCGGGGTCGGGAGCATCGCTCCATTGTCTCGCGAACCGGTCGGTTCCGCTCGCCGGAGAAGCACTCCCGGTTCCG
>JAHELU010000158.1 GCA_024644005.1 Acidimicrobiales bacterium | reverse complement strand
CGACCGGCTTGGCGAAGCGCGACGGGCACTTCTGGCCGACGAAGCCCGCAGCCCTCTGCTATTGTCCGCCGTCTGTACCGGGGGCGCAGAGGTTCTGTGACACCTTCCGGTTTTCGATCGGCCGATGGGCCTTCCCGGGGGGAGTCGTAATGAGGCGCAGTTCCGACCGCATCCTGACCACGCACGTCGGAGCCTTGCCGGCGCCGCACGACGTCTGGGGGAGGATCGACGTGAGCGACGAACGACTGCGCGAGGCCGTCGCCGACGTCATCGGCGCCCAGCGCGACGCCGGAGTCGACTTCGTCAACGAGGGCGAGCTCACCAAGGGCGGCCACTGGATCGAGTACCTGCCGACCCGCCTTGGTGGCTACTCGCCGGCGGAGGGCGGCGCCTACGCCGAGCTGCTCATGTCGAGCACCGACTGGGTCGAGTTCCGTGACTTCTACCTAGCGGCCTTGGCGAACGGCACCCTGTTCGAGATGACCGGGGAGGCCCAGCACGTGCCGGAAGGCGCCGAGGAGACCACCCCGACCGACGACTGGGTCGCAACCGAACCGGTCCGCTTCGTGGGGCAGTCGCTGCTCGAGCGCGAGATCGCGATGATGCTCGCGTTGCTCGGAGACACACCGCCGTCCGACGCCTTCCTCACCTCGACCGCCCCGCTCAGCATCGAGCCGGGTCGAGAGAAGGGCATCTACGAGTCCGACGAGGACCACGTGTTCGCCATCGCCGAGGCCATGCGCGTCGAGTACGAGGCGATCGCAGCGGCCGGGCTGCAGGTTCAGGTCGACGATGCCTGGTTCGGTGCGCTGTGGGATCGCATCGGCATCCCGATGGGAATGGACGGGTATCGCAAGTTCTGCGAGATGCGCATCGAGGCACTCAACCACGCGCTCAGGAACATCCCCACCGAGCAGACCCGCTACCACCTGTGTTGGGGCAGCTGGCACGGTCCCCACTCGGCTGACCTCCCGCTACCCGACGTCGTCGACCTCATGCTCAAGATCGACGCCCAGATGTACCTCTTCGAAGCGGCCAACGTCCGCCACGAACATGAGATCCAGCTGTGGGAGAACACGAAGCTGCCCGACGGCAAGATGCTGGCCCCGGGTGTGGTCACACACTCCACGCCGCTCATCGAGCACCCCCAGCTGGTTGCCGACCGCATCACCCGGTTCGCGAACCTCGTCGGCAAGGAGAACGTGATCGCCTCAACCGACTGCGGTCTGGGACTGCGGCTCCACCCCTCGATCGCTTGGGCGAAGCTCAACTCCCTCACCGAGGGAGCGAAGCTGGCGTCGGCGTCGCTCTGGTGAACGGAGGGCGGGTCAGCCCGCGTTCATGTCGATGGCATGAACCCGCACCGGCTCGATGGTCACCACGACGCGCCGCTCTCCGGGCCCGTCGATGACGCTCACGTCGGGCATGCCGTACTTGGCTCCGAGCCGGTTGGCGAACTCGTAGTCGTCGTCGTCCTCGATGCTGACGTCGCCGCGCAGCTCGAGGTAGCGGGCCGGATCGGCGAGGTCGAGGATGACCAGGCTCGCCACGGGCTGCGCCATGAGGTTCTTGGTCTTCTGGCGAGTAGTGATGAGCGACAACCGCACCGTGTCACCCTCGGCCAGAAACCACAGTGCCGAGCTCTGCGGACGTCCGTCGGGACCGACGGTGGCGAGTGTCGCCACCTGGGCGTCGAGCAGATCGCGATGGGATTCGGGGATGGTTGGCATTGCAGCCCTCTCAGTCGGAAACGGTCGCTGTCGTCTCTTGTTCTCCGAGGTAGCCGGAGAGGATCAGTTGATGGTCGCCCCGCAGCTTCTCGGCCGATTCGTGGATGATGACCTCGCCGTGGGAGAGCACATAGGCACGGTCGGCCACGGCGAGCGCTATGTGGATGTGCTGCTCGACGAGCAGCACGGCGCAACCGCTCTCCTCGGCGTAGGTGGACACGACCGGAAGGAGGCGCTCGACGATGACGGGGGCGAGCCCGAGCGACAGTTCGTCGAGCAGCAGCAGCCGTGGTCTGCGGGCGAGGGCGCGTCCGAGCGTGAGCATCTGCTGTTCGCCGCCCGAGAGCAGCCCGGCCCGCCGGTCTTTGATCGCGGCAAGCGCGGGGAAGTGGTCATAGGCGGCGTCGACGTCGAGCTGCTCGCCCCGATGGCCGAGGCGGAAGTGCTCCGCCACGGTCAAGCCGAAGAACACGCCTCGACCCTCGGGCACGTGCGCGATGCCATCGCGGGCGCGAGCGGCCGGCGGCTTCGATGCGATGTCGATTCCGTCGATACGGATCACACCGTTCATCGGACGGAGCAGACCCGAGATCGCTCGAAGCGTGGTCGTCTTGCCCGCTCCGTTGGGGCCGAGCATGGCGACCACTTCGCCGGGGTTGACGTAGAGGTCGAGCTCGCGCACGACCGCCGCCGCGTCGTACCCTGCCGACAGCTTCTCGAGTTGGAGAGTCGGTTCGGTGGCCATCAGTCGGCCGCCGTCAGCTCGTCGGCGGCCGAGCCGAGGTACGCCGCGACGACGCTCGGGTCCGATCGCACCTCGCCGGGAGTTCCGTCGGCGATCACCTGACCGAACTCGAGAACCACGACGTGGTCGCTGATCCCGAGCACGAGCCCCATGTCGTGGTCGATGAGGAGGGTCGGCGTACCCCGATCGACGATCTCGCGAAGGTGACGACCGAACGCGACCGACTCGTGGGCGTCGAGACCGGCTGCGGGTTCGTCGAGGCACAGACACTTGGGGCGCGCGGCCAGCGCCCGGGCGACGCCGACGAGCTTGCGCTGGCCCTGAGTGAGCTCGGTCGGAGTCGCGTCGGCGAGCTCTTCGAGGGCAAACGCCTCGAGCGCCTCATCGATCCCCTGCGACAGAGGGATCGGCCGGGCGAAGAGCTCTTTGAGCGTCGCCAGCGTCGAGGGGTGCTGGGCCGCAACCGTGAGGTTCTCCCGCACCGTCAGATCATCGAACAGCTCGATGGCCTGCCAGGTGCGGCTGAGACCTCGCCGGGCCCGGGAATGCGGGCTCGAGCCGGTGATGTCGACGCCGTCGAGCGTCACCGTGCCACGATGGGGCACGAACCCCGAGATGGCGTCGACGAAGGTCGTCTTCCCGGCGCCGTTCGGACCGATCAAGCCGACCAGCTGTCCGGGCTCGACGTCGAGGTCGACATCGACCACGGCATGAACGCCTCCGAAGGAGACCGAGACGCCACGAGCCGACAGCACCGTGGTCATGGGCCTGTCCTGATCATGATTCCCCGGCCCGTGCCATCGTCTCGGTTGCGACGTCGGCGGCCGCCTTGGCGCGCTTCGAGGCTTGTCGCTTGCGGTACGTCGTTCCCGCCACACCCTCCGGGTTCTGGATCACGGTGACGATCAGGATGAGGCCCCCTACCAGCAGCGTCCAGTTGCCGGAGATACCCAGCAACTCCTGGAAGAAGTGGGGAACGAGGCCCTCGGTGGCGACCAGCCCGCCGATCACCGCGCCCGAGACCATGGTGATGCCGCCGATGTAGGCGAAGGCGACGAACGCGAGCGCGATCAGGAAGCCGAAACGGGCAGCGCTCACCGAGCCGAAGTTGTACGCGTACATCCACCCCGCCGTTCCGGCGATGAACGAAGAGATGGCGTAGGCCGTGATCTTGACTCGGGCGACGTTGATGCCCGCCGCAGCGGCGGCGCGCTCGTTGGCCCGCACCGCCAGCATCTGCTGACCGAGCACACTGCGGCGTATCTGAGCGACGAGCAGGCACAGTGCGATCACGCAGGCGAGAAACACGAAGCCGAGGACGGGGCTCGGTAGCTTCCCATCGAGTCCACGGTAGGACGCGGTCGTGCCGAGGTCGAAGCCGAGCAGGCTGGGCTGCTCGACCGGGGATCCGGCGGAGCCCGCGCCCCATCGCTTGCTGGCGAACCCGAACTGTTCGATGGCGACGACACCGGCCAGGGTGACCACCGCGAGGCTGACGCCGCGAACCCGCAAGGCCGATGCACCGACGATCAGGCCGACCACCACCCCCGCGATCGAGCCGGCAATCGGTCCCCACGGGAAGCCGATGCCGGCATCGACGATCATGTGCGATACGACGAACCCTGCGACACCGGCCAGTGCGACCTGGGCGAGCGAGACCTGCCCGACGAATCCGGTGATCACCACCAGCGACAGGCACAGGACCATCCCGATGAGCGACAGCATCAGGGCCTGCCTGTAGCCGAAGGGCAGCACCACCAACAAGACGACACCGATGGCGCCGAACACCGCGGCCGAGCGGGCCAGATGCTTGGGTCGCGGAGCCTCGGGGAGGCGCTTCTCGACGAGCTCGCCGCGCGTCGGCAGACTCGCACCCCGCAGCGACAGGGCGACGACGAGCAGCACGAAGGTGAGCAACGCCTGTGTCCCCGGCAACGGGTTGCCCCCCTGTTCGGTCGGGAACCACGACAACGTGGAGGCGTAGAACATGAGTGACTGGCCGATACCGATGCCGAACCCGGCGATGACCGCTATCGGGAGCGACGTGAATCCGGCGAACAGCGCGGCGGCCAGAGCCGGCACGATGAAGAGCACGAGCGTGGTCGAGTCGGCCTGCGCGAGCGGCGCGGCGATGATACCCATCGCGCCGGCCAGGGCCGAGGCGAGCAGCGTGTTCACCATCGAGAGCTGGTTCGGTGACAGGCCGGCCAACATGGCGAAGACCTCGTTCTCCGATGCAGCCCTCGTCGCCAGACCGAACCGAGTCCAGCGGTACACGGCCCCGACCGCCAGCGATATCACCACGACAACGGCCGCCATCCAGAACCGATTCGCCGGTATCGACGTGTCGAAGATCTGGAGGATGTCGTCCGGGAAGACGTTCGGGATCTGCTTCGACGCGCTCCCGAACCACAGCAGCATCGTCGCCTGGAGGGTCAACAAGATGCCGAGCGACGCAACGAGCTTGGCGAGCGGCGACGACGTTCGCAACGGCCGGAACACCAGCAGCTCGCTCACCACACCAACCAGAATCGAGCTCAGCATCACGACGACGATCGCCGGCACGGTCGCCAGCGTGATCCCGAAGAAGTCCGACCTCAGCGCCCAGAACGCGTAGGCCGCGACCATCGAGATCGCGCCGATGGCAAGATTGATGATGCCCGAACCCCGGTAGGTGATGACCACCGCCAGGGCGATCCCGGCGATCACCGAGCCGGCCCCGAGGCCGAGCAAGACGAACAGAACAAGGTCTTGCATCGTCAGCTCAGCCTCGGGACGTCGCGTGCAGTGGTCGGTACGGGTGGTCGGCTACGGCGCTTCCCATCCCTCGGGCGGTCCGACGAACCCACCGGCTTGTTCGAATCCGTCGGGGCCGAAGTACTGGTAGAACTGCGTGTTGTCGTTGCAGGCGGCGGGCGCCTCCGGGTACTTGCCGCAGTCGAGCACCGGCGAACCGAGGATCAGCGGACCCACGAACCCCTTCATCTCGGCGGTGATCGTCTCGCTCGAGAGATTGTCGACGCCGGCGGCGTTCAACCACCTCGCGAGGGTCATGGCCTGCGAGAAGCCGACCAGCACCCACGGGTCGCCGATGAACTGGTCTTGGCCCTGCTCGACGAGGATGTCGGTGTACGGCGGTACCGACGGGTCGGTCGGGTCGATGCTGAGCGACGAAGCGACGGCATAGATCCACTGCGGGAAGTCACCAAGGCCCTCGATCGTCGACGGTGTCAGACACACCGGGCTGGCGAGAACCTTGTCGTCGGGGATGCCGAGCTGCCGGGTCGCCTCGGCGAACTTGACGCAGTCGGCCGTGTTGATCACCGGCATCACGATGTCGGCGTCCTCGGCGCCTGCTGCGAGCAGCGGGACCGTGAGGTCGGGAGCCGTGGCGGGGTACGACACGACCTCGATCGGGATACCCACGGTCTCGAAGGCCGACGACTGACCGGCGGCGGCGTCGTCCTGGCCGGCACCCTCTGGGTACAACAGCACGGCCGACTCGACGCCAAGTGTCTCGCTCGCGAACGTCGCGTACGGCGCCAGGATGTAGGCCGCGCCTCCGAAGAGCACCGCAGCATTGTCCTGCACCAGATCGGCCGGGTTGACCGACACGCCGGCGGCCACCGGCTTCTCTCCGCCCAGGGCGGCGTAGAACGACTCGGTGCCGGTGACCGTGGGACCGGTGATCACCGCGACGATGTCGTCGTCGTTGGCGAACTGCTGGCCGCACTGCTGGCCTTCCTCTTCCGTGTTGGCGATGAAGCACGTCACCACCTCGAGGGGGTGACCTCCGATGCCACCGGCCTTCTCGTTGATGTACTTGACGGCGATCTCGACGCCGTCGTCGTTGGTGTCGGTGACGACGATGGCACCACCCTGCTGGTTGATGTAGCCGATCTTGACCGGGTCGAGGCTGGCGTCGGCCGCGCCCTCGCCGCCCACATAGGCCGCGAAGTCGGTGATCTTGCCCTCGGCCTCGGGGGCAGCGGCCGGTTCTTCGGCGGGCTCGGCGGCCGGTTCTTCGGCGGGCTCTTCCGCCGGTTCCTCCGCCGGTTCGGCCGCGGGTTCCTCTGCCGGCTCCTCCGTCGTGTCGCCGGCGTCGGCGGCAGTATCGGACGACTCGTCGTCGCTGCCGCAGGACGCGGCCAACAGACCAAACGAGACGAGTATCGCAAGCAGCAGTGTGCGAGATCGTCGTCCGCGGGTTGATCGACCAGCCATGTACGTTTCCCCCTCGTTTTGTTCCTTCGGGTGAGACTTACCCACCGACTCAACTTCCTCTGAGCCGAGCACGTGGAGCACTCACCCGGCAAAGGGTTCCAGGTGCGCTGTCGGTTGTCAATCAGCAGCGGCGGGCCTGGCGGGCGTGGGGAAGGAACTCGCTCCCGCTGCGAGTGGTACCGTGCCGGGCCAGTGAGGCGAACCAAATGCTCGTCGATCGTGCGTCCGCCGGCACAACCGACGGGATTGCGGTCATGAAGGCGCCACCGGGCGCGTACGTCGAGGAACCGGCCCGGTCGACTCCTGTGTACGGGAGCTGTGACGTCCTCGTCATCGGCGGCGGCCCGGCAGGCACGGCGGCGGCGGTTGCAGCGGGACGCCTCGGCGCCGATGTCATGTTGATCGAGCGCTACAACCATCTCGGTGGCCTTGCGACCGGCGGCCTCGTCTCGTGGATCGACCGGATGACCGATTGGGACGGGAATCTCGTGGTTGCCGGCATCGGCGCCGAGCTGATCGATCGGTGCGGCCCTGATGCGACTCTCGGACCTGACCCCGACCTCTGGGGATCGACCGACCCGGTCCAGGCTGCTTACTGGCGGGTCCGCACCGCGGCGCTGCGAGACACGGTGCACTGGTCACCGACCCTGGATCCTGAAGTCCTCAAGCTCGTGACCCACGACCTCGTCCGCGAGTCGAACGTGCACACGATCATGCACTGCTGGGTCGTTGCGGCAATCACCACCGGCACCCGCGTCGAAGGCGTGATCTTCGAGAGCAAGCAGGGGCGTTACGCGTTGACGGCACCGGTCGTCATCGACTGCACCGGCGACGGAGACGTCTTTGCACAAGCGGGCGCGGCGTTCGACGACGACTTCGACAGCGAGACAGCCCACGCACGGCTGAACACGAGCTTTCGCTTCGGCAACGTCGACATGCGCCGCTACCTCGACTTCCGCATGCTGCAACAGGGGGAATACGCCGAGGTCATGAAACGCGCGGCCGAGCAGGGGATCAAGCTTCTTGCACATCCCACCCCGTACGACTCGATCGCTCTCTTCCTCAGCCCGAAGATGGCGGGCTATTCGGCGCTCGACGTCGCCGATCTCACTGCGGTGGAGTTCGCGTCGCGAGACGCCGCGCGCGAAGGACTGGAGTTCTTCCGTGAGAGCGTCCCGGGCTTCGAGCGAGCCTGGATCCTCGACACTGCGTCGCAAGTGGGCACCCGCCACGCCCGCCGGCTCGTCGGCCGCGAGCGCATCACCATCGACCACTGGCTGGCCGACGGGGGCTACGCCGACAGCGTCGGGCTGTGTCCGGGGATGACCCCGTCGTTTCCGACGCTCGAGATCCCCTACCGGAGCCTGGTTCCCGAGCATCTCGATGGCCTGCTCGCGGCCGGACGCAATCTCTCTGCCGACACGAGAGCACACGCTGCACTGCGCGAGATCCCGGAGTGCTGGGCGATGGGCGAGGCGGCCGGAGTCGCCGCCGTCCAGTCGCTGGACGACGCCGTCGACCTCCGGGCTGTCGATATCGCCGGGCTTCAGGCACAGCTGGCACGGCAGGGGGCGATCGTCGACCGCCCGCAGGACCACCGGGAACTTCGCGATCCTGCCGGGATCCTGGAAGCGGAGCTCGCCGGCACGATCCACCACCAACGATCCTTCGAGTAGCGCGGTCCGGATCGACCAGCACCCTCGACCCACCGTCGGAAGCAGGCGCGAGGACCTTGTGCCCTGGTTAGCCGAGCCCAGAAGTGCGGCACTAGAGGAGGCGAAAGGACCGCTCATGACTGACTCCTCTGGAGAGGGTCTCGGCGCGCACCAGACACCGGACATACCGGGAATGATGGCCGCACGCGCCGATGGACTCACCAAGATCTACGGCGAGGGCAACACCCGGGTGGTTGCTCTCGACCATGTCGACATCGGATTCGAATCGGGCAAGCTCACTGCGATCATGGGGCCGTCGGGCTCGGGGAAATCGACCCTCCTCCACTGCATGGCCGGCCTCGACTCTGTCAGCGACGGCGAGACACGGGTCGGTGACACGCTGATCTCGGAGCTGTCCGACAAGGAGTTGACGCTGCTGCGCCGGCAACGGCTCGGCTTCATCTTCCAGGCGTTCAACCTGGTCCCGACCCTCACGGCCGAGGAGAACATCCTTCTCCCGCTGTTGCTCGGGAACCGCGAAGCCGACCAAGCGTGGGCCAACCAGGTGATCGAGAGCCTGCAACTCGGCGACCGATTGCAGCACCATCCCGACGAGCTCTCCGGCGGCCAACAGCAGCGCGTCGCCGTCGCCCGCGCCCTCGTGTCGCAGCCCGACATCATCTTCGCCGACGAGCCCACCGGCAACCTCGACTCCAAGAGCGGCCACGAGGTGCTCGGCTTCCTACGGCGGGCGGTCGACGACCTGAGACAAACGGTGGTGATGGTCACCCACGACCCGGGTGCCGCCTCGTACGCCGACGTCGTCGTCTTCCTGCGGGACGGCACGCTGGTCGGAACGCTCGAGACGCCGACCGCCGATCAGGTGCTCGATCGGATCAAAGAGCTCGAGGTCTGACATGGGCACGATGCTCAAGCTCAGCATCCGCAGCCTGACCCACAACAAGCTGCGATTCTCCCTGACCACCTTCGCCGTGCTCCTCGGCGTCAGCTTCGTCGTCGCCTCCTTCGTGCTCACCGATGGGTTGACGCGCACGTTCAACACGATCGTCGAAGATGCCAACGCGGAAGTCGATGTGGAAGTACGGGCCAAGGACGATTTCGCCGAAGTCGATCTCGGCGATCGTCCGATCGACGAGGCGCTCCTCGAGGTCGTCGAGGGCGTCGACGGTGTCCGTGAGGCGATTCCCATCACGTCGAGCCTCAAGGTCATCCCACTGAAGGCCGACGGCACCACGATCGACACGCTGGCGCCGACGTTTGCCTTCAACTGGGCCGACACCACGCTCGATGCGCTGACGCTGGTGGAGGGCAAGATACCCGACGGCCCCGGCGAGTTCGCGCTCGACGAGGGCACCGCCGAACGCGAGGGGTTCGTCGTCGGCGAGACCTATGACGTCATCGGCGTCGCCGGTCGCGAACCGTTCGAGCTCGTCGGTCTCAACCGGTTCGGTGAGGAGAATGCGCTGGCCGGTGCGGTCCTGGCGTCGTTCACCCTCGACGAAGTCCAACGGCTCGACGGCTCCGAGGGACAGATCCTGTTCATCGACATCGCGGCCGACGTCGAGGCCGACGTGCTGATCGACCGACTCGACGCCGTGCTGCCGGACGACGTCGAAGCCGTGACCGGTGACGTCGTCGTCGACGAGGACAAAGAGGACTTCTCGGTCATCGTCGACATCTTCGGCAACGTTCTGCTCGCCTTCGCGCTGGTCGCGGTGTTCGTGAGCGCCTTCATCATCAGCAACACGTTCAACATCCTCCTCGGCCAACGGGTACGCCAGCTCGCCCTGTTGCGGGCGCTCGGGGCGAGCTCGGGTCAGGTGCGGTTCAGCTCGATCTTCGAGTCGCTCATCGTGGGCGTGGTCGCCTCGGTGCTCGGCCTCGGTGGCGGCGTGCTCCTGGCGTTGGGCCTCCGAAGCGTGATGAGCACACTCGGCCTGACGTTGCCGAGCATCGACATCATCATCGCGCCGCGCACCATCATCGCTGCGCTGATCGTCGGCGTCGGCGTCACCCTCCTCGCCTCGCTGACACCGGCACGACGGGCCGCGGGCGTGCCACCGATCGCCGCGATGCGGAGTGGCTTCCGATTCGGTTCGGGCGAGGGCACCCGCCGCACCATCATCGCGATCGTACTCTCGGTTCTCGGAGTGGCCGCCATGGCCTACGGCCTGTTCGGCGGGTCCGACAACACTGCCCTGTTGCTGATCGCTCTGGGCCTCGGTGCGGTGCTCCTCTTCGTGGCCGTGTCGATGTACGCGCCGCTCTTCTCGAGCCCATCGGCATCGTTCCTCGGTGCACCGCTCGAACACCTCCCCGGCCGTCGCTTCACCGGCCACATGGCACGGGAGAACGCGGCGCGCAACAACAAGCGCACGGCATCGACGGCCGCCGGGTTGATGATCGGGCTCGCCCTGATCGCGATGGCGAGCGTGGTCGCCGAGTCGCTCAAGGTGTCGTTCCGTTCCGAGTTGGGCTCGACGATGATCGCCGACTACGTGATCACCGCCGAAGGCGACGTGGGCTTCAGCGACCAGATTGCGGGCCAGGTCGTCGCACTGCCCGAGTTCGACACGGTCTCCGCGGTGCGGTGGGGCAACCTGCGCGTCGACGGGAGCGAGAAGGGCGCCGCCGGCACCGATCTGACCGTGCTGACCGATCTGCTCGACGTGCGAGTGGTGGCGGGCGACCCGGTGGCCAGTGCTCAGCCGGGCTACATCGTCGTCTCCCAAGATGCCGCCGACGAC
>JAHELU010000013.1 GCA_024644005.1 Acidimicrobiales bacterium | reverse complement strand
GGCGCCCGGCGGTGTGGCCTACGCCTGCTCGTTCCGCATCACCGAGGCCGTGTACCTCGTCGAGCGGATCGTCGACGAGCTGGCCGACGAGCTCGGCATGGACCCCGCCCAGCTGCGGCTCCAGAACCTGATCGGGCCCGACCAGTTTCCCTACGAGACCAAGACCGGTTGGGTCTACGACTCCGGCAACTACGAGCCCGCCCTCCGCAAGGCCATGGAGATGGCCGGCTACGACGAGCTCCGCCGGGAGCAGGCCGAGAAGCGGGAGCGCGGCGAGCTGATGGGGATCGGGGTGTCGTTCTTCACCGAGGCGGTGGGGGCCGGGCCCCGCAAGGACATGGACATCCTCGGCCTCGGCATGGCCGACGGCTGCGAGCTGCGGATCCACCCCACCGGCAAGGCGATCTGCCGGCTGTCGGTCAAGACCCAGGGCCAGGGCCACGAGACCACGTTCGCCCAGATCGTGGCCGAGGAGCTCGGCATCCCGCCAGAGGACATCGAGGTGACGCACGGCGATACCGACAACACGCCGTTCGGTCTCGGCACCTACGGCTCCCGGTCGACGCCGGTCTCGGGGGCGGCCGCAGCCCTGGTCTCCCGCAAGGTGCGGGACAAGGCCCAGATCATCGCCTCCGGCATGCTCGAGGTGTCGGTGGCCGATCTGGAGTGGAACAAGGGCTCGTTCGCCGTGAAGGGGGACCCGTCGAAGTCGGTGACCATCCAGGACATCGCCATGAAGGCCCACGGTGCCGGCGACCTCCCCGAGGGGATCGAGGGCGGCCTCGAGGCCCAGATCTGCTACAACCCCGAGAACCTGACCTACCCGTTCGGCGCCTACATCTGCGTGGTCGACATCGACCCCGGGACCGCCGAGGTCAAGGTCCGGCGGTTCATCGCCGTCGACGACTGCGGGACCCAGATCAACCCGATGATCATCGAGGGCCAGGTCCACGGTGGCCTGGCCGACGGTGTCGGGATGGCGCTGATGGAGATGATCGCCTTCGACGAGGACGGCAACTGCATCGGGGCCTCGTTGATGGACTATCTCATCCCGACCGCGCTGGAGTGCCCGGACTGGGAGACCGGTCACACCGTGACCCCGTCACCCCACCATCCGATCGGGGCGAAGGGCATCGGCGAGTCGGCGACCGTCGGGTCACCGCCGGCGGTCGTGAACGCGGTGGTCGACGCCCTCAAGCCATTCGGTGTGCGACATGCCGACATGCCGCTCACCCCGTCACGAGTGTGGGAGGCCATGCAGGGCAACCACACCCCGCCGATCTAGCGCCATGGCCGAGATGGCCGGGATGGTTGGGATCGCCGGGATGGCTGGGATCGCCGGGATGGCCGAGATGGCCGGGATGGCCGGGATCGCCGGGATGGCCGGGATCGCCGGGATGGCCGGGATCGCCGGGATGGCTGCGATGGGGCAGTCCGCATGACCGGTCGCGCCGCCCGGACCGCCGAACTGGCGGACGAAGGGATCCCCTTCATACTGGCCACGGTGGTCCGGGCCCAGTGCCCGACCTCGGCCCGGCCGGGCGATGCCGCCGTGGTCCTGGCGGACGGCACGATCGAGGGCTTCATCGGCGGCCAGTGCGCGGAGGGCTCGGTACGGGCCGCCGCCGTGCCGCTGCTCGAGACCGGCGAGGCGCTGCTGCTGCGGATCCTGCCCGAAGGCGATCAGCAGTACCCCGAGAGCGAGGGGGCCCGCACCGTGGTCAACCCCTGCCTGTCCGGCGGGGCGATCGAGGTGTTCCTCGAGCCGAAGCTGCCGGCTCCCAGGCTGGCGGTCGTCGGTACCACCCCGATTGCCGAGGCCCTGGAGGTGATCGGCGGCCAGCTCGGGTTCGGGGTCGACCGATCGGCCGGCGTGCCGGACGTCCAGGGCTGCACGGCGGTGCTGATCTCCAGCCACGGCCGGCACGAGCCGGAGTCGATCCGGGCCGGCCTCGACGCCGGGGTCGGATTCATCGGCCTGGTGGCCAGCGCCACCAGGGGAGCGGCGGTGCTCGACGAGCTGGACCTGACCGAGGCTGAGCGGGCGGTGATCCAGACCCCGGTCGGGATCGACATCGGGGCCCGCACCGCAGAGGAGATCGCCCTGTCCATCCTGGCCGACGTCGTCCGGGCCATCCGGACCCGGGGCCTGACCGCCCCGTCGACCCCTGGGCCAGCCCCGCCGGCGACGGCCGTCGACCCGGTGTGCGGCATGACCGTCACCGTCGCCCTCGAGACCCCCCACCTGGTGGTGGACGGCGTCGACCACTGGTTCTGCAATCCTGGCTGTCGCACCCGGTACGCCGAGGAAGTCGGCGCTGACCGGTGACGTCGTTCGTCACCGGTCTGGTGCTCGGTGCCGGCAGCTCGTCGCGGCTCGGTGAGCCGAAGCAGCTGCTCGACTACCGGGGCCGGCCGCTGCTCCAGGCCGTCGTGGAGACGGCCCTGTCCTCTCGCCTGGACCAGGTGATCGTGGCCATCGGCGGCGCCGCCCCGGCCGTCCGCGAGGCCATCGACTTCGGTTCGGCCGTCGTCGTCGAGAACGTCGCCTACACCACCGGCTGCTCGTCGTCGATCGTGGCCGCGCTCGACCGGGTCGACGAGCGAGCGGACGGGCTGGTCCTGCTCCTGGGGGACCAACCGGGCGTTACCATCGAGACCATCGGCGCCGTCATCGACCAGCTCGACAACCAGCCCCTCATCGTCTGCCGGTACGACGACGGCCGGGGTCATCCCTTCGGGTTCGCCCGCTCGGTGTTCGCCGATCTGGCCGGGTTGCAGGGGGACAAGGCGGTCTGGAAGCTCCTCGAGTCCGGGCGGTACCCGGTCGACGAGGTGGCTCGGCCGGGCCCGGTCCCGCTCGACGTCGACACGTGGGATGACTACCGGCGGCTGCTGGCCACCGAGGCGACGGAGGGCACCGCCCGATGACCGAGCCGCCCTTCTCCGACCGGGCAGCGCTCGCCTCGGCCCTCGACGAGGTCGGCTACCTGGTCGACGAGGGCCTGGCCACGGCGCTCTTCATCGCGATGTCGATCGGTCAGCCACTCCTGCTGGAGGGCGAGCCGGGCGTCGGCAAGACCACGGCGGCGAAGGCGATGGCCGATGCGATGGGGGCGCCGCTGATCCGGCTGCAGTGCTACGAGGGGATCAGCGCCGAGGAGGCGCTGTACGAGTGGAACTACGCCCACCAGCTGCTCACGATCCGGGCCTCGGAGACGGTGGACGTCGGTCCCGGTCGTCGGGTGGAGGCGGCCGACCTGTTCACCGAGGAGTTCCTGCTCGACCGGCCCCTGCTCCGGGCGGTCCGCCACCGGGGCCCGGCGGTGCTGCTGGTCGACGAGCTCGATCGGTCCGACGACCAGTTCGAGGCGCTGCTGTTCGAGTTCCTGGCGGAGCAGTCGGTGACGGTGCCCGAGCTCGGCACCTTCCGGGCCGCCGAGCCGCCGCTCGTGATCCTCACCTCCAACCGCAGCCGGGAGCTGCACGATGCGCTCAAGCGGCGCTGCCTCTACCACTGGATCGACTTTCCCGACATCGAGCGCACGGCTGACATCGTGCGGCGCAACGTGCCGACGTCGGCCGAGCCGCTCGTCACGGCGGCCACCGCGTTCGTCCACCGGGTCCGGGCCCTCGACCTGGACAAGCCGCCGGGCGTGGCCGAGGCCATCGACTGGGTCGGCGCGCTCCACGCCCTCGGCATCACCACGGTCGACACCGAAGGGACCCGTATGACGCTCGGCTCGGTGATCAAGACCCCCGATGACCTGGAGACGGTCACCGAGGCCTTGGCGAGCGGGGCACTGACGGCGGAATCGGCCTGAGCCGGGCGGATCTGGCAGCGATGAGCGACCGGAGTGCATCGCTGTTCCGGTCGGTCGACGTCGCCGTCTTCGCCGGGGCACTGCTGGTCCGGCTCCGGGACGCCGGGGTGACGGTGGGCCCGACGGCGGCCAATCGGCTGGCCGCGGCCATGGCCTGTTGCCCCCCGAGCGACGTGTCGACCCTGTACTGGGTGGCCAGGACCACGCTGATCAACGACCGGCGGGACTTCGCCGTGTTCGACGAGCTGTTCGATGCCGTGTTCGGTGGGCTGGGCCTGCCGATCGCCCCCTGGGAGCGGGACACACCTCGGGCCACGGTCACCACCGAGGGCTCGGTGCTGCGCCACTCCGGCCCGACCGACGGGCTCGCCGCCATCGCGGCCCGCATCACCAGAGCGAGACCGGACATCGTCGACACCGATCCCGACGACGACACCGACACCGACGACACCGACGACACCGACGACACCGTGGTGCCGGAGCTGTTGCCGTCCCCGCTGGCCGAACTGGCCGACAGGCCCTTCGACCAGTTGAGCCCTGAACAGCTCAGGGTGGTGGGGGAGTGGCTGGAGCAGACGATGACCGAAGCGCTGCGGATCAGCCGCCGCCGGGAGCGGGCCCGGCTGGGCTCGATCGATTTCCGACGCACGATGCGGTCGGCCCGGTCATCCGGCGAGATCGTGAAACTGGTCCGCCACCGCCAACGGCTCCAGCCGAGGCCGGTGGTGATGCTGGCCGACGTGAGCGGCTCGATGGAGTCCTTCACGAGGATCTACCTCCACCTGATGCGAGCCCTGATGCGAGCCCCGGTGGGGGGAGCCGAGGTGTTCACCTTCGCCACCTCCCTTCGCCGGGTGACGGTGCAGCTACGGGACCGCGACCCCCAGGCCGCCATCGATCGCCTGTCCGACGAGGTGGCCGACCGGTTCAGCGGGACCCGAATCGCGGCCAGCATCGGCCAGCTCCTGTCCAGCCCGCGTTGGTCCAATGCGGTGAGAGGGGCAACGGTGGTGATCGCCAGCGACGGCTGGGACACCGACCCTCCGACAGAGCTGGCGAAGCGCATGGCTCGGCTGCAGCGCTTGAGCTACCGGGTGATCTGGGTCAACCCCCGCTCGGCGGCGGTCGGCTACGAGCCGGTCGTGGCCGGCATGGCCACGGCCCTGCCCTATGTCGATGAGCTCCTCAGCGGCCACTCACTGCTGGCGATGCACGAGGTCATCGCGGCCATCGCCCGGGGGCAGCTCCTCAGCCCGGGTCGGCGTGGATCATCTCCCGCAGCTTGAACTTCTGGATCTTGCCTGAAGGGGTGTGGGGCATCTCGTCCATCAGCACGAGCCGTTCGGGCCAGAACTGCCTGGCCATGCCAGCCTCGTGGAGGTATCCGGTGAGCGCCTGGAGTGTCAGGTCGGTGGCCGGTGAGGTGATCACCGCGCATGCCCGCTCACCGAGTCGCTCGTCCGGTAGTCCCACCACCGCCACCTCGGTGACCGCAGGGTGCCGCAGCAGCAAGTCTTCCACCTCGGCCACCGGGATGTTCTCACCGCCCCGGATGATGAGGTCCTTCGTCCGGCCCACGATCCGGATTCCGCCGTCGGCCCTGACCCTGGCCACGTCGCCGGTGTCGAACCAGCCGCCGTCCCGGGTCGCCGCATCGTACAGGTCCTGACGATGGAAGTAGCCGAGGGCCTGGCTCGGACCCCGGGTCTGCAGGTGACCGGTGCTCCCGACCTCGACGCCGTCATCGTCGACCACCCGGATCTCCATCCAGTCCACCGGGGTGCCGTCGGAGTCCGAAACGAGCCCGACCGGGTCGCCTGGTCGGGTGGTGGTCACGATCATGTTCTCGGTCATGCCCCACACGGCGATCAGCTCCGCTCCCAGCACGGCATCGGCGTCCTCCACGACGACGGGCGGGATCGGCGCCCCGCCACAGATGAAGTACCGGAACGAGTCGACGTTGCGAGGCCGGCGGCGCTGGGCCGCCACCATGTCCATGGCGAAGGCGGTGGCGGAGACCGTCCACACGATGCCCTCCGCCTCGATGGCGTCGAGCAGCCGTTCGACGTCCCACACGTCCTGGTAGACGACGGTCATGCCCATCGAGAACGGCTTGAGCAGGCCGTAGCAGAATCCGGTCTGGTGGGCGAGGGTGGACGCCATGAAACAGACGTCGGCCGGACCGAGGCCGTAGATCTCGTCGATGGCCCGAGCCCCGGATCGGACCGTGTTGTGGGAGTGGAGCACGCCCTTCGGCTCACCGGTGGTGCCGGAGGTGAACTGGATCTCGATCAGGTCGTCGGCCATCGGTCGCCGGCGGGCCAGCTCGTCGTCGAGCCCGAGGTCGTCCTCCCGGTCCGGGCCGACGAAGAACCGATCGAAGTCGAGGACGGATCGACGGGCGTCGGTCGTCCCCCCGACCACCACCACGTGGTCCAGGGTCTCCACCGAGTCCTGCAACCCGACGGCCATCGCCGCGTGGTCGTGGCCGGAGAACACCTCGGGGACGATCAGCACTCGGCTCCCCGTCCGGCCGAGGATGAACTCGAGCTCGCGGTGACGAAAGATCGGCACCAGTGGGTTGACGACGGCCCCCACCCGCAGGATCCCGTAGACCAGCGCTGCGAACTGCCAGCCGTTCGGTAGCTGCACCGAGACCGCCTCGCCGGGCTCGACCCCCAGCTCCAGCAGGGCGGCGGCGCACCGGCGACTGGCCAGCTCCAACTCCCGGTAGGTGTGCCGCTCCGGCTCCGCCACCCCCTTGCGATAGCCGACGACGGCCGTGTGGTCAGGCCGTTCCTCGGCTCTGGCCAGGAAATCGTCGAGCAGGGAGGCATCGCCCCACCACCCGTTCCGGCGGTAGGCGGCCACGAGGTCATCGGGAACCACTCGCCGACCGGGGGTCATGGACCCAGAATCTAGTGACGGCGGCCGGGGGCCCGCATCTCCTGCGCTCGGATCCCCTCGTGCCGGGCAGACCCGATGGTCTATGGTCTGTCGGTGCCCGCACTGCCCGACCAGCCACCGGTGTTCACTGCGGACGACGACCGGTTCCACGGCCACCTGGCCGGCGACGACTGGTGGTTCACCGAGACGGCCTGGTTCTCGTTCCACCACAGCGAGCGCCAGCTCGGCGGGTGGTTCTACACGATGGTCCGCCACAACATCGGAACCGTTGCCGGTGGGGCCTGGGTCTGGGACGACGGGGCCCACCTGCCGTGGGAGGTGCCGTACTCCACCAACTACTCGGCCCTCGAGTTGCCGGCCGACGCCGACCTGCGGGACGTCAGGTTGCCGACAGGGGTGTCGATCGTGGCCGAGGAGCCGACCGTCTCGTACCGCATCGGCTACGACGATCCCGGCCGCTACCGGGCCGACCTGCGATTCGAGGCCGTCATGGCCCCCCGGCCTCTGGTGGCCACCGGCTCGACGTTCGGCAACGCTGCCCACTTCGACCAGATCGGCCACGTGAGCGGCTCGATCGAGCTGCACGGCGAGCTGATCGACATCGACTGCTGGGCGATGCGGGACCGGACCTGGGGACGGCGACCGGAGGATCGGCCCCGCCAGGCCGCGTACGTGACCGGGGCCGGTGAGGGGGGCCCCGGTTTCCTCGCGGTGACCAACACCCGTGACGGCACCGATCGCATCGCCTATGGATTCGTGACGCGCCGCGACCGGTCGGCGAGCCTGGTCGGTGGTGAGCGCTCGGTGGTTCGGGACCCGGAGAACGGCTGGGTCGACGAGATCCGCATCGAGGCCGTCGGCGACGACGGCGAGCCGCTCGTGGCCGACGGCCGGGCCGTGAGCCGGATCATCGTCAACCGACACTCGTTCATCGACGTGAACAGCATCATCCATTGGCGACTCCGAGGTGACGACGCCGGCATCGAGTGGTGGGGAGAGGACCAGGACATGTGGCCGGTCCATCGATGGTCGGCGGCGAAGCGGACCGGGGACTGGAGCATCCCGACGTGAGCCTGGCGCTGAGCGAGCAACTCGAACGGTTGTCGGGAACCCTGCGGAACGAGATCGGACCGGCGGTCGGTGACGAGTACCTGCGGACCCAGGCCTTCATGGCCTCGGTCATCCTGGCCAAGCTGGCCAAGGAGGTGGCGCTCGCCCCGGTCCACGATGCCGCCGAGCGGGCCGACCTGACCGAGCTGCACGAGCGGCTCGGGTCGGTCCTGGCAGGCGCCCCGGCCGATCTGGTCGCCGCCGCCGACGGGGCCGAATCCGCCGGTACCGTCGCCGCCCTCGGCCCGCTGGTCGTGGCGTTGTACGACTGGGGGACCGATCGCCCCGCTGCGGCTGAAGCCCTGTCGCTGATCCGGATCGCCCTCCGCCGCGACATCGATCGACGCATGGAGATCGCGGCGTGACGGCGGTCGATGCCGAGCGGTCGCTCGAGGAGATCCTCGCCGAGTACCTGAACGGGCGGCTCGAGGCCACCGGCCCGATCACGATCGAGGACATGACCCGGATCGCCGTTGGCTGGTCCCACGAGACCTGGCTCTTCGACGCCTGCTGGACGGATAGGGACGGTGAGCACCGGCGGGGGTTGTGCCTGCGCCGGGATCCCGGCAACGCCCTGCTGCGGGGCCACTCCGACCTCGCCGAGCAGTACAGCGTGCTCCGTTGCCTGGAGGGCACGGACGTTCCCGCCCCCACGGTCTATTGGCACGAGCCGGACCCCGCCGTCCTCGGCGCGCCGGCCCTGATCATGGAGCGGGTCCCCGGCGAGTGCCCCAGCCCCTGGCGCAAGGCGGGCCGGGAGTTCTACGCGGCCGCAGCCGACCGGGGCGTGCTGCCCCTGAGCTTCACCGATGCACTGGCGTCGATCCACACTGCCGACTGGCGCGCCGTCGGGCTCGACTTCCTCGGCGTCCCGGGACCCGGCGACGACTTCGCCCGTCGAGAGGTGGCGAAGTGGCGAGGCTTCATCGAGGAGTCCGGCCACCCAGGTCACCCGATCCTGGCGGACCTGGTCTGCTGGCTGGAGGCCAACGCCCCGGCCACCGACCGCCTCACCCTGGTCCACGGGGCCTACCGGACGGGCAACGTCCTGGTGGACGACGATCGGGTCTCCGCCGTGCTCGACTGGGAGCTGCAGGTCATCGGCGACCCGATGTACGACGTCGCCTACGTGCTGACCGAGCTGAACCGCGAGGGCACCGAGCTGCTGTCGAACGTGGTGCCACGGGAGCTGTTCTTCGAGCGCTACCAATCGACGACCGGGATCGAGATCGACGAGGAGCGGTGCCGCTACTACCAGCTGTTGTACGCCATGCGGTCGGCCGCGTTCTGGATGAGCGCATCGGGCCTCTACGCCGACGGCTCGAACACCGACCTGCGGTTGGCTCGCACGGAGTGGTCGGTCACCGTGGCCCTGGAACGAGCGGCCCAGGAGCTGGGTTACTGACCGTTCGGCCGGTCGCGTCGATGGTGGCGGTCGCCAAGGCCCTCGACCACCACCCCGGGCCGGGGCAATCTCGCAGTGATCCGGCCGCTCAGCCATCATCGATACGTCCGCCGGGGCCGCAGGCTCGATGCCGGTCCGGGGGCGGCGGTCTTCGTCGGTCGGGACGGGCGTCGCCCCAATGGGCGCCGTCGGGTCGCCAGATGCCAAGTGTCCGATCGGCCGTGAGCCGGATCGTCCAGTTGCCCTCGTGCACTCGGTGGTGATGGGTCGAGCAGAGGGGAACCAGGTTGTCGAGATCGGTGGGTCCGTAGCGCTCCCACTCGACGACATGATGGAGTTGGCACCAGCTGATCGGCCGGTCGCAGCCCTTCCACCCGCAGGTGGCGTAGATGGCCTTGGCGGCGGCCCATTGGGCGTCGGTTGCTGTCCGGTGCCGGCGGCCGACATGGATAGGCACGCTGCGCTCGTCCAGCACGATCCGGCGGATCTCGGCGTCGCAAGCCAAGCGGTCGACGGTTGCCGGGGTGAGGTCGGCTCCGTCGACGGTCTGGCAGTTCGTGTCGTCGTGCGGGCCGTGCAGTGCCGTGTGGGCGTCGACCACGACGCTGATGTGGGGCCGGCCGTGGCGTCCGTTGCCGTGCGAGATCAGATCGACCAGGGCCGTGGCTGCCAGATGTGCGTCCCTGGTCATCGGGTCGGGCGAGGTTGCCGCCAGCGACGTGACGTGGCGCTCGATGGCGCCCAACAGCACCGCGAAGCGCTCGGGATCGAGCTGGCCCCGGAACTGGCCCATGCCATCCCGGTCGGTCCACGATCGAAACTCCGAGCTGGCCCGCTGCCGCTCGGCACGCTCGAGCCCGTGGTCGTCGCGGATCCGGTCGACCTGGCGCCGCATGTGGCGATCGAAGGTATCGACCGGCATTCGCGCCGCTGCGGCCACCACCTCGCTCTCCCGCACGAGGAGCGCCGACCGCTCCGACTCGCTCAGGCCTCGTGCGACTCGTGCCACGGCGTCGAGGTGCTCGGCGCCAACCGATCCGTTGGCCAGGGCCTCCCCGAGCGCCGGCAGCGACCGGGCGGTCCGTGCCCGTTCTGCTTCGATTCGAGCCTGGCTCGCCGAGACCTCGCCCTCACCGAGCAGCGCCTCGCAGGCGCTCGCCGCACGCCCGTTCGAGGCCAGCTCGTCGGTGTGCTTGGTGATCTCGACGACAACCGACGCCAGCAGGCGCTCGGCACCCCGGGCTTCCACCGTCATCTCGCGCAGCGTCGATGCGTCCAGGGACGATGTCTCGAGCGCGCACAGCGCCGAATGGGCAGCGACGAGCTGGCCCTTCGCCGCCTTCAGTTGCTCGAGCGCAGTCGACATTCGGCGAGCACTTCCTTCGGCGCCTGATCGGGCGCCGGACAGTCACCAGGAGCTGAGGGAAGTGAGACTTCGAGCGGGCCGACCGCACCGCTGCGGGAGCGACGTGGCCGAGTCCGTGCCGACCAAGCTAGACGGCCGGTGTGACATCGAGCTGGGGTCGGGGCCGGACCGGCCCGCCGACTGGAACCAGCGGCCACCGATCGGGCATGCTGGCACACCACGTGATCACAAGGAGGCGTCGATGACCGACGACGAATTCCGGGAGCTCGCCGAGCGCGAAGGCTACGGACAGGTCAGGGAGGTCTCGTACCAGCCGAACCAGCGGCCCGATCTCCACAGTCACGAGTTCGCCGCCCTCGTGCTGCTGACCGAGGGTGGCCTGACCTTGGTCTACGAGGATGGTCGGGAGGAGCTGAGCCCCGGCGACCTGTGCCGGGTACCCGCCGGTCGGGTCCACGCAGAGCACGGCGGGCCGCACGGAGGTGCCGCTCTTCTGGCCACCCGTCCGTGACCACCGGGGTCGCCGGGCCGCCGGCGATGGCCGAGATCCACGATCGGCTCCAGCGGCTCGTGGCCGACCAGCTCGGCCCCGACGCTCGTCCGGTTGTCAGCGGCGTCGAGCGGGTGGCGACCGGCCGCTCTCGGGAGAACTGGTTGTTCGACCTGACCTGGTCCGTCGACGGGGTCACCCGGACCGAGCCGCTGATCGTTCGCTGCGATCCCGACGGCGGGTTGCTGGAGACCGACCGCTCGGCCGAGTTCGCCGTCCTGCAGGCCCTCGAACCCACTGCGGTCCCGTCACCCGACACCCGCTGGCTGGACGATGACGGCTCGGCGCTCGGGAAGCCATCGCTCGTCATGGTCCGTGTGCCGGGGACCTGCGAGTACTACCTGATCAACGGGGACCGGCCGCTGGCCGCCCGGGTCGACCTGGCCCGGCGGTTCTGCGATCTCCTGGCCGAGGTCCACCGGGTCGAATGGGCCGGCGCCGGCCTGGGCGCCGTCCTCGAGGATCCCGGCCCCGAGGCGGCCCGGCACGAGCTGGAGCGATGGCAGGCGGTCGTGGCCCGAGACCGGGTCCAGTCCTACCCCGAGTTGACCGCGGCCGCCCGCTGGCTGGAGGGGCACGCCCCGACCTCCCCCCGCACGGTGCTCGTCCACGGCGACTTCAAGCCCGGCAACATCCTGCTCGACCACCACGACGCCGTCACCGCCCTGCTCGACTGGGAGCTGGCCCACCTCGGCGATCCCCACGAGGACCTCGGCTGGGTGACCCAACCGCTGCGAACCGGCGAGCACCTGATCCCCGACGCCTGGGAAGCCGGTGACCTGTTCGCCCGCTACGAGGCGGCGACCGGCACCGAGGTCGACCGGGCCGCCGTCGGGTGGTGGAACGTCTTCGCCTGCTACAAGACGGCGGCGATGCAGATCACTGGCCTGCGGTCCTTCGTCGATGGCCGCTGCGAGGAGCCCTATCAACCGTCGGCTGCTGTCCTGCGGCAACTCCTCGACTCGGTACGGGCGCCGTGATACGAGGCGCGACGACATGGTGCGGCGACATGGCCGTGATGAGGTGGCTGCGGCGACATGGCCGCGGCGAGGTGGCTGCGGTGAGATGGCCGTGATGAGGTGGCTGCGGCGACATGGCCGCGGCGAGGTGGCTGCGGTGAGATGGCCGTGATGAGGTGGCTGCGGCGACATGGCCGCGGCGAGGTGGCCGTGGTGAGGTGGCTGCGGTGAGGTGGCTGCGGTGAGGCCGACCGTCGACGAGCAGCTGGCCGGCATCGACCGGCTGCTGCAGTTGGTCGCCGCCGATCCCCGCCTGAGCGCCGAGTCCGGCTCGCTGCTGCGGGACGCCCGCCGTCAGCTCGACCGGCTGCGGAGCTCGATCGAGCTCCGCCTGCCGTTCCTGCTGTGGGACAACGCAGCCTCGGCCGCGGTGCTGGCCGGGGTGGCGCCGCTACTTCCTCCTGAGCTGGCGGACGAGGTGGTCGCGGCGACAGCCCGGTCGGAGGCGGACCCGACGGCCGGCCGGAGCGAGACCGAGGCCGACCTGGCCCGCCGCAACGATCGACTGCGAGACCTGCTCTCGGCCGCCATCACCGCCCTGCCGGATGACGAGGCCGGCACCGCGGCGAGAGCTGCCATCATCGACCACCTCAGAGCCCGGGTCGATGCCAACCCAGCGCTGAACCGAGACCCCGTCATCCCAGAGGAGACCCTGTCGTGACCGCTCCCGACCCGACCGAGCCCCCCATCGCCGACCTCCGGGTGAGCGACGAGCACTTCGCCGAGCAGTTCCCGCTGTCACCGCTCGACGACTACATGATCCACCAGACGCCGGACCCGATCCGGGTCATGTGGAGCGGCGACCCCCGGACCTACGAGCGGTACTGGATGCTGTGCCACGACCCCAGCGGTGAGACCCTGGTGGCGGCAGGCGGCAGCTTCTATCCCAACCTGGATCGGGCCGAGGCGTACGCCATCGTCAACCACCGAGGGCGTCACACCACGGTCAGGGGGTTCCGGCGACTCGGGGTCGACCGGGCCGACATGGGCATCGGGCCGATCCAGCCCAAGATCGTCAGCGGCATGCGGTGGTGGCGCTTCGAGCTCGACCCCAACGAGTGGGGCATCGGCTACCGGCTCGACTTCCGGGACACCACCCGCCAGACGTTCCGGGAGCCGATCGCCAACTCGGCCGCCGGCACCCCGCCGGGCCGGCGGGGCGACGTCACCACCGGGTTCGAGAGCTTCGGCGAGGTCGAGGGGTGGGTCGATGTCGACGGGCACCGGATCGAGCTCCCGGCCGGCTGCTTCGGTACCCGGGACCGGCACTGGGGGGTCGGTCGGGGGGTCGGGGGGCCGCCGATGTCGCTCGGGGGCCGGCTCCACGTCGGCACCTCGGGCAACGGGTTCGCCGCCTTTCCGAGCTGGACCCTGTGGGGCGACAGGGTGTTCTATCCCTTCGGCGACGAGCGACGGGGCTCGGGTCGGGTGAACAAGCCGAGCCGGTGGCTGCGATTCGAGCCGGAGACCAACATCTTCGTCGAGGGCATCGTCGAGTACCCGCTCGACACCGGCGAGGTGAAGCGGGTCCACTACGAGCGGCTGGGGAACCAGACCGCCTACCTCCGCTGCGGCATGTACGGCGGGACGCCGGACAAGGACATCCACCAGGGTGGCTACGATGGCCCCGACCTGGTGGAGGGGGAGACCTACGACGTGAACCGGCCCGAGGTCCGGGCCCGCCTGGCGGGACTCGACGAGCACCTGTGCCGGGTCACCTGTGACGGCGAGGTCGCAACCGGGTTCTACCAGCCGATCGACCCCGTGGCCTACGAGGCATGCGCCAACGGTCGCCCCGGCTGGAACTTCCTCGATGACTTCGCAGACTCGACATCATGAGCTTGGCTGGCATCCGGGTGCTGGAGGTGACCGGCGGGCCGTCTTCGACCGCGGCCGCGGTGGCCGTGGCCTGGGCGGGAAAGCTGTTCGCCGATCTCGGGGCCGACGTGATCCGGGTCGAACCATCGGCCGATCCGATCCGGGCCCGGCCCCATCGGGTCGATCGGTGGCTGCACACCAACAAGCGGTCCGTGCGGTCGGGGCTCGACCGGCTGCCGGTCGGGGCCGACCTCGTGCTGCACGACGGAGCTGCGTCGGACGAGGACCTGCAGGTCGGCGATCCGCCGCCGGTCGTCTGCGTCGTCACGCCGTTCGGCTCGGTCGGCCCGTACGCCGACTTCGCGGCCGAAGAGCTCACCGTCATCCACGGATCGAGCTGGGGCTTCCTGTCACCGGGCGGGGCGACCGACCCCGAGCTGCCCCCGTTGAAGGCGATCGGTCATCACGCCACGATCAACGTGGCGACGGCGGCGGCCACCGCAGCCCTGGCGGCGGTGGAGCGTCGACGGAGAACCGGCGAGGCCGAGCACATCCACTTCTCGATGCTCGCCGCCGCGGCCAAGATGACCGAGTTCGCCCCCGCCGCCGTCACCTTCCTCGGGGTCGATGCGTCCCGGCTGGGGGGCAAGACGGTGGTGCCGTGGGGCATCTTCGAGTGCGCAGACGGACTGGTCCAGTTCATCTGTCCCGAGCAGGGCCAGTGGGAGTCGCTCGTGGAGCTCATGGGTCGACCGGAGTGGGCCCTGATGGACGTGGTGGCCACCCCCGAGGCCCGCAGCGACAACGCCGACCTCGTGACCCTGTACGTGTCGGAGTGGATGGCCACCCAGACCGTCGACGAGCTGGCGGTTCGGGCCCAGGAGGCCCACGTCTGCATCACCCCGGTCAGCACGATGGCCCAGCTGGACACCAACCGGCACCTGGCGGAGCGGGGCTTCTTCGCCACCTCGCCGGACGGCACCCGCCAGCCGGGGCCCGGCTTCCAGCTCGATCAGCCGTGGTGGGCCCTTCGTCGGGCCGCTCCGGAGCCTGGCCGCCACGAGGGTGAGTCCTGGCAGCACCGGCCGGCCGATTCCCCGCCAGCGGCGCTGTCGCCGCCAGGGTCGGGAGCCGGTCGACCGCTCGAGGGGGTGCGGGTCTGTGACTTCACGTGGATCTGGGCCGGGCCGTTCTGCACCCAGTATCTCGCCCACCTCGGGGCCGACGTCATCAAGCTGGAGTCCCCGGACCACCCGTGCATGTTCCGGCGGCTGCCCTTCAGCCCGCCGCAGGTCGAGCCGAGCGTCGACAGCTCCGGCTCCTTCCAGATCTACAACTCGGACAAGCGCAGCGTCGGCATCGACCTGGGCCATCCGGAGGCCAAGGGAGTGATCCGGCGGCTGGTGGGAGCCAGTGATGTCGTGGTCGACAACTTCGGAGTCGGCACCATGGCCGACCTGGGATTCGGGGTCGAGGATCTCCGGGCCGTCAATCCCGACGTGATCGTGGCATCGCTGAGCGGCTACGGCCAGACCGGACCGTGTTCCTCGTACATGGCCTACGGCCCGGCCGGCGGCTCGCTGGCCGGTCTCTACGCCGCCACCGGCTACCCCGGCGGTCCGGCGGTCGAGACCGGGATCGCGGTCGGCGACCCCTGTACCGGGATCACCGCGACGTGGGCGATCGTGGCCGCTCTGGCGGCCCGGGCCCGGACCGGGGTGGCGGCCACGATCGACGTGGCGATGGTGGAGGCCGTGGCCGCCACGGTCGGCGAGCCCTGGATGGCCTACCTCGAGACGGGCGACGACCCACAGCGGACCGGCAATCACGATCCGCAGTGGGCGCCCCACAACTGCTACCGGGCGGCCGGGGACGATCGGTGGGTCACGATCGCCTGCATCGACGACGACCAGTGGCAACGGCTGGCCGCCCTCATCGACCGCGACGCAGGGACCCGGCTGGCCGCCGACGACCGGTTCCGGTCGGTCGGGGACCGCAAGCGGCACGAGGCCGCCCTCGACGAGATCGTCGAGCGGTGGACCCGGTCGCTCGACCGGTGGGAGGTGACCCACCGGCTGCAGGCGATCGGCGTTGCCGCCCTTCCCTCGCTGTCACCGATGGACCTGTGGGCCGGCGATCCCCAGCTCGACGCCATCGGCATGCTGGACCGCCCCCACCACCCGGTCACCGGGTCCAGGGTCGTGCCCGGTATCCCGTGGCGGCTCCGGCACGGACCGAACGGTCTGCGGCGACCGGCCCCCCGGCTCGGCCAGCACACCGACGAGGTCCTCGTCGAGCTGCTCGGCCTCTCGACGAAGGAGGTCGCAGCCCTTCGTCGGGCCGGTGCCGTGCACGGACCCTGAGGTGAGCCCGTCTTTTGCTGGACAGGTCACGGCCCACCGGCTGCCCCCGGCCGGTGATCGGCCTCACGGCACCAGCCCGTCGAGCACCAGGTCGGCGAATGTCGCGGCGATTTCGGCCTGATCGACGTCGGACGACTCCGGCGAGAACCACCGGTTGGTCCAACCGACCATGCCGATGATGCCGAAGGCGATCACCCTGGCCGAACCATTGGATCGAAGGCTGCCTTCGTCGAGCCCCTCCTGGACCACGTCGATCACAGCCTCCTCGTAGCGCTTGTTCATCGAGCGCATGTAGGTCGACCAGCCGACCCGGGGCCCGGCCACCTCGGTCAGGTTCTCCCGCATGTAGACGTACAGCATCGGGTAGTTCTCGGCGTAGGACGCCATCAGCGACTCGATCAGCGCCCGCAGCTTCTCCGGGGCGGGCCCGCCACCATCCCTGATGCCCTCGGCAGTTGCCACGTTGACCTCGGTCACCTCTCGGACCACGTCGTCGAACAGCTCGTCCTTGCCCGATATGTAGTAGTAGAGAGAGGCTCGGTCGGTGCCGAGGACCTCGGCCACCGCCCCCATGGTGGTGCCCTTGTAGCCCTTTCGGTCGAAGACCTGGGCCGCGGCCCGGGTGATCTCGGCTCGCCGCTGGCGGTAGGTGTTCGCCGGACTGAACCCCGAGCGGGTGGCGGCCGCCGCCATCAACAACGGCATCGCCCGTTTCGGGCTGGAGACCGCCGCCGCCTACGCCAAGGACCGGGTGGTGTGGAACACCCCGATCGGGGCCCATCAGGGCATTGCCCACCCGCTCGCCTCCGCCTACATCGCGGTCCAGCAGGCCCGGCTGATGAACGCCAGGGCGGCAGAGCTGTACGACGCCGGCTCGCCCGATGCCGGCGAGGTGGCCAACATGGCCAAGTTCGCCTCGGCAGACGCGTCGCTGGTGGCGCTCGACCAGTCGGTCCAGACCCTCGGCGGCAACGGCTTCGCCCTGGAGTACGGCCTGGCCGACCTGTGGTTCGTGGCTCGGCTCCACAAGACCGCTCCGGTCAGCCGGGAGATGATCCTCAACTTCGTGGCCCAACACAGCCTCGGCCTCCCGAAGAGCTACTGATGGGGGCTCGCTCGATGACGGCCACGACCGACGATTTCCCGCTCCCGGACACCGTGGCCGACATCGTCTGCCGGTTCGGCGTGGAACGACCGGACGCCCCGGCCCTGACCTTCGTCGACGAGGACCGGACGATCACCCGGTCGTACGCCGAGCTCGACAGGCGCAGCTCGCAGACCGCCAACGCCCTGCTGGCGGCCGGGGTCGGCCATGGCGAGCGGGTGGCCATTCTGGCCCCCAACGGGCCGCTGTTCTTCGAGCTCGGCTTCGCCGTCTCCAAGATCGGGGCTGCCCTGGTCGGATTGAACTGGCGACTGGCGCCACCGGAGATCGAGACGATCCTGGCCGACGCCGAGCCCCGCCTGCTCATCGTCGACCCCGAGCTGGAGCACCTCGTGACCGAGGGGGCCAGGGCCGGGGCTGCGCTCGCCGTCACGGACATCGGCGAGTGGGACCGGCGAGTCGATGCGGCACCGGACGGCGACCCCCGAATCGACGTCGAACCGGACGACGTGGTGTTCATCCTGTACACCTCCGGCACCACGGGGGTCCCGAAGGGGGCCCAGCTCACCAATCACAACATGGTTCACAGCACCTGGATCTCCGGGGTGGCCTACGGCATGACCGCCGACAGCACGAACCTGGTGGCCATGCCCCTGTTCCACGTCGGGGGGATGGGCTACGGGCTCTCCGCCTTCTGCCACGGGGGCCACACCGTGCTGCGCCGAGACGCCGATCCGGCAGCCATCGTCGACACCATCGCCACCCACGGGGTGACCCACGCCTTCCTCGTGCCGGCCGTCATCCAGATGATCCTCGACGTCGACGGGATCGAAGACGCGGAGCTGTCGAGCCTGGAACTGCTGGTCTACGGGGCGGCCCCCATCGGTGACTCCATCCTGCGCCGGGCCATCGACGTGCTGGGCTGCGGGTTCACCCAGGCCTACGGGATGACGGAGACCGCCGGCACCATCGTGACCCTGCCCCCCGAGGCGCACGACCCGGACGGCCCCCGGGCGGACCTGCTCCGATCCTGCGGCCGGCCGCTGCCATGGGTGGAGCTCCGGCTGGTCGATCCCGCCAGCATCGCCGCCGGCGCCCCGGCCGACGCCCCGGTGGGCGAGGTCGGTGAGATCTGGACCCGCTCGGCCCAGAACACCCCGGGGTACCGGAACAAGCCGGACGCCACCGCCGAGGCCATCACCGCCGACGGCTGGCTCCGGACCGGTGATGCGGCCTACGCCGACGAGGACGGCTACCTGTTCCTGTTCGATCGGTTCAAGGACATGATCGTGTCGGGGGCCGAGAACGTGTACCCGGCCGAGGTGGAGAACGTCCTCTACGACCATCCCGGCATCGCCGAGGTGGCGGTGATCGGGGTGCCAGACCAGAAGTGGGGGGAGACGGTCAAGGCGATGGTCGTCCCCAAGCCGGGCACCTCCGTGGAATTCGATGAGCTGGTGGAGCTCTGCCGGAATCGGCTGGCCCGCTACAAGTGCCCGACGTCGATGGACATCGTCGATGCGCTGCCCCGCAACGCCTCGGGCAAGGTGCTCAAGACCGAGCTGCGGGCTCCCTACTGGCGGGGCCATGATCGGAGGATCTCATGAACGACCAGTCGACGGTCGCCCACCCCTTCGTCGGCTTGATCAGGCGGTACGTCCTCGACTATCTGGCATGCGGCAACCCCGACGTGTGCGCCGAGATCATGGACCCCGACTACCTGCTCCACATCGGCGGCCACGATCTCGGACCCCGTGACGAAGTCTACGTCCCGGCGGTGGCGGCCCAGATGCAGCAGTTCCCCGGCCTGTGCATGACGGCCAACGAGGTGCTGTGCAACGGCGACCGGTTGGCCCTCCGGTTCACCCAGCACGGGGCCTCGGTCCGCCACGACGGTCGGCGGGCGGCCTGGTCCGGCATCGGCCTGTACCACTGGAACGGGCGCCAGCTGACGAGCAACTGGGCGCTCGAGGACTACTACGCCAGACGGCGGCAGCTGGCAGAAGGGACCACCAACCGGCTCGAGCCGCCGGCGGTGGCCCCGTGGGACGAGCAGGCGGTGCCGGCCGACGAGGCCGCCGAGGCTGCAGTTCGGAATTGGGTGGCAGGCTCGATCCACGGCACCGCCGGGATCGACTTCGACGACGAGTGGGACGGCCACCGGTGTGGGCCGGTGATCGACGTGTCCGACACCATGGTCGACGACCTGTTCTCGGCCGGGGACCGTGTGGCGTTCCACATCACCCAGACCGGTCCCTATCTCGGCGGGGCCTCCAGGGACGACCGCATCGGCGACCCCGCCACCCTCCGCAGCGCCGGGATCGTGACCGTTGCCGACGGCCACGTCGTGGCGGGGCGGGTCATCCGGGACCGATCGGGTCTGTTCGGATGAGCGCCTCGACCGGAACCAGGTTCATCGCCACCCTGATGAGCAGCGACGAGCCGCCGGGACCGTGGGCCGCGGCTCGGGAGGCCGAGGGGTGGCACGGGCTCGCCGTTCCGGACCATGTGTTCATCGAGACTCGGGCGGTGGCCCACCTGTGGGTTACCGCCGCCGAGCTGGCGCTGGCCACGTCGACGGTCACCGTCGCCACCTCGTTCGCCAACAACCTGCTCCGCTCACCGGTCGAGTTCGCCCAGGCGTCGCTGGCCCTCCAGCGCGCCAGTGGCGGCCGCTTCGAGGCTGGTCTCGGCGCTGGCTGGGACCAGCGGGAGCTCGAGGCCACCGGCGTCCGGTTCCCGGAGTCGGCGGGGGAGCGGGCCGGGCGCTACATCGAGGCCGGAACGATCGTCCGCGACCTGTTCGACCATGGCCGGGCCACGCTGGATGGGCGATGGTACCGGGTCGACGTTCCAGCCGTCGGCCCTCGCGGTGCCACGCCGCCACCGCTGGTGGTCTCGGTCGGCGGGCCGAGGACCACCGCCGGTCTCGTCCCACTGGCCGACATCGTCGAGGTCAAGCTGCCAGGGTTCGCCACCACCGGCAAGGGGTCGTTCCACACCCGCAGCCTCCGAGCCGTGACCGCCGATGACATCACGGCCCGCATCGAAGCGGTGAGAGCGGTCCGGTCCGACGTCCCGGTGGCCTTGTTCGTGGCGGCCGGCTGCGGCGACGCTCCCGTGGTCGAGATCCTCCGTGACCAGCTGGCGGGCAGCACCTTCGCCGACCTCTTCGGCCCACCCGGCACGGTGGCGGCCGCCCTGCGGGGGCTGTCGGATCTCGGCCTCGACCGGGTGACGATCGGCGCGGTCTCGGCCGACACCTACGAGCTGTTGGCCCCGGCCCTGTTCGGCTGAGCCGACCTCGCCGGCGACCTCGCCGGCGACGGCGTGGCCGACTCGGGCCGGCTCACGTGGCGGCCCCGCCATCCGGCTCTGCCGAGCCCACGAATTTTTTGCTTCAGCTTTCGACTCGAGTGGGTATGTTCCTCTCGATCGCAGAGGAGCGTAACCATGTCCCCGGCCCCGACGTCCACGACCGACCAGATCAGCCGACCGCCTCTCACGCCACCGCCTCGCACGCCACCGTCCGGAACACCGCCGTCGTTCGGCACACCGCTGCCGCCGGTGGCCCCCAGCCGCTCCGATGGGACGGCTGGCAGTAGTCGGCCCACGCCGACCCCCGCATCGTCCCACAGCCACGCCCCCGCCGCAGCCGTCGCTTCCCGACCGTCCTCGTCGCCTACCGTCGCCGACCCGGAGCCCACCTCCGAAACCACCCCCCTGGCCGGCGGTGGCCGGCGGCCCCCGCTGGCTGTCGTCGTCGCTGGCACCTTCGTGCTCGGCGGGCTCGTCGGTGCCGCCGGCTTCGGCCTCGGCCAGCAGTACGCCAGCTCCGAGACGGAGACGTCGGAGCCCGTGGTCCGGGTGGCGGCCCCCAGGGCCGATACGACCATTCCAGATGCCACGGTCCCCATCCCCGACACCGGGGCCAGCCCGCTCGATGTCGAGCCCGCGGCCGCCGTGGCCCGGATGCTCGGCCCATCGGTCGTCCAGGTCGAGACCGACCTGGGCCAGGGCTCCGGCGTCGTGTACGACGACGGCCTGCTGCTCACCAACCACCACGTGATCCAGGGGGCGAGCCAGGTCAGGATCCGCACCGCAGCTGGCCGGGTGGTCGATGTCGAGGTACTGGGTTCGGACCCTCGCAACGACATCGCAGTGCTGGCGGCCGCCGACAGCGCCCTGCCCGCGGCCGCCATCGGCTCCAGCGCTGAGCTCGAGGTGGGCCAGCTGACCGTCGCCATCGGGAGCCCGTTCCAGTTGCAGCAGACCGTGACCGCCGGCATCGTGTCGTCGATCAACCGGCCGGTGCCGAACCTCGCCGGAGGGATCAGTGCGATGATCCAGACCGACGCCCCGATCAACCCCGGCAACTCCGGAGGCGCCCTGGCCAACCGGAACGGGGAGCTGGTCGGTATCAACACCTCCATCAGGACCGACGGCACGAGCAACTCCAACGTCGGCATCGGGTTCGCGGTGCCGATCGACACCGCCATCGAGGTGGCCGACCGCATCGTCGCAGGCGACAGCCTCGAGCCCGGTGTGCTCGGGGTGACCGGCGACGGCCAGGACGGCAACGTCGGCGTCCTCATAGCCGAGGTCGTCCCCGGTTCGGGAGCGGCGGCCGCCGGCGTCCAGCCGGGCGATCGGGTGCTCACCGTCGACGAGGCCCCGGTGACCAACATCGGGGAACTGGTCGGGTTGATCCAGAGCCACTTCAGCGGCGACACCGTCGAGCTGGAGATCCAGCGGGGCGACATGACCCTGACGGTCGAAGCCACCCTGTCCTGAGGGCCTGAGCGGACCGGTGCAGGCGCTCGCTCCAGCCATGAGCGCTCCCGGCCGGCGGGAACACCGGCTCAGGGCGAGTCGCCGAGTTGCTCCAGCAGGTCCCAATCCGGCTGCCCGCGGCCGGCCGGGTTGAGGGGGATCACCACCACCCGATCGGCCCCGGCCTCGAGCTGTTCGGACAGGCGGCCCCGGATGTCGTCGAGCGAGCCCCAGGCCAGGACGGCATCCACCAGCCGGTCACTGCCACCGTCGGCGAAGTCGGTCTCGTCGAATCCGAGGGTCCGCCACGCCCGGTGATAGTAGTCGAGCCCCACGTAGTAGCCGATCGCCTTGCGGGCCAGTCGGCGCGCCTCTCCCGGTTCCTCGCACAGCAGGCACATCATCATCGGCGAGATCCTGGCGTCGGCCGGGAGCCCGCCACGGGTCCTGGCGGTGTGGGCCGGGGTCATCAGGTAGGTGAACACGCCGTCGGCGCCATCGGCGGCCACCTCCAGCATCTTCGGACCGTGGGCCGCGACATGGACCGGATAGTGGTTGTCGGCCAGCGCGATGGGAGCCGCCCGCAGGTCGGTGAGGTAGCGATGGAGCCGGGGGGCAGGAGCGGTCCACGTGTGGCCCCGCTGCTCGTTCAGGCCCCGGTTGGACACGCCGAGGCCGAGCTCGAACCGGTTGCCAGACAGCTCGGCCAGCGTGGCAGACGCCGCGGCGGCCGCCACGGCGTCCCTGGCGTAGATGTTGGCGATCGCCGTGCCGACCCGCAGCGTCTCGGTCGATGCCAGCAGCGCCCCGGCGGCAGCGAACGGCTCCCGCCCGAACAGCTCGGCCAGCCACATCGAGCCGACACCGATCGCTTCGAGCCGCCCGGCGTAGTCCATGAGCTCGGTACCGGTCATCCGATCGGTGTTGAACAGCACGCCGATTTCCAGATCCATGCACGCACGGTAAACGGCGGCGACCCAAGGTGCGAACCGTCGACGGCTGCGCGAACATGCGACCATGAGCACGAGCCTCGATCCCGAAGCGGTCTACACCGAGGCACTGGCCTGGTATCGCGAGAACTGGGATCCGGACCTGACCCTGGCCGACTGGTGGGGCCGGTTGGCCGACGCCGGTTGGGCCTTTCCCAGCTGGCCGGAGGGCTTCGGGGGTCGGGGCCTGCCGGGCCCGTTGGCCAAGGCGGCCACGAAGGCCCGGTTGGCGGCTGGAGCCTTCGGTCCGCCCAACGGCGTCGCCACGTTCCTCACCGCTCCGACCCTGCTCCACTACGGCACCGATGATCAGCTGCAGCGGTACATGCCCGGCATCGCCAGGGGACGGGACGTCTGGTGCCAGCTGTTCTCCGAGCCCGGCTCCGGGTCCGACATGGCCAGCCTGGCGACGAGGGCCGAGCGGGACGGCGAGGAGTGGGTCGTCAACGGGCAGAAGGTGTGGAACTCCGGCGCCCAGCACGCGAGGTACGGCATCCTGATCGCACGGACCGATCCCGACCAGCCCAAGCACCGGGGCATCACCTACTTCCTGATCGACATGGACCAGGACGGGGTCGATGTCCGGCCGCTGCGGGAGATGACCGGCGACGCCGCCTTCAACGAGGTGTTCCTCTCCGATGCCCGGGTGCGGGACGTCGACCGGCTCGGCGAGGTGGGGGAGGGGTGGCGGGTGGCGATGACCACCCTGTCCCACGAGCGGGACCCGGACAACGTCGGCCTCGGCGACGGCGCCGCCTTCGGTCGGGTCGATCTGACGATGACGGTCGGCGATCATGCCCGGAACCTCTCGGAGCGGGTCGACGGTTTCTCGCTCGCCCTCAGCGGTGGTGTGACGAAGGTGCTGGACCGCCTCGTCGCCGAGTTCGACGCGGCCGCCGATCCGCTGCTGCGACAGCGGCTGGCGCGCATCCTCGAGCTGCGCCGGACCTCCCGATGGTCCGGGCAGCGGGCCACCGAGGCGATCAAGAGCGGCGGTCAACCCGGACCGGAGGTCTCGACCCTCAAGCTGCTCGGCTCCGAGACCGGCCGGCAGATCCGTGACACCGGCCTGGCGGCCATGGGGGCCGACGGGATGCTCTGGGGCGACGACGCCCCCCACAACGGCCTGTTCCACTCCTTCGCCATGTTCACCCCGGCCCAGTCGATCGCCGGGGGCACCGACGAGGTCCAACGGAACATCATCGGCGAGCGGGTGCTCGGGCTGCCCCGGGAGCCGGGCGAGGCCGAGCTGCGGACGCGTCCGTGGTCCGAACTGCCCCGGAGCTGACGTGGAGGTCTACTACCAGCATGTGGCCCGGCCGAACCTGGGGCCGACGGCCCGACGGCTCGAGGAGCAGGGCTGGCACGGTATCTCGGTCGTCGACTCCCAGAACCTGTCCGGAGACGTGTACGTCGCCCTCACGAGCGCGGCCCTGGCCACCGAGACCCTGCAGCTGTCGACCGGGGTGACCAACCCGGTGACCCGCCACCCGGCCGTGACCGCCGGGGCCATCGCCAGCATCCAGTCGGTTTCGGGCGGCCGGGCTCAGCTGGCCATCGGCCGTGGCGACTCGGCGCTGGCCCATCTCGGTCGGGCTCCGGCCCGGGTCGCGGGGTTCGAGCGCTACCTGGCAGCTCTCCAGGCCTACCTGCGGGGCGACGAGATCCCCTTCGACGATCTCGAATTCGGTGAGGCGGTGGCGCCGCCGGTCGACGAGCTGGAGCTTGCAGCCACCGCCGGCACCAGCGCCATCCACTGGCTGCCGGGCCGCTGGCCCAAGGTCCCCGTCGAGGTCGCCGCCACCGGGCCCAGGGTGATCGCCGCCGCTCGTCACGCCGATCGCATCCTGTTCGCCCTCGGGGCATCACCGGAGCGGCTGGAGTGGGGCATGGCAACGGCCCGCCAGGCCAGGCTCGATGCCGGTCTGGATCCGGACGACCTGACGTTCGGTGCCTATGTCAACGTCGTCTGCCATCCCGACCAGGACCGGGCCCGGGCCCTCGTCCGGGGCGGCCTGTCCACGTTCGCCCGGTTCTCGGTGATGCACGGCGACGTGGTCGGCCCGGCCGACGCCGACCAGCAGCGGGTCTTCGAGGCGCTGCACGACGCCTACGACATGCGGTCCCACACCCGGGCCGACTCCGATCAGGCCGCGGTGCTGCCAGACGACTTCGTCGACTCGTACGCCGTCGTCGGTCCGCCAGAGCTGTGCGTCGATCGGATGCAGGCGCTGGCCGGTCTCGGGCTCACCAAGCTCGTGGTGGTCGGGGCCACGATGGGCGCCGACCGGGACAGCGCCGCCGAGTCCGATCGGTTGATGGCGAGCGAGGTCCTCCCCGCGCTGTGCTGAGCCGAGCCGTGGTTTCCCCGGGCGGCCGGGGCACCGACCGGACCGGTCGAGGGGTTCCTCGACGCGGCGTCGCCCGGGGCCATCGCTACCAGGCCATCGTCGGTGCCGGGTACATGTTGCAGCTCGACTCGCCCGACCTCGGGCTCGGTCGACACATGATGTTCGAGGATCGCTCGGATGACGAGTACGAGGCCATGGCCAACCTCCACGTCGACGCGCTCAATCAGGCGGTGGCCGACATCCCGGCCGAGAAGATGCGGCTGCACATCTGCTGGGGCACCTACGAGGGACCCCATGCCTGTGCCCGATGTGCCAGGTGTTGCCGATCGCGCTACGAGCCAAGCCCCAGGCCCTCCTGTTCGAGGCGGCCAATCCACGCCACGCCCACGAGTGGACGGCGTTCGCCGAGGCCGACCTCCCGGACGACGAGATCCTGGTGCCCGGCGTGATCGACTCCACCACCCTCTTCGTTGAGCACCCGGAGCTGATCGCCCAGCGGATCGAAGGGTTCGCTACGATCGTCGGCCGAGAGCGGGTCATCGCCGAGACGGACTGCGGCTTCTCGACCTTCGCCGGCTACGAAGGCATCGACCCGGACATCACCGACGCCAAGCTCGCCGCCATGGCCGACGGCGCCGCCATCGCCTCGGCTCGCTTGTGGTAGTCGCCGGTCCTGTTACGCCGAGGCCAAGACCGGCGTGAACTCGCCGGCTCGCACGCCATCGGCGAACGCTCGATACTCGTCGGCGTCATAAGTCAGCACGACGCCAGTCGATGGGTCCCGAAGCGTGACGCCACCATCAGCGGTGTGGCATACGGCGATGGCCGTGCTCGCGCCGGTTGGCGCAACGCCAGCGATCTCGTCCAGGAACTGCGTCCATTGCTCGGTGCTCACCGAGATGATCGGCTGATCAGCGTCGCCGAGGTGGTTCTGCTTGCTGTCGCGAACCTCGACGCTCTCACTCCCGATGCGCACCTCTACGCAGGTACTTGCGCTGCAACGACGGGCTTTGCGCCACCCGCGACTGGGCTCCGGCTCTTCCTGCTCACCCTCTCCTCGAAACACCGTTGTTCCCCTTCGGTTCTGATCGCTAGCGGCTGGAGCCTATCGGTTCCGAACATGGAGGAGTGCCCAAGCTGTGGCGGGTATCGAGCACCTACCATGACCGAGGTCACCGTACTTGACGACTTGGCTATTGTAAATAACCAAGTCGTACCTAGCTATCGCGATGTAGATAACTGTTTCGGCAGGTTCTAGCGGCGACATCGAGATCAGGTCGAAAGCCGCAGCACTATGACCTGAATTGCCCTATCGCTTCAGCACCAGTGTTGATTCTCGTTTGATCATCTCGAGACTGGCCTCGCGACTCAGACTTCTGCGGATGCCGTCATCCCACGCAAGTTTGAGGCGATTGAATTGCTCATCGTTCGACTCGACGACGTCGAGTGGTCGGATCGCTTCCTGCCAGGCAATCGTGGGGAGCTGAGCGCTTTCGAAGTCGAAGAAGACGAGTGTCGACGAGCTCGCGATGATGCCGGGGTTGGTTTCGAAGGGCAGGACTCTCACTTCGATAGCGCTGGTCGCTTCTTCGATTCGATCCGCAATGTGATCGAGTTGGCGGGCCTGGAGCTTCGGCCCACCGACTTGCTGAGTGAGCGCAGCCTGACTCATCAGGGCGACGAACTCGATGCGATTGCCGGAGAGCAGTCTCTCCTGCCTCGCTTTTCGTAGCTCGAGCGCTCGGTCCACGTCGACAGGCCGATTGAACGGATCGGCCCCGATCAATGCTCGTGTGTAGTCCTCTATCTGGAGGAGACCGGGAATGATGAGGCTCTCGTAGGTTCTGATTCGAGTGGCGCCGTCTTCGAGACCGTAGAAGCGCTTTGCGTCCCCCTCCAGCGAAGGTCGGGCGTCCCACCAGCCGCGTTGGCGGGCGTCGGCGCGGAGTTGGTCCAGCTCGGTACGATCCGGTTCCTCGAACTGGAGGAGATCGAGGAGGATCGCGAGCTTGTCGGCGGCGATCAGGGTGCGATCGTTCTCCACCGCCGACCAGTAGTTGCGGGTGAAGCCGAGGTGGTCGGTGATCGCCTTGACGTCGAGGCCGAGCTCCTTGCGTCTCGACGCGAGTCGCCGCGAGAGCTCCCAGCGGGCCACTACGGGTGAGGTTGCCACAGAGCCCCCTTCCGGCTTCGGCTACACAGCGTGGGCGTAGTGTAGTGATGAGCACTTACCGTAACCAGCCGGTCTGACAATCGTGGCGTTCGCCGCCGTGTCGGCCGCGGAGCGTGAGGCCGGTGGATCCTCCGCTTTCGACGACGAGTGTGACAACGGCTTTTCACTGATAACGGCTGGTAACCAATCCGTGTCCCGGTGGCGTCATGGGGGTGCATTCGGGCGATCTGCCTTCCCGATGGAGTGATGATGCCACCACCACCGGTCGATCTATATCGCATATTTGGAGAAACTCCATTGGCGATCATAGGGCCGCACCTTGCAGGAGGGCGGCGATGCGTGCGGTGAGCCGGGCCGTGCTGGCCGGCCATCCGCTGGTGGCGTTCTGGCTGGTCGCCCTGCGCTGGTTGGCGTGGCTCCTCGTCGGTCATCCGCTCGGGCTCCTGCTCTTCGGCGGCGGCCTCGCCATCGGGCTCCCGGTTGCGTGGCTCCCACCGGCAGCGGTCGCCGTCGACGATCTCGCCGTCCTGGCCGCCTCCCGCGGCGCCAGCTCGGCCGGGCGGCTGGTCTGGGTCTGGAGTCAGGCCTGCCGGTTCCGTCGGCGGTGGCCGGCTGCCCTTGCAGACGCCTCGGTTCGACAGGGTCGGGACGTGTCGATCATCTTCTCGGGCAACTACTACAGCACCCCGGACGGACTCCGTCCGGTACTGGCCGCCCCCCGGCTCTCGATGCTGCCGAGCTACGCGTTCCCGGCCAGTGTCACCTGGGCGGTCCGACCCTACGGGACCCACTCCTTCGGAGAGCTGCACGCGCAGGTGCGGCGACTGGCCGCCGTCGATCCCCGGATCGTCGATGCCGGCATGGAGGACGAGCGCGACCGGCTCGGTCGGTGGCAGCTGACGGTCACCTTTGCGTCGACCGCAGCCGGAGCGCCCGACCACGAGTTCGTCGGCCCGGCCGAAGCACTCCTCGAAGAGCTGTCCGAGGAGCGGGCGGACGAGAGCGTTGATGGGCCGGGCCCGGGCGATGACTGGCCGCCACGGGCCGATAGCCGCCATCCGAGGACAGATGGTGACCTGAATACCAGCCAGCAGGCGAGCCAGAGGACGAGCCGCTATCGGGCGAGCGGCCGACGGTTGCGTCAGCCGAGATCGAGGCAGGCAACCGAGGGATTTCGACGTGCGGGGTCGACGACCAAGGAGGGTGGAAACGATGGAACTGGTACCGGGTTGGAGTGAAGAAGAACCAGAGGTCGTTCCCGACACCGCCGAAATCGTCGCCTGCCAGGACGCCGCAATCGTCGCCGAGGTCACCGATGCCTCGCCGTCCGATCGAGGTCCGAAGGGTGCGCTGCCGGTCAGGGTCGTCGGCGGGTCACTCGTCATCGCAGCGCTGGCCAATCTGGTGCTGGGCATCGCAGCGATCGTCGCCGACGAGCCGGTCGTCGGCCTGGTGGCCTGCAGCGCCCTCGGCGTGGCGAGCATCGTGTTCGTCCTGGCCGAGGTCGCCGGTCGCAAGCGGTGACGACTGCGACGGGGCGACCGTGGCCCCGACAGCAACCGGTGACGACTGCGACCGTGGCCCCCGGGGCCCCGACAGCAACCGGTGACGGCTTCGCCGAGGCGGTCGCTCACGAGCGATCACGAGCAGTCACGAGCGGCAACGGCGCCAAACCCGGCGGTTCTCCGATGGTCCCAGCCCGAAGGGGCTACTGTTGATCCGATGAGACCCGGTCGAGACGGTGACGGCGGCACGGTCACAGATGCCCTGGTCGAGTACTCGATCAGCACCGTGCCGGACCGGACCGATCTCCCGTCGAGCCTGCGGGAGTACTACGCCCACGTCGACGAGTCCGACCTGGAGTCTCGTCGGGTCGAAGACCTGTTCGGCATGGCCGCCAACCACTTCGAGGAAGCGCGGAATTGGGAGCCGGGGACGATCGCCATAGAGGTGCTCGATCCCCGGGTGGAGGTGGACGGCTGGGGCAGTGAGCACACGATCGTCCAGATCGTGACCGAGGACATGCCGTTCCTCGTCGACTCGGTCACGATGGAGCTCAGCCGTCTCGGTGTCGGGATCCACTTCGTGGTCCACCCGGTCATGTCCTGCAACGTGTCGGGGGAGCCCGAGTTCGGCTCGGCCGCGCAGCTGTCGGATGGCCGGCGGCTGCTCTCGATGATGTCGGTCGAGATCGACCGCCAGGCCGACGACGAGGCCCGCCAGGCCATCAAGGACAACCTGTACCGGGTCCTCGACGACGTTCGATCGGCCGTGCGGGACTGGCAGCCGATGCGGGACCGCATGATGGAGGTGTCGGCATCGCTCGACGCCGACCGCCTGCCGGTCGACGAATCGGAGGTGGCCGAGACCGCAGAGCTGCTCGACTGGCTGGCCGACAACCACTTCCTCTTCCTCGGAGCGAGGGACTACAGACTCGGCGTCGAGGACGGCGAGGAGGTCCTGCGGATCGTCAAGGGCTCGGGGCTGGGGATCCTGGCCGGCGACGAGCACCTCGGCCGGCCCCGCCGGTTGGCCGAGATGCCACCCGCGGCCCGGGAACAGGTCAAGGAACCGCACCTGCTCAATCTCACGAAGGCGGGTACGCGCTCCACCGTCCATCGGGCCTCCTATCTCGACTACGTGGGCGTGAAGACCTTCGACGACGATGGCGTGGTGACCGGGGAGCGCCGATTCCTCGGATTGTTCACCTCCGAGGTCTACAACCGCAGTGTCACCACGCTGCCGAGGGCCCGTCGAACGGTGGCCGAGGTCCTGGCCCGCACCGACTACCCGCCAGATGGCCACGACGAGAAGCGGCTGAAGACCATCCTCGAGCGGTACCCCCGCGACGACCTGCTGCAGATGGATGTCGACGAGCTCTACAACGTCGCCGTGGCCATCGCTGGCCTCCAGGAGCGACGCCGGGTCCGGGTGTTCTCCCGGCGGGAGCTGTTCGGCCGGTTCGTGACCGTGCTGGTGTACCTCCCCCGCGACCGGTACAACACCTCGACCAGGGCCGGCATCGAGGAGCTCCTGGTCGATGCCTTCGACGGCACCCTGGCGGACTGGGACGCCGCCATGTCGGAGTCGGTGCTGGCTCGGCTCCGCTACGTGCTGCGGGTGGACGGTCCGCGCCGGGACGCTCCCGACGGGGAGGCCGACGACCGTGAGCCGCCGACGGTCGACGACGCCGAGCTCGAAACGGCGATCGAGCGGCTGATACGGGTCTGGGACGACGACTTCTCCGACGCTGTCAGCTACCACTTCGGTGAGATCGAGGCGCTACGACTGGGGCGGATCTACGGCGAGGCCTTCGATCAGGACTACCAGGGCAGCTTCGATCCCCGGACCGCGGCGGCAGACGTCGAAGAGCTGGAGCAGCTCGACGGTCGAGGCTCGCTCGGGCTGAGCGTCTACCGCGAGCCCGGCCGGCCGGCCAATGCCTTCAAGCTGAAGCTGTACCGCCTCGGCGACCGGGTGTCGCTGACGGCCGTGATGCCGAGCCTCACCAATCTCGGGGTCACCGTGGTCGACGAGCGGCCCTACGAGGTCCGGCCCGCCGGCCGGGAGCCGATGTGGATCTACGACTTCTCGCTCGAGCACGGCGGCACCGATCTCGACTTCGGCAAGGTGGCCGTCTTCGTGGAGGAGGCGTTCGAAGCGGTCTGGGCCGGTGAGGTCGAGGACGACGGCTTCAACCGGCTGGTGCTGCTTGCCGGGTTGGCTGCCACCGAGGTGGCGGTGCTGCGGGCCTACGCCCGTTACCTGCAACAGGTCCGGTTCGCCCACAGCCCGTTGTTCATCGAGCAGACGCTCGCCGAGCACCCCACCGTCGTCCGGCTCCTGTTCGACTACTTCTCCGCCCGATTCGACCCGGACGGCGACGGCGACACCGCGGCCGTCGAGGCCGAGCTCGTCGAGGCCATCGACGGCATCAAGAGCCTCGACCACGACCGGGTCCTGCGCCGGTTCTACAACCTGATCAGGTCCACCATCCGCACCACCTGGGCCCAACGGACCGAGGACGGCTCGCGTCGGAGCTATCTTGCGTTCAAGTTCGCCTGCGGAGACATCGACGAGCTGCCCGACCCCCGACCCCAGTTCGAGATCTTCGTCTACTCCGCCCGCTTCGAGGGGCTGCACCTCCGGGCCGGCCCGGTGGCCCGCGGCGGGCTGCGGTGGTCGGAACGGAGCGAGGACTACCGCACCGAAGTGCTCGGCCTGGTCAAGGCCCAGATGGTCAAGAACGCGGTGATCGTTCCGGTCGGGGCCAAGGGCGGGTTCGTCCTGAAGCGCCGGCCGGACGACCCTGCAGCCGTCCCGGAGGAGGTGGTCGCCACCTACCAGCTGTTCATCTCCGGCCTGCTCGACCTGACCGACAACCTGGTCGAGGGCCGGGTCGTGCCACCGCCGGACACGAAGCGCTACGACGGCGACGACCCCTATCTCGTGGTCGCGGCCGACAAGGGCACGGCCACGTTCTCCGACATCGCCAACGACCTGGCCCTCAGCCGCGGCTTCTGGCTCGGTGATGCGTTCGCGTCGGGCGGGTCCAACGGCTACGACCACAAGGGCATGGGGATCACCGCCAGCGGTGCCTGGGAGTCGGTGAAACGGCACTTCAGGGAGCTGGGCCTCGACGTGCAGGCGGAGCCGTTCACCGTCGTCGGTATCGGCGACATGTCGGGCGACGTGTTCGGCAACGGGATGCTGCGGTCCCGGCACACCAAGCTGGTGGCGGCGTTCGACCATCGTCACATCTTCATCGATCCCGATCCGGACCCCGAGCGGTCCTACGACGAGCGGCAGCGCCTGTTCGACCTGCCCCGCTCCAGCTGGGACGACTACGACCGGTCGATCATCTCGGCCGGCGGTGGTATCTACGAGCGACTCGCCAAGCGGATCGAGCTCTCACCCGAGGCGATGGCCGCGCTCGGCACCGACGTCGAATCGCTCACCCCGGAGGACCTGATATCGACCGTCCTCCGAGCCCCGGTCGACCTGCTCTGGAACGGCGGGATCGGTACCTATGTGAAGGCATCGGACGAGAGCCACGCCGAGGTGGGTGACAAGGCGAACGACCACATCCGGGTCGACGGCGACCAGCTGCGGGTCTCGGTGGTGGGCGAGGGCGGCAACCTCGGTGTGACCCAGCGAGGCCGGATCGAGTTCGCCAGGATGGGCGGCCGGATCTACACCGACGCGATCGACAACGCCGGCGGGGTCGACTGCTCCGATCACGAGGTCAACATCAAGATCCTGCTCGACGAGATCGTGGCCGACGGGGATCTGACGACCAAGCAGCGCAACGAGCTGCTGGTGGACATGACGGACGAGGTGGCCATGCTGGTGCTGTCCAACAGCTACCGGCAGTCGCTCGCCCTCAGCGTCGCCAGGGTCGATGCGCCGAGCCTGATCGACGTCCACGCCCGGTACCTCGACGAGCTCGAGCAGCACGGGTTGCTGACCAGGAGCCTCGAGGCACTGCCGGACGGCGACGAGCGGCGGCTGGCCGGCCTCGGCCTGACGACGCCCGAGCTGGCCGTATTGAGCGCCTACACCAAGAACAACCTCAGCGAGCAGCTGTTGGCCTCGAAGGTCCCGGACGACCCGGCGATGGAAACCCTGCTCGTCTCCTACTTCCCGGTCCAGCTGCGGGAGCGATTCGCCGATCGGATCGGGCTCCACCAGCTGCGTCGGGAGATCATCGCCAACCGGCTCAGCAACCTGGTGGTCGACCGGGCCGGCGTCTCCATGGTGTACCGGCTGGGCCAGGAGACCTCTGCGCCGCCGCCGGAGATCGCCGCAGCCCATTTCGCGGCCTGGCAGATCTTCGATCTCGAGCGCGTCGTCCGTTCGGTCAACGGGCACGACGGGATCATGGCCGTCGACAAGCAACTGGAGGTCCACCTCGGCTGTCGTCAGCTGGCCGAGCGGGCCACCCGACTGCTGCTGCGCAACCGGCCGACCCCTTTCGACGCCGGCGCAGCGATCGCCGACCTCGCCAAGCCGGTGGCCGAGACCACCGCCGGACTGGCCGAAGACCTCGTCGGAACCGACCTCGACAAGTTCGAGACCGCGGTGGAGGAGCTGACCGCGAGCGGTGCGTCGGCCGAACTGGCCCGCTGGGGGGCCGCGCTGCCGAGCGCCGTGGCCGCACTCGACATCGTGACCGTGGCCACCGAATCCGGGGAAGACGTTCGGACGGTGGCAGCCACCCACTTCGCCGTTGCCGATGCTCTCGATCTCACCTGGCTCCGGGACCGGATACTGGCCCTACCGAGGGACAATCAGTGGTCGACGCTCGCTCGGCTCACGCTGCGGACCGACCTGTACACCGACCACCGGCTGCTGACGGCCCAGGTCATCGACCGCAGCAACGACGAGGCCGAACCGGCGGCCAGAGTCGAGGAGTGGCTGCACCGCAACCGGCTCGAGGTGGATCGATACCGGCAGACGATGGTGGCGATCCGGGCCACCGCCACCGACCTCACCTCGCTGCTGGTGGCGGCCCGAGAGGTCCGCAACCTCATCAACCGGACCCAGACCGTCGGCACTTGACCGATGGTGGGCCGTCGGCGCGACCGGCGGTGTCGGTGGCGGCTCAGGATCCGAACTCGGACTGAAGATCCAGAACAGCCGGGAGCCCGACGATGCGGTTGAAGGAGCCGAACGTGTCTACGCCGGGTTCGATCGGCGGAATGCCCTCGACCTTGATGTGGGCCAGGGCGGACTGGATGGCTCGGGTGGCGTTGAGCAACAGCGACACCGGCAACAGCAGGATCCCGAAGCCGAGCTCGGCGATCTCGGCGGCGGACAGCGGCGGCGTCTTGCCACCCTCGACCCAGTTGTAGACGAGGGGGACGCCGAAGCGCTCGGAGGCCACGGCCTCCAGCTCCTCGACCGACCGGAGGGCCTCGACGAACAGCACGTCCGCCCCTGCGTCGACATAGGCGTGGGCCCGCTCGATCGCCGAAGCGAGCCCCTCGTTCGCCCGGGCGTCGGTCCTGGCGATGATCACGAGGTCGTCGTCGTGGCGGGCCGCCACGGCCGCCCGGACCTTTGCCGTCATGTCGGCCGTGGGGACCTCCTGCTTGTCGTCCATGTGTCCACAGCGCTTGGGTGCGACCTGGTCCTCCAGCTGGATCGCCGCCACGCCGGCCCGTTCGTAGTCGTGCACGGTCCGCATCACGTTGAGCGGGTTGCCGTATCCGGTGTCCGCATCGGCGATGACCGGCAGCGTCGTGGCCATGACCACCCTGCGGGCGTTGTCCACCATGTCGGTCACCGACAGCAGACCGATGTCGGGCCGGCCCAGCAGGGCGGCCGCCGTGCCGAAGCCGGTCATATAGCAGGCCCAGAACCCGGCCTGCTCGATCAGTCGGGCCCCCAGGCCGTCGTAGCAGCCGGGCACGGTCAGCAGCTCGCCCCGCTCCAGCAGCTCCCGCAATCTCGACGGGCCGCTCGAGTTGTAGGCCAGCAGGTCCGACACGCTCTCAAACCTACCCGTCAGGTGACTGTGACAACTGGCGGCCTCTTCGATCGTATGGGCGACGCTTCCGCCGCTCCTGCTATAACCTGGTGGCCGGACTCCACACAGGGTCTGAAGAGGAGAGGACGATAGCGCAATGTTGAAACGAAATCTCAGGCTGTTCCTGGCCGTCCTGGCAGCGTTTGCCCTGCTCACGGCGGCGTGTGGCGATGACGACGACGGGGACGACACGGCAACCGAGGACACCGAGGCCACGGACACCGAGACCACCGAGGCAACCGAGACCACCGAGGCGACCGAGACCACCGAGGGCGATGGCGAGGCCATGGCCGACGGTGGCAGCATCTGGGTGCTCCTCCCGGACTCCGCCACCTCGCCGCGGTGGGAGTCACTCGACCGTCGCTTCTTCAAGGAGGGCTTCGAGGCCGCCGGCCTCGTCGAGGGTGAGGACTTCACCATCGTCAACGCCGAGGGCGACACGACCACCCAGATCAGCCAGGCTGAGCAGGCCGTGCTCGACGGGGCCAGCGTCGTCCTGCTGGTCAACCTCGACTCCGCCACGGGGGCCACGATCACGAGCATCGCCCGCGAGGGTGGTGCCAAGGTGATCGACTACGACCGGTTCACCGCCGACGGCGATGGCGCCGACGTGTACGTGAGCTTCGACAACGTGGCGGTCGGCCGGACCATGGCCGAAGTCCTGGAGCCGGAGATCGACGCCCTCGGCGTCGACAACCCTCAGGTCGTCATGCTCAACGGCGGACCGGAGGACAACAACTCGCAACTGTTCCGGGCCGGCTACGCCGAGACCGTCGAGGCCCGGGCCGACGCTGGCGACTGGACGATCGTCGCCGATCAGTTCGTCGACGGCTGGCTGGCCGAGAACGCCCAGACTGCGATGGACCAGATCCTGGTCGACAGCGGCAACGAGGTCGACGCCGTGTTCGCGGCGAACGACAACCTGGCCAACGCTGTCATCACCTCGCTGGAGACTGCGGGGCTCGACTCCACCCAGGTCCCGATCAGCGGCCAGGACGCCAGCATCGTGGCCATGCAGAACATCCTGCTCGGCAAGCAGACGATGAGCGTCTACAAGCCGATCGAGCCCTTGGCGGCGGCTGCCGTCCAGGCCGCACTGGCCCTCCGCGGCGGTGAGGATCTCTCGACCGTCAGTGGCGACTTCGACGCCATCGCGATCGCCGTGGACACGGGCACGCCGACCGACGAGCCCGTGGGAGACGGCGTGGTGCTCTACTGGGCGCTCACTCCCTCGGCCATCACGGCCGACAACATCGGTGACACGGTGATCGCCGACGGCGTGTACGAGTGGAGCGATATCTGCGTCGGCGACATCGCCGACGTCTGCCCCGAAGAGGCCGGGTGACATCGACACCGATCTGATGTGACATCATGCGTGGCGGGGGCCTTCGGGTCCCCGCCACGTGTGCTTCAGTGGAAACCACAGCGAGGGGGATCGGGACATGACAAGCGACGACGGGGGCGGCTCGCCGCTCCTGCAGTGCCAGGGGGTGTCGAAGTCGTTCGGCGCCGTCCAGGCCATCTACAAGGTCGACTTCGATGTGCGGGCCGGCGAGGTCATGGCCCTCGTCGGCGACAACGGCGCCGGCAAGTCGACGCTCATCAAGGGGATCGTCGGTATCTACCCCTTCGACGAGGGCGAGGTCTACTTCGACGGGGCGCAGGTGCGGATTCACGGGCCCAAAGATGCCGCCGACCTCGGCATCGAGGTCGTGTACCAGGATCTTGCGTTGGCCGACAACCTCGATGTCGTCGCCAACATGTTCCTCGGCCGCGAGGAGATCTCCAACGGTCTCGTCATCGACGAGCTGGCGATGGAGCACCGGGCCCAGGAAGTGCTCGAGAGCCTCTCGGTGACCACCCTCAAGTCCGTCCGGCAGGTGGTCGCCGGCCTCTCGGGCGGCCAGCGCCAGGCCGTGGCGGTGGCCAAGTCGATCATGTGGGACTCGAAACTGGTCATCCTCGACGAGCCGACTGCGGCACTTGGCGTCGCCCAGACCCGACAGGTGCTCGACCTCGTGCTCCGCCTCGCCGAGCAGGGCTTCGGTGTGGTGATCATCTCCCACAATCTCCACGACATCTTCGAGGTGGCGGACCGGATCACGGTGCTGCGGCTGGGTCAGCGGGTCGCGGTGTTCGACAAAGCGGCGACGAACCAGCAGGAGGTCGTCGAGGCGATCACGGCCGGCGACCTGGCCCACGTCCCCGGAATGGAGGCGGCGATATGAGCGACGACACCACGACGGCACCATCCCCTCCATCCGAGGAGGGTGTGCGCACAGCCGGGTTCGAGACGCCGCACGAAGGCGTGTCCGACTACGTCGCCGAGCGTTGGCGGGCGGTGCAGGCCGGTGAGCTCGGCTCGCTCCCGATCATCCTCGGCCTCGTCGTCATCGTGGCGGTGTTCGGCACGTTGGAGGACAACTTCCTCACGGCGCAGAACTTCACCAACCTGCTCCTCCAGATGGCGCCGATCGCCTTCCTCTCGATCGGCATCATCTTCATCCTGCTCATCGCCGACGGCGAGGTGGTCACCATCGACCTGTCGGTGGCGTTCGTGGCCGGCACCGGCGGCACGGTGCTCGTCCTCCTCCAACGTCCCGACGACCCTGGGTGGCCCTGGTGGGCGGCCATCATCGCCTGCCTGATCCTCACCACGGTCATCGGGTTGGTCCACGCGCTGATCATCACCAAGCTCGGCGTGCCCTCGTTCGTCACCACCCTCGCCGGCTTCCTCGTGTGGTCCGGGGTGGTGCTCTGGCTCACCCTCGATTTCACCGACGCTGGATTCGTGAGCATCCAGGACCAGACGCTGATCGACATCTCCAACAAGTTCTTCAGCGACGATTGGGTCGGCTGGGTGCTCGCACTCATCGTCGTGGGCGGCTATGCCGTCTTCCAGCTCAACGACGTCCGCTCCCGCCGAGCGCGAGGGCTCGGCACCCGGCCCATGCCGATCGTGCTCGCCCAGATCGCTGGGGTCGCCGTACTCCTGTTCGCCGCGGTCATCGTCGCCAACCGTGACCGGGGCATCCCTCTCGTCACGGTCATTCTCGCTGTCTTTCTCGCCTTCTGGACCTTCGTTGCCGCGAAGACGAGGTTCGGCCGCCATATCTACGCCGTGGGTGGCAGCCCCGAGGCCGCCCGCCGAGCCGGCATCAGCGTCGACAACATCCGCATCGCGGTCTTCATGGTCAACGGGTTCATGGCCGGCGTGGGTGGCATCGTCCTGGTCTCCCGCCTGCGCTCCACGAGCAGCAACATCGCCGGTGGCAACCTTCTGCTCGAGGTCATCGCGGCCGCGGTGATCGGCGGGGTCAGCCTGTTCGGTGGCTCGGGACGCATCGTCGCCGCCTTCTACGGCGCGCTCGTGATCACCGCCATCAAGAACGGCATGGAGCTGATGGGCCTCTCGTCGGGCTTCAAGTTCATCATCACCGGCATCGTCCTCCTGCTGGCCGTGCTCATCGACTCGGTCTCCAAGCGACGCCGCACCATGCGGGGCCTCGCATGACATGACCGTGGCTCGGCCGGGGAGGTCGTGGCTCGCCACCATCCCCGCGCTGATCATCGCCGGGCTCGCGTTCGTCGCCGCGGCGTGCGGTGGGGCGGGCCCCGCCGAGGGCGCCGATGTCGATCGACCGGCGGTGGCGTCGATGGCGTCGGTGCGGTTCGGCGATGTCGCGGCCGAGGTCGGCCTCGACTTCCGCCACAGCGCGTTCCAGTGGGGGATCCGGCCCGATCCGAACGCCATGATGAGCGGCGGTCTGTGCTGGATCGATGTCGACGACGACGGTTGGCTCGACCTCTACGTGGTGAACACCTGGTCGGAGGGTGAGTGGGGTCGATGGCGAGGCGAAGGGGAGCTGCCCTCGTCCCGGCTGTTTCGCAACGACCGAGGTCGGTTCACCGATGTGAGCGACGAGTGGGGTGCCGGCGTCGCCGACCGGGGTGGTGGCTGCGTCGCTGCCGACCTCGACCTCGACGGCTTCACCGATCTCTACGTGACCACCCAGCGCGACAATGTGCTGCTGTGGAACCTCGGCGGTGAGCGGTTCGAAGTGGACGGTGAGCGGGCCGGTGTCGACACCAACGGCTGGCAGGCCGGCGCTGCGGTGGGTGACGTGAACGGCGACGGCTGGCCCGACCTCTTCGTCACCGGCTACGCGGATCTCAACGCGCCGACCGACTCCACCGCCGGATTCCCGAACCCCTACGCGGCCGAGCCCGACCTGCTCTACCTGAGCACCGGCGGATCCGGCGGCGGTCGGCCGACGTTCATCGACGTGGCCGGCGACGTCGGCATCGAGCCCGATCGGTTCGACTACGGGCTCGGTGCCGTCTGGACCGACGTCGACCGCGACGGCGATCTCGACCTCTACGTGGCCAACGACACCCAGACCAACCGTTTGTACGTCAACGAGCCCGCCGACCGCGACCCGGGGTTCCGCCTCGTCGATCGAGGGGCCGAGGCGGGTGTCGACGACGACGAGGCCGGGATGGGAGTGGCCGTCAGCGACTACGACAGCGACGGCCGCCCCGACATCGTCGTCACCAACCTGGCCGGCCAGGGCCACGGGGCGTTCCGCAGCGTTG
>JAHELU010000157.1:4217-11175 GCA_024644005.1 Acidimicrobiales bacterium | reverse complement strand
AGCGCGGTGTCCATGTCGGAGAAGATCACGCCCTGGCGCTCCAGGTCCTCGCGGTTGCGGTGGAACACCACCTCGGACTCGTACTGGGCGGTGACGCCGGCCAGGTACTTGCGCTCGGCCTCGGGGATGCCGAGCTTCTCGTAGGTGTCCTTGATGGCGTCCGGGAGGTCCTCCCAGTCGTCGACCTGGCCCTCGGTGGGCTTGATGTAGTAGTAGATGTCGTCGAAGTAGATCTCCGACATGTCGCCGCCCCAGTTCGGCATCGGTCGCTTCTCGAAGTGGCGCAGGGACTTCAGCCGGATGTCGAGCATCCAGTCTGGTTCGCCCTTCATCCACGACATCTCCCGCAGGATCTCCTCGTTCAGGCCCCTCTTGGGCTTGAACACGTAGTCCTCCGCGTCGCTCCACCCGAGCTTGTACCGATCGAGGTCTAGGCTGTCAGGGGTTACCGTCATCAGGCGCTCCGTCTCCCGCCGGCCGTCGCCGGCGGATGAATTACCACTACGTAGATAGTAACAAATACCGGGGCCATTTTGCATGGTCGGGCCGGCGGATTCGTCAGTCCAGGCGGCGCATCTGGGACCGGTACTGCACGGCCCGCTCCACGTACTTCTCCACCGCATCGGCGATCATGGCCGGGTCGGCGGCCCCCTCCCTGATCTTGGCCGGCACGCCGAGGGCGAGGCCCCCGGACGGGACCTCGGTGTCGTTGGTCACCACCGCGTTCGATCCGACGACGGCGCCGGTGCGAACCACGGCCCGGTGGAGCACGATCGACCCGTTGCCGACCAGGGCGCCGCTCTCGATGACGCAGCCCTCGAGGTGCACCAGGTGACCGACGACGGACCCGTCGCCGACGACGGTCTCGTGCTCGGCGGTGACATGGAGCACGCTGCCGTCCTGGATCGAGGTCCGCTCCCCGATCCGGATGACGTTGTGGTCGCCTCGCAGCACCGCCGATGGCCACACCGACGAGCCGGCCCCGATCTCGACCTTGCCGATCACCGTCGCCTGGGGATGGATGAAGGCGGTGGGGTGGATGCGGGGCTCGTCGCCTCCGAGGGCGTAGATGGCCATCGGGTCACCGTAGCGGACCCACCGCCCGTCTCGAAGTGGCGAGGGGTGGTTCGGCTAGGTTGGTCCCCATGACCCATCGCAACGTCTACATGACCGACGAGTTGCAGGCCATCTACGACCAGACCGTCGAGTTCGTCACCAAGGAGGTCACCCCCAAGGGTGAGCAATGGGAGGAAGAGGGCAAGGTCCCCAGGGAGATCCTCCGCCAGATGGGCGACCTGGGCATGCTGGGGCTCCGCGTCCCGGAGGAGCTCGGAGGGCTCGGCATGGGACCGCTGGCATCGGCCACGTTCTCCGAGGCCCTCGGAGCATCGACGTTCGCCGGCTTCGAGGTGACCGTGCTGGTCCACACCGACATGGCGGGGCCACACATCGTCAACTCCGGTAGCGACGAGCAGCTCGAGCGCTGGATGCCGGGCATCCTCAGCGGCGAGGTCATCCTCTCGATCGGGGTCTCCGAGCCCGACGCCGGATCCGACGTGGCCGGCATCAGGACAAGGGCGGTCAAGGACGGCGATGGTTGGCGGATCAACGGCACCAAGACGTTCATCACCAACGCGGTGTACGGCGACATGACGATCGTCGCGGCCAAGACCGACCCCGAGGACCGCTACGGGATCTCGATGTTCCTCGTCCCCTCGTCGACCGAGGGCTTCACGGTGGCCAAGAAGCTGGACAAGCACGGGTGGCGGTGCTCGGACACCGCCGAGCTCTCCCTGGTCGACGTCTGGGTCCCCGACGATCAGCTGCTCGGCACTCCACACCGTGGCTTCTACGAGACGATGAAGAACTTCCAGAACGAGCGGATGGTGCTGGTCGGCATGGGGGTCGGGGCGGCTCAGGTCGCCATCGACATGACCAACGAGTACACGCAGAACCGCGCGGCGTTCGGCGGCCACCTGTACGACCTGGGGGCCATCCGCCAGCGCATGGCGATGAACCAGGCCAAGGTCGACGCGGTCAGGGCCTCGATGTACCACGCGGCATGGCTCGGCGAGCAGGGCATCGACAACGTTAAGGAGATGTCGGGGGTCAAGGCCTGGGGCTGCGAAGTCGTGAACCAGGTGATGTACGACTGCCTCCAGTTCCACGGGGGCATGGGCTACATGCGGGAATCGGCCATCGAGCGGATGTACCGGGATGCCAGGATCCTGCCGATCGGGGGCGGGGCCACCGAGGTGATGCTCGAAGAGGTGGCGAAGCGCTCTATGGCCGGCGCCTGAGCCAGCCGCCAGACCCTGGCTCGGGCCAGGCCCTCGATGCCCGGCTCAGGCCAGATCCCTGATGTCCATGATCAGGGCGGTGACCGACAGGGCCACCAGCAGGCCGACCGTGAGGTAGGCCAGCGGGAGCAGCCGCCTGACGTCGAGCCTGATCGAACGGTCGCCTCTGAGCCGCTGGGCGAGCCACTCACCGCCGGCCACCAGCGCATGGGACCCGTCGAGGGGCGGCAGCGGCACGAGGTTGATGGCCCCGACCGCGGCGGACAGGATGCCGAACCACTGCAGGCTCGTCCCGAGGCCGAGCCCGACGGCCTGGCGGCTGACGTCGGCCTGGGCCACCGGCGACAGGAAGCGGACCGGCGCATCGGTCGAGCCGGACCCGTCGAGCAGAGCGGCCCAGTACTGGCCGATGTTCGACACCCACAGCCACAGCGCCTCACCGGTGGCGGCCACCACGAACCAGACGTCGCCGAGCCCGGTGACCAGCGCCTGGGGTGATCGCTGCCCGTCGAGCACTGCGGCAGCGCCGAAGGCCACAGCCGCCATGACCAGGTTCACTGCGGGGCCGGCCAGGATCGTGGCCAGGCGGCCTCGATGCGTCGCGGCCCGGTAGGTCAGCCCCTCGGGGAACCTGTCCGGCGGTTCCGAGCTGGGGGTCATGCCCTCGAGCTTGACGTACCCCCCGAGGAACAGCGCCTTCAACCCGTAGCGGCAGGTCCCGATGTCGATCGACAGCACCTCGGGACCGAAGCCCCAGAAGAACTCGGTCGGCTCGATACCGGCCCGGCGGGCCGCCAGCAGGTGGCCGGCCTCGTGGGACACGATGATGATGCCGAGGAACCCGATCAGGTACAGGCCCCCCGGAGCGGCGACCGCCAAGACGAGGACCGAACCGAGCGCAACCGCCGACCACGCCGGGCTGAATGAGACGGCCGGCCGCATCTCGGCTCGTCCTCCACCCGTCCGTGTCGCCACCATTGCGTCCTCCGCCCGATCCGCATCGTGACCCGGTCACCGGCCGGTCGATCACGGTCCATCCAACGGTCCCATGTAACCACGACGTGGTCGGATCGTGGTTGGACAGTGCTACCCGGCGAATGATCCGTATTGCCCCTTGTAGAACACCATCGGCGGGGCGTCCCGACCGGCCTCGAGGCTCAGCACCCGACCGACGACCAGGATGTGGTCGCCTGCGTCGACCACCTCGTGGATCCGGCAGTCGATCATCGCATGCACACCGGGCAGGACCGGGGCGCCGCTTCCCGGTGCCGGGTGATGGTCGATCCCCGCGAACTTGTCGTGGGCCTTCGAGGCCATCACCCCACAGAGCTCCAGCTGATCGTCGCACAGGACGTTGACACAGAAGTGCCCGCTGGCCTCCATCGAGCTCCAGCTGCTCGACTCCGTGCCCAGGAAGAACCCGACAAGGGGCGGGTCGAGCGAGATCGAGACGAACGAGCCGATGGCCACCCCGACCGGCCGGTCGGCGCCGGCAGCCGTGACCACGGTGACCCCGGTCGGGAGGTGCCCCAGGACCGTCCGGAACGCGCCCGGGTCGATCTGAGGATCGTGGTCCTGGTCAATCGGCATGTCGGAGCGGCCCCTTCCTGGATACGGCCTCCGGTCGGTGGCCGGCTACGAGCGCCCGATGGTAACCGAGCTCAGCGACCAGAGTGAAGTGTGAGGCCCTCACTGGCAGCGATGACGTCGCAGGCTCCACCCGCTCGATCCTCGGCGAAGGCCGCGGCACCGTCGATCCAGCGGTCGTCATGGCTCGGATCGTGATGGAAGAGGATCAGGCGGTTCGCGGCGGCCGCCTTCGCCACCTCGACCGCGTACTCGACCGTGCAGTGACCCCACGTGGACTTCGCCGCGAACTCGCCGGGGTCGTACTGGGCGTCGTGAATGAGGACGTCGACGCCATGACAGACCTTGGCGACGTCGGGCGAGACTTCGAGCGAGCCGTCCAGCGGCTGCTGGAAATCGCTGATGTAGGCCACGGACGCGTCCCCGCAATCGATGCGATAGCCGTTCGTCGGCCCGACATGGTCGACGGGGAAGACCGTGACGGTGGCAGAGCCGACCGACAGGCAGCCGTTCGAGATCTCCCGGAAGCCGATCGTGCAGGGCAGGTCGGTCAGGTGGACGGGGAACAGGGGCGGCGCGAGACTCTGGGCCATCGCCTCGCCGAGGGAGCCGGCGCCGTCCTCGGCGTCCTGGGCGGGCCCGACGATGTCGAGCCGGGCCCCGGGCCTCAGGGCCGGAGTGAAGAACGGCAGGCCCTGGATGTGGTCCCAGTGGAGGTGGCTGACCAGCGCGGTGCCCACGAAGGGCTCGGCCCCGAGCGTCTGGCCGAAGTATCGCAGGCCCGTCCCGAGGTCACACAGGATCGGCCGCTCGCCGGGGACCTGGAGAGCCACGCATGACGTGTTGCCCCCGTATCGGGCTATACCGGGACTGCTGCACGGTGTCGAGCCCCGTACGCCGAAGAATGTGACGTCGAGCATTGGTCGGTTGGCTGTCTCCTGGCTCACTCTGTCGGAGGTGTCAACGGAGGTTAGTGCATGGACAGTGCCGGCCGCCCAAGCCTGTGAAGAAGGTCTCAGCTCCCGGACGGGCGGAGCGGGTTCGACCGGATCATCGCCGGCGAATAGCCTGGCGATGCAGGAGTCCCCGAAACGCCGGCCAAGCCGGGCACGGAGGTCGATGTGACGACGGTCGAGAAGCCCGCCCTCCCGGACGGCGTCGTAGCGGTGGTCAAGCGGGACTGCCCCACCTGCGTCCTGGTCGTCCCGGTGCTCGAGACGATGGCCGACCGGGGGGTCGATCTCACCGTCTACACCCAGGACGATCCCAGCTTTCCCGAGACATCGGCCGCAGTGGTCGACGACACCGATCTCTCGATGTCGTGGCACCACGACATCGAGACCGTGCCGACCCTGCTACGGGTCGAAGCCGGCGTCGAGATCGACCGGACCGTCGGCTGGTCACGGTCGGCCTGGCAGCGGTTCACCGACCTCGAGGACCTCGGTCAGGAGCTGCCGGAACAGCGACCGGGCTGCGGGTCCCTCTCGGTCGATCCGTCGATGACCGACCTGCTGCTCGGCCGCTACGGTGGCGCCGGTCTGTCGGGCCGCCGGGTGACGCTCGCCGCCCTCGAGGACGAGTTCGAGGCGCTCTTCGATCGCGGCTGGACCGACGGTCTACCGGTGGTTCCTCCCACCGAGGCCCGGGTGCTGCGCATGCTGGAGGGAACCGAGCGCCCAGCGGACGAGGTGGTGGCCGTCGTGGCCCCAGACCTGAACGAGGTCACCGTCGAGCAGGTGGCGGTGAACGCCGTCATGGCCGGTTGCAGGCCGGAGTACCTCCCCGTGGTGCTGACCGCGGTGGAGGCGGCCTGCTCGGAGACCTTCAACATGCACGGCCTGCTGGCCACAACGTACTTCTCCGGTCCGATCATCGTCGTGAACGGCCCGATCGCAGAACGGATCGGCATGAACAGCGGGGGCAACGTGCTCGGCCAGGGCAACCGGGCGAACATGACGATCGGTCGGGCTCTCCAGCTGGTCGTCCGCAACCTCGGCGGCGGCAGACCGGGCGAGGTCGACATGGCGGCCCTCGGATCGCCGGGCAAGCTCGGGTTCTGCTTCGCCGAGCGAGAGGCCGATTCGCCGTTCGAGCCGCTGGCCGTCGAGCGGGGCGTCCCTGCGGGGACCAGCGCGCTCACGGTGTTCGCCGGCCAGGGCCCGACACCCATCGTCGACCAGCTCTCCCGCCGACCGGAGTCGCTGGCCCGTTCGATGGCAGCCTGCCTTCGGGCCCACTGCCACCCCAAGCTGGCCATCGGCTTCGATGCGATGCTGGTGGTCGGGCCCGAGCACGGTCGTGTGTTCGCCGAGGCCGGGTGGGACCGAGCCAGGCTCCGCCAGGAGCTCGACGAGCTGCTGCTCATGGACGGCGACGAGATGATCCGGGGCGCGGGCGGGATCGACGAGGGCATCCCCGAGGGCTTCGCCGGGGCCACCATCCCCAAGTTCCGGCCCGGCGGCCTGCAGATCGTCCATGCCGGCGGTGATGCCGGCCTGTTCTCCGCAGTACTCGGTGGCTGGGTCGCCGGGGAGAAGGGAAGCGAACCGACAACGATGGAAATCAGGAGCTGATCCATGACGGACAACGAATCACCGACCACAGACGCGAGACCACCGCTGGTCGTGCTCGACCCGACGGCCGGGAAGGCGGCAGCCAGCCTCCAACCGGCCGACCGGGTGGCGTCGATCGACGGACTGACGGTCGGGCTGCTCGACATCTCGAAACCGAGGGGTGACGTCTTCCTCGACCGGTTGGCCGATCTGCTGGTCGAGCGGGGGGCCAAGGTGGCCCGCTACGCGAAGCCGACGTTCTCGAAGCCGGCCCCCGTCGACCTGCGACACGAGATCGCCACCAACTGCGACGCAGTGATCGAAGCGCTCGCCGATTGAGGTAGCTGCACGTCGTGCAGTGTGCACGACATCACCGATATCGAGCGTCGCGGCGTCCCCGGCGTCTTCGTCGCCAGCAGCGTCTTCGTCGACGCCGCCAAGAGCCAGGGCGAGGCGCTCGGCTTCCAACCCCGTCGGGTCTTCGTCGATCATCCGATCCAGGACCGGACCGATGACGAG
>JAHELU010000157.1:0-4207 GCA_024644005.1 Acidimicrobiales bacterium | reverse complement strand
CGGAGGGCCAGCCCGTCGTCCACGAGCGTGGCTGCCACCCGGCGGGCCCGCTCGACGTCGCCCGGCCAGCCCATGACCTCGGCCAGCTGGGCGTCACCAACGGGGCCGGCCCGCAGGGCCTCGACCAGCCGACCCCGACCCTGCCGATCGCTGCCTGCGAAGCGCGACTGACCACCGGATACGGCGGCCGAGCCGACGGCGGGATCGGGCTCCGGCCGCCCCGACCGGTACCAGGCGCAGACCGGACCGAGTGGGCACTCGTCGCACGATGGGTTCCTGGCGGTGCACCAACCGGCTCCGACGTCGAGCAGCGCCTGGTTCCACGACCAGGGCCGGGGGCCGAGGTTGGCATCCGCCAGCTCCTGGGCTTCGCGGCGGGCCAGCCGCCGTCCGGCGGTCCTGGCCAGGATCCTGGCCACGTTGGTGTCGAGCACGGCATCCTCGCACTCGAAGGCGAACACCCGGATGGCCCGAGCGGTGTACGGTCCGATCCCGGGCAGGGCCAGCAGCTCCGCCAGGGACCGGGGGAACCGGCCCTCGTGGCGGTCGACGACGGCGGTGGCCAGATCGTGCAGGTAGCGGGCCCGGCGGTTGTAGCCCAGGCCGGACCACTCGTCGATGACCGCCGCCAGCGGCGAACGGGCGCACGACTCGACCGTGGGGAAGCGCTGGAGGAACCGGGCCCATCGGCCGGTGACCCGACTCACCTGGGTCTGTTGGAGCATGAGCTCGGCCACGACCACGGCCCACGGGTCCCTCGTCCGGCGCCACGGGAGATCGCGACCGTTCCGGTCGAACCAGGCGCCGAGGTCGATGGACCGCAGATCGGACTCGATCATCGGCTCAGCGGTGCGGTCAGTCCCCGTCGGCCCAGACCTCGTCGCCGTACGGGCGCTTGCGGGCGGGCACGGCGTCGGCCTTCCAGACCAGCACCTTGCGCTTGAAGTAGCAGACCTCTTCGCCCCGCTGGTTGATGCCCTTCGACTCCACCTCGACGACCCCCCGGTCGCCCTTCGACGACTCCCGCTTGCCGAGCACCCGTGTCTCGGCATAGATCGTGTCGCCGTGGAAGGTCGGCTTCGAGTGGCGCAGCGTCTCCACCTCGAGGTTGGCGATGGCGGCGCCCGACACGTCCGGCACGCTCATGCCGAGCACCAGCGAGTAGACCAGGTTGCCGACGACGACGTTGCGGCCGTGCACGGTCTCGTGCTCGGCGAACCACTGGTTCGTGTGGAGCGGGTGGTGGTTCATCGTGATCATGCAGAACAGGTGATCGTCGGCCTCCGTGACGGTCTTGCCCGGCCAGTGCCGGTACACGTCACCGGGCTCGAAGTCCTCGAAGTAGCGGCCGAACGGGCGCTCGTGCGTTGCCATTGGGGGCACCTCCTCGGTCGACCCTAGTCCAGGCCCTCGTGCCGATCGCCAGCCGATGAGGTCACTCGTCAGGATGTGAGCTCGCGCTGGCCGGCCCTCTAATGTCGGATCCATGAACGAACCGGATCTTCAGCTGGCGGCCTCGGTCATCGATCTGGGTGCAGACGTGGTACGAGTTGCCACGAGGCGATTGGCGGAGACCAGCTCGGTCGACGCCGATCAGGTCCTGGCATACGACCTGGCCCACGCCGCCGCATCGCTCGAGACCGCCCGCTCCATGATCGACTACGGCGCCAAGGGTCGGATCGAGGCCTGCTTGACCTGCGTGTTCGTGGCCGATGTCGCGGCAGAGCTGATGGCCAGGCTCTGGGGCCGTGAGGCGCTGTGGGGCGTGGTGCCGGGTGCACTGGCCGGGGCGGCTCCATTCGTCTCGGCCTGGCGGGACCCGGCGGTCCTCGCCGAGCTGGCCTACGAGGACGGGCCCCGCCACCTCGACGCCGAGTTCGACCTCGTCCAGGAAACGTTCCGCCGCTTCGCCGAGGACCGGGTGGTGCCGGAGGCCGAGCACATCCACCGCAACAACGCCGACATCCCCGAGTCGCTGGTCGCAGGCCTGGCGGAGATGGGCCTGTTCGGGCTGTCCATCCCCGAGGAGTACGGCGGGTTCGCCACCGGCGGCGAGTCTGACTACTACGGGATGGTCATCGCGACCGAGGAGTTGAGCCGGGCATCGCTCGGCGCCGCCGGATCGCTCATCACCCGTCCGGAGATCCTGGCCCGGGCGCTGGAGGCCGGTGGCACCGAGGCCCAGAAGCGTGCCTGGCTGCCCCGCCTCGCCACCGGGGAGGTGATGGCCGCCGTCGCGGTCACCGAGCCCGACTACGGCTCGGACGTGGCCGGTGTCAAGGTCGGCGCAACGAGGACCGACGGCGGCTGGCTCGTCAACGGTGTGAAGACGTGGTGCACGTTCGCTGCCAGGGCCGACATCCTGATGCTGATCGCCAGGACCGATCCCGATCGGTCCAAGGGCCATCGGGGCCTGTCGATCCTCATAGTCCCGAAGGAGCGGGCCGACGGGGAAGGCTTCCGCTTGCGCCAGGACGGTGGTGGCACCCTGGAGGGCCGGCCGATCGACACGCTCGGGTACCGGGGCATGCACTCCTACGAGCTGGCGTTCGACAACTGGTTCGTCCCGGCCGAGAACCTGATCGGCGAGGCCGATGGCGAGGGTCGAGGCTTCTACTACCAGATGGCGGGGTTCGAGAACGGCCGGCTCCAGACCGCAGCCAGGGCGGTGGGGGTCATGCAGGCGGCCTACGAGGCGGCCAAGTCCTATGCCGAGGACCGGGTCGTGTTCGGCCAGCCGATCGGCGAGTACCAGCTGACGAGGGCCAAGCTGACCAGGATGGCCGCCATCATCCAGGCCTCCCGGCAGTTCTCCTACTCCGTCGGACGAATGATGGCCAAGGGCGAAGGAAAGATGGAGGCCTCGATGATCAAGGCCTACGTCTGCAAGGCCGCCGAGTGGGTGACCAGGGAGGCGATGCAGATCCACGGCGGCATGGGTTACGCCGAGGAGTACCCGGTCAGCCGCTACTTCGTCGACGCCCGGGTGCTGAGCATCTTCGAGGGTGCCGACGAGACGCTCTGCCTCAAGGTCATCGCCAGGACGCTGGTCGGCCAGGTGGACGACTGACCCGGTCTGGTTCCACCGGCGCCACACCACCGCTTTTGCTTGACGACCGTACAGCGCATGCCTACTCTGGTCACTGACGAACCGACAATGCCAGGCCCGAGGCAAGAGTCGGCAGACGACGCAGAACTTGGGCTCGGATCCGACAGCTAAGCACCTCCACATCGCAGTGGCGTCTCGACCACATTCGAGACGGAGCGAGCGCAGCCGATCCGAGCCCAACTCCCTGCCCGGCGAGGGGCCTCGGCGGCTGACGCGTGCCGTCTGTTCCCGGCCGGCGTGCCGTCGACCCCGGTGCGGGACTACCGTTGCTGGCGAATCCGACCGAGCTGTCCGTCGCCGGGCCGCCGGCGGCCGGCTCCGCAGTGCAGCGAGTCCCCTTGGAATCCACTGGGAATCCCGCTGTGCATCCGCGGGGAATCCGTCGGGATCCGCAGGCGGTGGACCACGACAGAAACGAGCCACGATCCCATGAGCACCTCGACGCAGACCAACATGCCGGCCATATCGCTGGCCGCCGTGCCCGGTCGCCGGCAATCGACCGTCGAGTTGGCGTCCGAGATCGAGCGCCGGGGGTTCTCCGGCATCTTCTGCCCCAGCTTCGGTGATGCCATGGGCCTGTGCCTCTCGATCGCCACTGCCACCGACACGATCGAGCTCGGCACGGCCATCCAGCCGATCTACTTCCAGCACCCGACCGCGCTCGCCACGAGCGCCGGCTACCTGCACGAGATCGCTGACGGCCGCTTCCGGCTGGGCCTGGGGGTCACCCACGGCCCGGTCCACGACCGGATGGGCTTCAGCGTCGGCAAGCCGCTCGCCGACATGACCGACTATGTGACCACGATGCGCAAGTCGGCCGAGCAGGTCGGGGGGCTCCCGCCCATCACCCTCGCAACCCTCCGGGACAAGATGGTCGGTCTGGCCGTCGAGATCTCCGAGGGGGCGGTGTGGGCCAACGCCTCACGATCGAGGATGGGGCACTCCCTCGGCCTGATCCCCGACGACCGGCTGGCCGAGGGGTTCTACGTCGGCAACATGATTCCGACCGTGATCGACGATGACCGTGAGGCCGGGGCGGCCAGGAACCGGGCCACGCTCTCCGGCTACGTCGCCCTCCCCAATTACCGCAACTACTGG
>JAHELU010000305.1 GCA_024644005.1 Acidimicrobiales bacterium | reverse complement strand
CTCGTCACTGCAGGCATACCGCCGCCGACGGTTCCAGGTCCGCGACGCCTACACGCTCGCCACGTTCCTCCTGCAGGCAGACGACGTGCCCCGGACAGTGCTGTCCTGCCTGCGGCGGGCCGACGGCCGCCTCCAGCGGTTGCGCCAGACCGCCCCTGGCATCCAGCCGGCGCTGCTGGTATGCGGTCGGGCACGGGCCATGCTGGAGTTCGGCGACGTGGAGCACGAGCTGCGGACCGACGCCGATCGGCTACTGCTGCAGATCGAGTACGAGCTGAACAACGTGGCGGCCGCCATCGCCGACTACGCCTTCGATCCCGCCCAGTCGCCGGCGATGCAGGCCCAGTTCGTCAGGCCCGGGTTCCACGGTGACGGATGACCGGTGGGTGACCGACGAGGGCTCACGTTGAGGGGTGACCGATGAGGGGTGACCGATGAGGCTGGACATCCGCTACCGCATGCTGTTCGACTACGACGCGCCGGTCCGGGAGGCCCACAACGAGTTGCGGGTCCGGCCCCGGGACCTGCCGTCGCAGCGACTGCTGGCCCACCGGCTCACCTCCGATCCACCGGCCCGGGTGCTCTCGTTCACCGACTACTGGGGCACCACGATCGATCACCTCGGGGTCGTGTTCGAGCACGACCAACTGGAGATCGTGGCCGAGGCGGCCGTCGAGACCCGCCACGAGCCGATACCGGTCAACAGCGAGGTCGAGAACCTGGCCGACCACACGTTCCGCCTCGAGCACGCCGAACTGCTCAGGCAGTCCCCCCACGTCCGCTGGGACGACGACATCGCCGCCATCGCCCGGGATGCGACCGCCGGCACCGACGACGTCGTCTCGCTCGTCCGGTCGACCGTGGCCGCCACGAGGCAGGTACTGAGCTACGAGCGCAACTCGACCAGGATCGGTATCCCGTTGCCGGAGCTGGTGGCAGGCGGCAAGGGGGTCTGCCAGGACTACGCCCACCTCAACATCGCGCTGCTCCGGGCGGTCGGGGTCCCCGCCCGCTACGTCTCCGGCTACCTGTTCGCAGCCGACGAGACCAAGGCCGACGACCATTCCGAGCTCGTCTCGGTCCAGACCCACGCCTGGGTCGAGGCGGTGCTGCCGAACGGCGACTGGCTGGCGGTCGATCCGACCAACGACCAGCCGGTCGGCGAGCGTCACGTGATCATCGGCTTCGGTCGCGACTACGACGACGTGGCTCCTGTGCGGGGGGTGTACGCCGGCGAGGGCGTGCCAAAGGTGGATGCCACGGTGGAGATGCGGCGCATGGAGCCGGTGGAGCGGACGATGACGTCCCGTCCCCGTCGTCGAGACCGGCCGATGCCCTATCTCGTGCCGCCGGACCTGGCCGCCGCCCAGCAACAGCAACAGCAACAACAGCAACAACAGCAATAGCTGCGACTGGAGGATCCTAGGGCCCTGTCCTCCCACCGATCGTTCCGTCCCGCCTCGGGTCGGCCCCACCGACCAACCGGTCGTCTCGGGCGAGGATCATCGACAGGCCGCTCGTGAGGTCACGAATCGAGACCGGATGGCCTCTGGCCTCGAGCTGGGACTTCAGCGCCTCGGCGTCGTAGTCGAGGGTCACGCCCGGGATCGGGGCCTCCAGATCGGTGGTGCCGTTGCGATTCAGGTAGTGGGGTACGCTGATCGACTCCTGCGGATCGAGACCGAAATCCAGGACGTTGATGATCGACTGGGCGGTGTAGCCGATGATCCGCGACCCACCGGGCCCGGTGAGACCGCCGGACGACGGCGGTCCCATGCCGCAGATCTCGTGGCCTCGGTAGTCGAGGCAGACCGGTGGCCGCTCGACCACCTGGTAGGCGGCCAGGTCGGCAGTGGTCATGTCCCCGGGGATGGCCGGATCGCTCTGTACCGCTTCGGCGATGCCCGCTGCGATGCTCGATCGGTAGAACCCGTCGGCCCCCGATCGGCCGAGTCGGAGCAGCGTGGTGGCGTAGGGGATGTTGCGGACCTCGGTGCCGGCCGGCTTCGCCGTGCAGTCGGGATTGGCGAAGAACTCGAAGGCCGTCGGGTCCCGGAAGAACAGGCGATCGTCACAGGACGGGTTGCGTGAGAGCAGGCCGTCGACCTGGCTGCTGGTGCGCTCGGTCAGCTCGAATCCTCGGAGGGCCGTACCGGCCGCCGGCAGGAAGAGCTGGGGCCACGGCAGTCGCCCGTACTGGCTGTGCAGCTCCTCGAGCAGTCGGGGGACCCCCGGTACGCCCACCGAGAGCCCGCTCTGCCAGGCGGCGAAGAAGCCGAGGCCCTGGAACCGTTCCTCGGTGGCGCTCGCCGGGGCCTTCTCCCGACCGTCGAAGGTGGTGGTCCAGCCGGTGGCGGCGTCGTGGTAGACGACGAAGGCACCCCCGCCGAGGCCGCTCGACTGTGGCTCGACGAGACCGAGCGTCGTCTGGCCCGCCACCATGGCGTCCACCGCCGTGCCGCCCCGGCGGAGGATCAGCGCCGCTGCGTTCGTGGCATCGGGGTTGGCGGTGACCACCATCTCCGGGCGAGCGGCGCCGCCGGGCGAGAGCACGGTTTCGAACCCGACCAGCTCGATCCCGGCGTCCGGCCCCTCGAAGCTGTCCGTTCCCGGTCCGCCGTTCATCATGGTTCCGGAGGGCAGCACAGCGTCGGTCTCGACCAGGTCGTCGCCAGCTCCGGCCCGCAGGTTCACCCTTGCGAGCGCATCCCCGCCGGGGAACAGGTCGATGGCGTCGTCGTTCGGCCCGCTGTCGATCGTGAGGAGGCCGCTGGCTCGGAACCGGTCGAGAGCGATGGCGTCGTTGCCGGCCCTCGT
>JAHELU010000012.1 GCA_024644005.1 Acidimicrobiales bacterium | reverse complement strand
CCGGTCCTTGCTGCTGACGACGCTCGCGTGCGCGGCTCTCGCCGTGGCGTTCCCGTTCGGACCCCTGGCTGGTTCGTTCGGATTCATCAGGCCCTCCTGGGCGCTCCTCGCAACCATCGCGCTCCTCGTCCTCTCCTACCTCGCGCTGGTCGAGACGGCCAAGAGCTGGTTCTACCGGCACCTCCCTCGACCCGGGGCCACCATCGCCCAGCCTCGCTCGACTGCGGAGCGCAGGCTCGAGCGACGAGCGTCGCGATTCACCCGACCCTGAGCGAACGCGAGACCGCCGAGCCATCGGCATGGCGACCGACCCGGCGGGAGGGGAGGTAGAGGGTCGTGATCAGCGATGCGATGCGACAAGAGGTGCTAACGTTGGCGTCGGGGAAACAACGTGAAACGGGTCGATCTCACAGTCAGGCGCCAGGCGGACTCGGCGTCCCGCTGGCGACAGACCCGCTGATCCGATCCGCGATCCACCAGCGACATGGTCACCGAGCCGTCCGAGCCGTCAGAGCCGTCAGAGCCGTCAGAGCCGTCAGAGCCGTTAGAAGAGAAGTCGCGAAGAGGGCTCATCGACAAGCTCGGGTTCAGGAACGAGGGCGCAGGCCGGACGCTGGCCGCTGCTCTCGGCACGCTCGCCGTCGTCAGCGTCGTCGGCTTCGCCCTGCTCGACAACGAGGTCCTGCGCATCTCGTTGCTGATCGTGGTGGTGGTCTTCTGGATCGCGCTGTGGCTGGTGATCTTCATCTCCGAGGATTCGTCGGCCAAGGAGATCGGCGTCGCCCTGCTCAGCGGGCTCATCATCGCCGGTGCGGCCTTCGCGCTGAACACCGTGCTGACCAGCGCGCTGGTCGAGCGCGACACCGCCCGGCGCGTGGCCGAGACCCGGCTCACCATGAACCGACGGGAGCAGTTCAGCTTCCGCACGCAGGACATGCGGGAATTCGATCTGAGCGGCATGGCGCTGAACCGGACCGAGACCGATGTGTTCGACTTCTCGTTCGCCGATCTCACCGAAGCGAACCTGAGCAACGCCGAGCTGCGCGGCGCCCGCCTCAGGGCGACCAACCTCGAAGGCGCCAACCTCGAAAAAGCCGATCTGACCCAAGCGAGCCTGCGGTCGGCCAATCTCACCGAAGCCAAACTGGGCGGGGCCAATCTCAGCGGGGCCGACCTGACCGGGGTGGTGGGCTTCGTCGAGCCCGAGGACGATCCCGTCGTGCTGAGCCGGGAGACCCGCTGTCCCGGCGACGGCCAGGACGAGTCCGTTCCCGAGGGCCCGCCGGCCGCCCCCGACGCCGACGGCCGGTTCACCTGCGCGCCCGAGCGGCAGGAGCCGCGACCGTCGTCCGAGGAGCAGCCCTACGTGGCCTTCCTGGTGTCGACCGACGAGCCGTTCGGCTCGGTCGTCGGTCGGGTGACCACGAGCCATCCGGATGCCGGGTCGATCGAGTACGACATCGCCGACGTGGGCTCCTGCCGGGAGTACCCGAAGGGCTTGGCCAGCCACTTCGCGATCGATCGTCACACCGGGGTCGTCACCATCGCCAAGGTGCTCGACGACGAGCTCCTCGTCGGCGGCGAGAACCGGCCACGGCCGCAGTTCTGCGTGCGACTGCGGGGGCCTGCCGAGGACCACATCCCCGTGCACATCGCGCTCGACGATGAGACGATCGACATCGAGCCGGCGCTGACCTACCTGGTCGCCGCCGACACCCAGAGCGGCAGTCGGATCGGCCGGGTGCAGGCCCCGGAGTCCTGGCGCCGACCCAGCTACTCGATCGAGGGCGATTCGAGCAACCACTTCGAGATCGACGAGCGCACGGGCGTGCTGTCGCTCAACAGCGCGCTCGCAGCGGACTCACCAGAGCGGCTGATCACGGTCCGCATCGAATCGGCCCCGGACGGGAAGTCGACCTCCCTGGTCGTGCGGGTGGCGGTGGACGCCGGTGGCATGGCGCCGGCCACCGCTGCCCTGGCGCAAGCCTCGCCTCGTCACTACCTCGTCGAGGACGGAGGGGTCCTCGAGGTGGGGGCCGGGGACGGCCTGCTCACCCCGGAGCAGGAAGAGGCCGGCATCAGCGTCGAGATCACGGCCCGTCCCGAGTGGGGCTCGCTCGACGAGAACTCAACGAGCGGGGCGTTCAGGTATCGCCACCGCGACAAGTCCGAGGCCGACGCCTTCACCTACCGCACGCTGGAACGGCCAGACCTCGAAGCCGTCGCCACGATCGCGGTGGTCCGCAAGATCGAGTACGACGTCCTGCGCTCGACCAGCGAGCCCGGCGTGCAGGTCGCCTCCCTGACCGTGCTGGGCGCGCCGAGCGACGCGGTCGAGTTCGCCCAGGGGGCGAGGAGCGGCCAGCTGTTCGGCGTCGACGACGCGGGGAACCTCACGACGAGGGTCAGCGGCGAGGCGATCCTCGAGGCGGGTCCGCGGCACGACGTCGACGTGATCGTCACCGATCGCCGGTCCGGGCACTCGATCCGGGTGTCGGTGACGGTCGCAGCGGTCGTCGACCCGACGACGAGCCTGAGCGGCCTGGCGGCCCGGGTCTGCCCCGAGGCGACGAGCGCCGACTACGTCGAGAAGCTCACCACCGCCAACAGCCTCCCCGGCCCCAACACCATCGATCCGGGCGACGTCCTCACGCTGCCCGAGTGCTGAGGCGAGTCACGACCACCGGCGGCGGCGTCAGCCCCCGTCGGGGAGCCGGTCGAAGACGATGGTGACGCTCACCGGCTTGCGGTCCCCCGAGCGGCGCTGGATCTCGTAGAGGAGGGGCTTGTACGAGCGCGAGGTGTTCCCCTGGTCATCCCATGCGGTGAGGGTGGCGCAAACCGGGGTGAAGAGCTTTCCCTTCAGCGCGTTCTCGTAGGCCCGGTCGAGCTCCTTGCGCCAATCCGCCTCGATCGCGTCGAGATGGGTGAGGATGTCCTCCCACGTGCAATTCGGTGGCACGGAGCCGTAGCCGAACAGCGACAGGGTGAAGCTCGATGTCTGGCCAACGCCGACGACCACCCTGCCGTCCATCGGTATCCCGGACTCGTCGTCTGCGGTCCCGACGTCGAGCACCACACGATGGCACGGGTAGTAGTAGCCCTCCACTCCGGCCAAGGTCTTGTTGAAGGCGTCGACCATGGTCTTCGCCACCTTCTTCATGTGACGCTCTTCGATATCGCCGTCCTTGGCCAGGGGGCCGCGCCGCCAATTGTCGGACATCTCGTGGGTCTCGTAGCAGAGGTGCTTCACGAACTTCGTCACCGAATCCAGGCCCATGGGCACCGCCTGCACCGATCCCAGCGGACCCGGCGGGGCACCACCGTCGGCGTGCAGGCAGGCCACGGCATGGACCTCGGCGGTGTCGAATCGGGTGAAGAGGCCTGTCTCGTACAGGCACCAGTCCCAGCGGTGGCTCGAGTTCGTGAACAGCAGGAGCAACAGGTGGCTGCGGTCGAGTGCCCGGCGAATCGTGCTGTCCCAGTCCGTGGCGGCGACGATGTCGGCACCGGAGACGAAGCACTCGATCGGCCGGTCGGCCGCTTCGACGGTCATGAGCCCCTCGAGCTGCTCCTTCACCACCATTGCGAGGTCGTGATCCTCGTGCTTGTGACTGACGAAGATCCGGAATGCGTCGTCACTCATTCGCGTCATTCCTGCCTACCTTTGCGAGATGTACACAGAAGTTACCCGCTCGCCATGGTGCATGCGAGAGGAGGCGATTGGCGCTGATCGAGCTTCAGTGCCTCATCGGCCGAGGCTGGACACGATCGCCGGACCGAGGATCACGATGAAGAGAGCAGGGAGTATGCAGAGGCCGAGGGGGAAGATCATCAACGTCGGCAGGCGCTGCGCTCGGGCCTCGGCCCGGAACCGCCGCTTCTCCCGCATCTCGTTGGAGACGGTGCGCAGTGTTCGAGCCAGCGGTACCCCGAGCGAGTCGGCCTGACGCAGGGTCAGTACCACCGTCCTCAGGTCGTCGACCTGCGCCCGCTGAGACAGCGCGCCGAGCGCATCCGTCCGGGTCGACCCCAGGCGGACGTCCTGGAGCATGCGAAGGAACTCCTGGGCCAGCGGATGGGTCTGGCCGGCGCTGGTCCTGGCCAGCGCGGACTCGAAGCCCAGCCCGGCCTCGACGGAGATGGTCAACTGGTCGAGCATGTCCGGCAGAGCCCGGGTGATGGCGTCGCCTCGCCGGTCGGCCTTGGCCCGGATCAGGATGTCGGGGGCGAAGAACCCGACGGCAGCGGAGGCCACCATCAGGACGAGCGAGCGCAGTTGGGCGTCGCCGACGAGCCGGAGGCCGAGCACGGCGGCCACCAGTACCGGCAGGACCAGCTTCGCGCCCAGGATCTGCTCGGCGGTCACCCGACCGGACAGTCCGGCCTTGGCCAGGGTCAGGTTGCGCCGCTCGACCCACCCGATCGGGGTGAAGCGCACGAGCCGGGCCCCGATCTGGCGGGTCACCGGGAGCACCAGTCGTTCGACGGGCGACCGCTGCAGGACGGTCTGGCGCATCGTGGGGTTGTAGCCGGCCAGGTTCTGGCTGGCCCGCTGGCTCGCCGGTCGGTCGGCGAAGAGGGCCCACCAGGCCACGGGGATAGAGGTCACCACCATGGTCGACGCCGACCAGAGGACGATGGACACGATGTTGGTCTCCTTGTTGTCGGGGAATCAGTTCTCTGGGAATCAGCTGTCGAGAAGATCAGTTCTCTGGGAATCAGTTCTCGGGGAATCAGTTCTCGGGAAGATCAGTACTTGAGCTTGACCAGGTGACGGATCCAGAGGTGGCCGGCCGTCATGCCGGACACTGCGGCAACCAGCAGCACCCGGCCGATCGGCTCGGTGACGAGCGCCCCGATGCTGGCCGGCGTTCGCCACCAGGCGAACAAGAACAGGATGATCGGCATGGCGAGGAGCACCCACCCGGTGGCCCTGCCCTCGGCCGAGAGGGCGTCGATCTGGCGGGAGACGGTCCGCCGCTCCCGGATGGTGGCGGCCACGTTGTCGAGGATCTCGGTCAGGTCGCCACCGAGCTCGCGGTTGATGTCGACCGCCTGGGCCAACCACTCCAGGTCGGGGCTCGCCATGCGGCGGGCCGCATCCTGGATCGACTCGGTCAGATCCCGCCCGACCCGGATCTCGAAGGAGATCCGATGGAACTCCTCGGCGGTGGGTGATGCGGCCTCCGATGCCACCAGCTCGATCGATCGGGGCAGGCTCTGACCAGCCCGCAGGCTACTGGCCATGATCCCGAGCGTCTCGGTCAGCTGGTCGGCGAATCGAGAGCGCCGCCGATTGGCTCGAATGCCGAGGAGCAGCGGGGCGGCAAGGGCCGAACCGGGGATGACCAGCGCTGCGGCTGCGAGGCCGGCCAGCGACGAGACGACCAGGCCGGCCGCCGCCGTCGCCAGTACCCAGGCCAGGACGAACTCGCCGGGTCGGAGGTCGATGTCGGCCGCTTCGAGACGGGTGTCGATCCGGCGGCCCCGGTCGTGGCGGGAGATCATCCGGTCGGCGGCCTGGCCCAGCCGGGCGTTGATGCCGCCGAGGCGGTCGGCGCCGGCGGCGGCGTTCAGCCGGATCCGGGCCGTCGGACGCAAGGCGATGAGCGCGACGAGGGCGAAGGCCCCGAACATCGAACCCAGCCCGACCCACAGCATCATCGGGTCGCCGAAGCGGCCCGGCACCGGGGTCGCTACGGCACCGAGGACCGGTTGATCGTCGACGTTGAGCACCGGGGCCGAACTGCCGGGTGGCTCGCCGGTGACCGGGGCCGAACTGCCGGGCGGCTCGCCGTCGCCGATGGTGGTGCGGGCCGTTGCCACGCTGCCGTTGTTGGCGACGGAGACCACCACCGTCCGAGTCCCCTGCTGGGCCGGCGTGAACCGGAGCCGGTACCGGTTTGCCAACCGTCCAGCGATCTCGGTGTAGAGCGAGTCGAGCTGGCCGATGTCGGTCGTGGCCACGAATTGCCCGCCGACCAGATCCACGGTCTCCTCCAAGGCGGCCAGGTCGGTGTCGGGGCTCTCGATGGCCACGGCGTAGAGCACGGTGGAACCGCTGCTGAGTCGGCTCACCACGTCCGACGGGACGGCCGCGCTGGCCGTGTCGTCACCGTCGGACAGGACCACGACCGAGGCCTGGCCGGCCTCCGACCCGCCGCCGATGTCGGCTGCGACCATCAGCGCATCCCACAGGACAGTCTCTTCGCCGGCGGCGGCGAGTCCGTCGAGCTCGGCCAGGACGCCGGCGCGCTCCAGGCTGGGACGTCGGTGGGTCACCACCGTCTCGCCGAAGCTGATCAGCCCGACCCTGGCATCGTCGGGGAGGGCCTCGATGAAGCTCCTGGCGGCGGCCTTGGCGGCGGCGAGCGCCGATCCCCGCATGCTGCCCGACGTGTCGAGCACGATGACGGTGTCTGTTGCGGTCCCGACCGGCGCAACGGCGAGGTCGACCAGTCGGCCCCCGTCGGTCACGGCGAAGTTGGTATCGACCGGCGCCAACTCTCCGATGGCCGGGGGCACCGCAACCTCCAGCACGACCTCGTCAGCCGTCTCGACCACGCCCAGGATCTGGATCCGGTCTCCGGGATCGAGGTCGGCTTCAAGATCGAGGTCGGCTTCAAGATCGAGGTCGGCAAGCGACGACCGGGCCTCGGCCCGGCCCTCGGTGGACAGCACCACCAGTGTGGCCATCATCGTCGACACGACCAGGGCGGTGAGCGCGATCATGGCGGTTTCGGCCAGCCGAGGGAGGCGACCGGCTAGCAACGGTCCTCCCGGACGTCGGAGCCGGGAAATGCTCTGGCCAGCCCGTCCGGCGCACCGGCTCTGCGGCTGTGCACGCGCTCCATGAAACGTGTACCTGCCGCCGTTGCCCGGAGGGCACCGATCCTCGGGCCGGCTCGTCCCGAGCCTGCCGTGGCGGAAGCGTCTCGATGGTCGAAGCCGAAGAGGGTCGACAGGGTGATGGTGTCACCCTCTATGCCCGTGATCTCGGCGATCTCGGTGACGCGGCGGCTCCCGTCGCCCATCCGGCTGAGGTGAACCATCAGATTGACGGCCGAGGCGATCTGCTCCCGAATGGAGCGGGCCGGCAGGTCCAGTCCGGCCATGAGCACCATCGTCTCCAACCGGGAGAGGGCGTCGCGGGGGGTGTTGGCATGGAGGGTGGACAGCGAGCCCTCGTGACCGGTGTTCATCGCCTGGAGCATGTCGAGCGCCTCGCCGCCCCGGACCTCACCGACCACGATCCGGTCTGGTCGCATCCGCAGGGAGTTGCGAACCAGATCGCGTATCGAGATCTGGCCCTTGCCCTCCAGGTTCGGCGGTCGGGCCTCCAGCCGGATCACGTGGCGCTGGTCGAGCCGGAGCTCGACGGCGTCCTCGATGGTCACGATCCGCTCCTGTTCGGGGATGAAAGACGACAACACGTTCAGCAACGTCGTCTTGCCCGAGCCCGTGCCGCCACTGATCAGGATGTTCTGGTGGTCCCTGACGCAGCCCTCGAGGAACTCCACCGCCTCTCCGGGGACCATCCCGGTCCGGACCAGGTCGGCGGTCGTGAGCGCGGTCTTGGCGAACTTGCGGATCGTCAGCATCGGCCCGTCGACGGCCAGCGGGGGGATGACCGCGTTTACCCGGCTGCCGTCGGGCAGTCGAGCGTCGACCAGCGGTGATGACTCGTCGATCCGGCGACCGACTGCAGCGACGATCTTCTCGATGACCTGCCGGACGTGCTGGGCGGTCATGAACTGGGCCCCGGTCAGCTGCAGCCGGCCGGCTCGCTCGATGAAGATGGCGTCATTGGAGTTGACCATCACCTCGGTGACGGTCGGATCCGAGAGGAACTGCTCGATGGGGCCGAGACCGAGAACGTCGGCGCCGATCGAGCGGACCATGCTCCGCCGCTCGTCGTTGGACAGCTGGGTGGCTTCGGCCGACAGGATCTCGTCGAGCTCCCGGACCACGTGGGCATGCAACTGCTCCTCGCTCATCTCGGGATCGAAGAGCCGGTTGCCGAGGCGGTCGAAGAGGGCCTGCTGGGCTCGGGACCGGAGTCGGAACAGAGGGTCCCGGAACTGGGAATCGCCGTGGGATGGGGGCTCCCCCCCATCGACGACGATGCTGTGTCCGGACGGCTGGCGGGACTCCGATTGACGCAGCAGCTCGGCGATGTTCATCGGTGACCCTTCCACCGGGACCGCCGGGACGGGCGCCCGTCACCGTCCGGCGTGGGTGCGAAGAACTCGGCGATCCGGTCGAACCGGTTCGCCACGTTGCCCCCACCGCTGCGCTCGATGACCGGCGTGCTCTCGTTGGTCGAGACCGGGATCAGCCGCGTGCTGGGGATCTGGAAGCTGGCCTCCAGGCCGACTGCGGTCTCGATCTCGGCCACCGACAGGCCGACCTTGGCGTTGGCCCGGTTGAGCACGAACGTTCGGCGCTGGGAGACGTAGCCCACCTCGTCGAGCACGTCGAGCTGACGGCGAACGGCTCGGATGGACGGCACGTCGGTCGTCGACACGACGAGCAGATCGGTCGACTGCTCCATGGCGGCCAGGGAGAAGCGGTCGACCCCGCTCGCCGTGTCGACGATGACGAACGGGAACTCCTCGGCGAAGGCGGCCAGCGTCCGCTTCACGGCATCCTGCTCGATGTCGTCGACCGCCACCAGATCGTCGGGCGGGGCCAGCACTGCCAGCCCGGACGGGTGGCTCGACAGGAACACCTTCAGTGCGCTCCGCTCGTGGTCGGCCGCAGCGGCGGCCTCGACCAGCGAGTACTCGGGCCGAAGGCCGAGCGCCGCTGCACAGTCGCCGAACTGGACGTCGAAGTCGAGCAGCACGACCTGCTTCGGAGCTCGGCGGGCCAGCCCGATCCCCAGGTTGACCGCCACGGTGGTCTTGCCGCTGCCTCCCTTCGGGCTGACCACGGTGATGACCCGTCGCCTGATCTGGCTCGCCGCCTGGCGTCGCTGCCGGTGACGGGACTGGGCAAGGTGGAGGATCGGCTCGACGGCGGTCTGGAACTCCCGCCGGGTCCCGGCCTCGAGGACCACGTCGCGGGCTCCCAGCCTGAGCAGGGTGAGCGAGGTGGCGACATCGAGTCGGGCCACCAGGCACAAGATGGTGGCCGACGGGAACAGGCGGTCGATCTCGGGAACGACGAGCTGGGTCAGGTCGATCCCGGCGTCGGCTCCGAGCACCACGAGCTCGGGGTCGGCGGCGCACGCGTCCATGGCCACCTCGATCGGGTCCCGCCACTGGTCGGACCAGATCCGGCGCACCGGCACCGCCCGGCCGAACAGGTCGACGAAGACGTCCTCGAGGCCGGGGTTTCCCGACAAGATCGTGATTCCGCTCATTTCGCCCCTATCATCTCGGCCCCGGCCGGTCGAGCAGCACGCTGCCCCTGGTCTGACCTGGCTCGTCGGTCTCGGGCACGGTCTCCCGCTCGATGGCCAGCCAGAGCTCGCCGAACTCGGCGGTGAACACCAGCCGCTCGGCATCGAAGGGAGCGAGGGCCAGGGTCACGAACACCGTGCCCTCGGGGGCGGTGCTCAGGCGCCGGTCGTCATCCTGGACCGACGGGTCCGATCGTTCCTGGACCGCGGTCACGAGCACCTTCCGCAACAGCAGGTCGGTGGTGTTGGGGGTGGTGCCGACGACATCGTCGGCCACCGCGGAGGGCACCGGCACCGCCTCGCCATCTATGGGCACCACGGTCCGGCTGAGCTGGAACGGGTCGAACGAGGCGAAGACGGCAACGGTCTGGCCCGCTTCGAGCAACCCGCCGATCGCTCGCTGCGGGTCGAGCTCGACGGTGACCTCGACCATGTCCTCGGGGACGTCGATCCCGATCGCCCGATCGGCGAACTCCGACCGCTGCACGAATCGGCCGGCCACCAGTTGCTCCCCCGGCATCAGGTCGACAGCCGCCACCTGGCCGGCGAGCGCCGGGAGGCTGTCGACGGCTCCCCGAGCCCGGACCTTGACCGGGACCCGTTCGACGGTGACGAGGGCCTCGATGTCCTCGGTGGCGGTTCCGCTGGCGATGGGGGTGGCGACGACGTAGACCTCGACCAGCTCTTCACCGGCCAGAGCACGCTGCTCGGCACTGCTCACGTAGGCCACCAGCGCCAGCGTCCCGACCAGGGCCAGCAGGATGGCGACGACGACCCCGACGATGCGCCTGGTCATGTGCTCCCCTCCCGACCGATCGCTTCCTCTCGACTCATGGGCCGGTGCTCGGCTCGCAGGCCAGATAGGCGCCGGGATCGACCCCGCAGATGGCGATGACCTCGTTGCCCGAGAGGTAACCGGGCGGCCCGCAGCAGGTTCCCGTGACGAGCCCTGGATCGACCTTCAGCTCGATGTTCCAGCTCGCCGGTGACCCGTCGAGCTCGAAGTCGTGGAGGCGGGCCCGAACCATGCCGATGAGATGGACCTCGTCTGCGTCGGCGTAGTCGAACACCGGAAAGCCGACGTGACTCTGGCTGCTCCGGAGCAGCTGGAGCTCCCCCATGATGGCGCTGCTGGCGTAGGGTCGCTCGTAGCAGGTGACACCGCCGTCGCAGTTGGAAGCGGTCGGGGGCTCGAAGCCGAGCTGGCCCGGATAGCCATCGAGCATCCAGGCCCGGATCTCGGTGGTTCCTGTCCCGCCCTCGAAGTCGACAGTGGCGAAGTTGCCGGCGCTGGACGGGCCGCCGCAGGCCGCCGGGTCGTCCTTGAAGTAGTCCACCTGGACCCAGGTCGGTGCGGTCGGCGGGTTGTCGATCAGCTGGCGAAGCTCGGACGACCCGTCGTAGCACAGGCCGAACGGGCTGAGCCCGGTCACGGTGAGGGGCGGCCCCCAGGTGGCGGTGGAGACCGAGTGGACCGACCCCCCGCCCTCGGTCCCGAGCTCGACGAAGGTGGTCTCGAGGTCCTCGGAGGCGGTGACGGTGATCCGCCCTCCGTTGCCGAGGGCGGTGACCTCACAGCTGGTCATGGTGGCCGCCACCGCATTGCCGGCCACGTAGGTACCTGCGGTGGCGCACGCCCCCGCCTCGTCCCAGGGCTGTGCGACCAGATCCTGGGCTGCGGCGAGGGCTGCGGCGTCCGTGGCCGAGATCAGCGTCTGACGGCTGAGCCAGCCGTCACCGACGTCGACCACCAGGGAGGCCAGGCCCAGAATCCACACGAGGGACAGGGCCACCAGGGCCAGCGAAGCCCCCCGCTCGTCGGAGCGGATGGCCCGCAGCCGGCGACGCAAGACCTGGTTGGCAGCGGCCGACGCGATCAGGCCTCGCATCGGAACACCGCCTGACCGGTCAGGGTCACCTCGCGGTCCAGGACGAAGGGGATGGCGATCCGGTGCGGGGCGCTGACGGTCACCGTCACCGACTCACCCTCTCGGCCGGCGCAGCCGCCGGCGGGGACCATCGAGACCTCGGGCGGGCTGGAGAACGTCGTACCACCCAGGGTTGCGTCGACCCGGTTCGAGACGTCAGCGCTCGTGGTCGACGACAGCGACGCCAGGCGGCCGCCCTCCCGAGCCGAGGCCTCGACTGCCTGGGACCGACTGAAGACCAGCCCGAACTCGATGATCCCGAACAGGACCATCAACAGGACGGGCAGCACCAGGGCGAACTCGGCCAGGCTGGCTCCTCGCTCGCTCGGCACGGGACACCGGCCTCCCGCTCCCGTCCTCCGCAGTCGCCTCATCGCTTCCTTCCGTCGGGTGCCGTTTGCCCGACTCTCTCGGGCCCGCACCCGTCCTGGAGCAAACTAGCGACGGATGACACGCTTTGACAAGGGTCAATGGCGATTCATTTGGTTGTTTTATTTTGAGGTTGCTGACCGCAGCAAAATCAGCTAGGAACTGGTCCCGTGCTGACTCTTCTATGGCAATAGTTCGACATGAAGCAACACACAGCTAGTGGGGGGAAGCCGCAGTTACAGGCACCCTTTTCTAGAAAGAGGTATGCGCTCAACCATGGTGAGAGGTTGTGAAAAATTGTTAGACACGTCGGATGATTCTGGTCTATACACCCAGTCATCGTCGGTCCCCTGTCACCTGGCCGGCGGATGTAGGAGCACCCTGTCGCTGCGGCGGTTGCGACAGGGTGCTCCCGCTGTGCGGCGGCACGGGGACCGCCGTTGCAGCCGGAGGGCCCGGTTGTCAGGCCTCCGGAGACCCTCCGCTGAGGAGATTCCTCAAGGTGCGGGCGCCGGTGCTTCGGAGGGAAGTGAGTCGGTGGCCTCCTGGAAGGCAGCGATGATGTCAGCACCGAAAGCCGTGATGACGGTGGCGGCGGCCACTGCCACGACGAACAGCAGAAGGGCGTACTCGGCCAGGCCGGCCCCCCGCTCGCTGCTCAGACTCGCTTTGAACCAACCTGTCCAAAGAACCATTTTGATCATGAGGTACTCCTCGCCTTGTGGTAGCTTGCACCGTCATCATGAGCCCAGGGGCCGGCCACTACATCCCCCATATTTGGGATTTGATGGAGATGGAGCCAGAAGAACCTCGCTTCATCCCGGTCCATGCGGCGCAATGCTTCGACAAGCACATGTGACTTTACCCTGCACCTTTCTGGAGTGTGGGGTAGGCAGGCAGCCAGCGGCTTGTTATTGTCGAATGCGGCGCGGTACGGAGGGCTCATTCATGGAGCTGTGGCATGACCACGTCGTCGATCGCTGAGTACGCACGGAACCCAACGGGAGCGCGGGCCGGACCGCCGGTCGGCCGGGCGTTCGTCGCCTTCACGGCGGTCATCGCCATCCTGCTGAGCTTGGCCGCGGCCGAACTGGCAGGCGCCATCGACCTACCTGCCGGCACCTCGTCCCAGTTCGGGGTCGTCGCCGCCACCACGTTCGCCATCGCCGGTGTTCTCGCCGCCCACCGGGCGCTGGCCATCCGCAACGGGTGGGCCGGCGCCATCGCTGCGGTCCTCATCGGCCCGGGGGCGGTCTGGTCGTGGTCGACCTTCGTCGCCGGCGGTCCCGGCTCCCGGATCCTCACGTCGCTGGTGGTCCTGGCCGCCGGCACCCTGGCCGTCGCGCTCCTGACCAAGGGCCTGCGGCTGGCCCACTGGCTCGAGGTGTTCGGAGGTCTGGGCTCGTGCGGCCTGGCGATCGTGGCCGCCCTGGTCCGGGTCGACCCCGCCGCCACGGATTCCACCTCCCCTGCCCTGCTGGCGGCCGTTGCGGGCATGATCTGCCTCTACGGCCTGCTGGTCGATCTCGAGCTGGCCGAGCACCGCTCCCTGGTCGAGCTGATCGAGTCCCGCAAGCGCATCGAGCACGAGGTCTCGCAGGTCGAGGAACTGCTTCACGACCTGCGAAGCGGGCTGCTGGCCATCGAGGCCGCGATCGGCTCCTTCGATGACGAGCTGGCCGGACCGTTGCGGGCCGAGGCCGCCCGCCTCCGCCGCCTGACGCTCACCGGAGCCCGCACGGTCGCCGATTTCGATCTGGTCGAAAGGGTCGGGAACCTGGTGGCCGCCCGCCGAGCAGCAGGGGTCCAGATCTGCCTCCGAACCCCCGGGGAGGCCACAGCCTGGGGTGAGGAGTCGGAGGTCCTCGCCATCGTCGACAACCTCCTGTCGAACGCCGAGCGGCACGGTCGCCCCGGCCCCATCGCGGTCGAGATCGTCACCGGCGACGGGATCACCCGGCTCTCGGTGTCCAATCCCGGGGAGCTGCCGGCCGGTGAGCCCGACGCCGTCTTCCGCCGGGGGCTCACCACCCATCCCGACGGCGAGGGGCTGGGCCTGGCCCGGGCCCGAATGCTGGCCGACATCAACGGTGCCGAGCTGCGCGTGGGTCCTGCCGCAGCCGGTCACACCACCTTCGTCCTCAGCCTGAGGTCCCTGGCCCCGGTGGCGGTGGCCTGATGGAGCAGCGGCGGATCGCCATCATCGAAGACCACCCACTGCTGGCGACGGCGCTGCGCAACGAGCTCGAGCGCTCGGGGGTCGACACCGACCAGCTCGACCCGACGGTCGGCGCGGAGGAGCTGCTGGACACGATCTCGTCCCGCCCGCCGGACTGCGTCGTCGTCGACCTCGGCCTGCCGTTCCCGGGTGGCGGGTCGGCCCTCATCAGCCCGTTGGCGGAGCAGGAGATCCGGGTCGTGGTCCTGACCGGCGAGACCGAGCTGCAGCTCCTCGCCCGATCGTCGGGCGCGGGGGCCGAGGCTGTGCTGTCCAAGTCGGAGCCGTTGACCGACATCGTCGAGACGATCCTCCAGGTGGCCGGGGGGCAGGCGGTCCGGGCCACTCAGCGAGCCGAGCTGGCGGTTCAGCTCGACCGGTTGATGGCCGAGCAGGACGAGCGCCAGGCCCTCTTCGCCGAGCTCTCGCCCCGCGAGCGGGAAGTGCTGGCCGGGTTGATGGACGGTCGGAGCCCCGCACTGCTGGCCGAGCAGAACTACGTCTCGGTGTCCACGATCCGGGCCCAGATCAAGAGCGTGCTGCGCAAGCTCGGTGTCACCTCCCAGCTCCAGGCCGTCGCGATGGCCCACCAGAGCCGGTGGAGCCCGGGGGCGGACCAGGCGTGAGCCGGTCGGCCGTTGCCTGTGCAACCGAGCGCGACCTGACCACCGATCACGCTGCGGTCCGGGTCGCCATCGGTACCGCCACCGCCGTGGCCACCATCGCCGTGGCCGCCGGCCACCGGGCCGATCCCGCCGTTGCCCTCCTGTTGTCGATCGCGGTGCTGTCGTACGGGGTGCTGTCGGTCATCGACGTCGCCGAGCAGCGCCTGCCGAACCGGATCACCCTGCCCCTGGCCGGTGCCACCGCGCTGGCCGTGCTCGGCGGCAGCATCGCCCGCTCCGACGCCACCGCCGCGCTCGGATCACTGGGGATCGGCCTGGCCTTCGCGCTGGCATTCGTGGTCCTGCGGTTCGGACTGGGGGATGCCAAGCTGGCGCTCACCGTCGGCACGATCGCCGGCTGGTTCGGTCGGGACGTGGTGATGACCACCGTCTACGTCTGCGCGATCTCCGGGGCCGCGGTGGCCCTGATCCTCATCGTCGTCCACCGCCGCCGGGATGTGACCTTCGGCTTCGGGCCGTTCCTGGCCCTCGGCTCGGTGGCCGGCATGGTGGTGGCCGGCCTCTGATCGATCGCCCGCCCCGGATTCCGGCCAGGCGCAGGGCGAGCTGATACTAGACTCGTGACGACATGTCCGAAGGTCCGGCAGGCGGCGCCGAGCCCGCAACGAACATCACCCGGCCGGTCGCCAGACTGGGGGGGACGGTGGCCTACGTGGCCGCCATCGTCATATTGGTGACCCTGATCGTCCAACTCCTGCTCGGCCGTGTGTCCGGTCTCCAGGCTCTGGTCGTCGGGCTGCTGGCGGTTGCGACCTTCGTGCTGGCCGCAGGGCTCTCGCGTTACGGCGCAGGCGAGCAGCAGCCTCTGCTCGTCGGATTCGCTGCTGCCTACTCCCTCATCGCCGCCACCCTCCTCCTGCTCGCCGCCGCCAATCCGGGACAGGGCGACGGAGCGATGAGACTCGTCGTCGTGCTACTGGTCGCCGTCGCAGCCGTGGCCATGTCGGTCGTGACCGGGCGCATCGCCGGCCTTCCCGCGAGGAGACTGGCGATCCCCTACATCGTCGTCGCGCTGATCCTGACGATCGTGGCGACGCTGGTCGTGATCGGCCTCGATCCACCCGGCGTCGCCGGAGATCGTCAGCTCGTCATGCTCGGTCGCCTGCTGCTGGTCCTGTTCACGACCGGGCTGGCGATCGCGTGGCTGCTCGGGTTGGGCCCCACGAGCAGCGCATCGCCGTCACGAGCGGAGTCCGGCTCGGGCCGTCGGCGTCGCTTCCGAACCGGTCCGCCTACCGGCTGATCCTCTTACAGGCCTATAGGGCGGTGAGGATCATCTTCTCCGGTCCGGCGCCGGCCACGTTGTCGCAGCGGTAGTCACCTGACGGGGCGGCGAACACGAGCCCGAGACAGGTGCCGTTGGCCCGTTGCCCGAGGGCGTTCGGGTGCAGCGACTCCTGGGCCTCGCCCTGCAGCAGGCCGGTGACCAGGAACCGGCCCCACTCGGCGTCGGCACCGCTGCCCTGGGAGGTCGTCGTGGCGCACACCTCACGCCCTTCGAGCGCGTCCTGCAGGTCGAGGAACTCCACCCCCCGGGACGCCGCCACCGCCGCCAGGTTGGCGCTCAACTGTGGCACGAACGAGTCCCGGGCCCAGGTTGCGTCCTCGTTCCAGAACGGGCAGCCACCGCTGAGTATTCGGCTCCAGCCCGACTCGCGATAGCGGAACTCGTCGCCGCTCGGAACCGGCGACGGGTAGCTCTGGAGCACGAGCCGATAGTCGGCATCGGCGAAGCCGGCATCACTCATCACCGCCCGGATCTCGTCGAGCGCCGCGCCGACGCCGGTCATGGCAGCGACCATCTTCTCGTCGATGGCCCGCTGCTGGTCCTCGTTGCAGGTTCTGGGTCGCCGCGGCGTGCTGAACAGGTAGTCGAGCGCGCAGTCGATGATGATGCTGGCGAACCCGAGATCGTTCCCGCCGATCGAGACCACGATCATCTCTATGTCGTGCGTCGTGGCCACCGCCGCCAGCTGATCGGCCTGGGACGCCTCGCCCCTCCGACCGGACCCGCCATTGGCCGCTCGGATCAGGTTGCGGGTGGCGGAGCCCGAGCAGGACAGGTCGATCAGCTCGTCGACGGCGATGCCGCTCGAGAGCACGGGAGCGACATCGGATCGGTGGCAGCCCGACGCCCCGGTCTCGCCGTAGACGCGGCGCTGGTCGTAGCGCCACCAACCCCACCGATTGCGATACGCAGCCCGATCGGTGCCTCGCCGATCGCCGAAGTCGTACGAGCTGTTGCCCTCCCAGCGGCCGGCTTCGCCGGAGATGTAGCTGTCGCCCAGCGCGACCACAGCAGTGGGCCGATCGACAGGCTCCACGGCGCCGGCGGTGCCGGTCAGCGCCGCCACACTCAACACCGAGATGATCACGGTTACCACACGACGCATCGTTCGCCCCCTTGTCGGCCACTCGCCAGCCGCACTGGGGACACTGTAGTACGACGCGGCGCGGGGATCTCGACCAGTGCCGTCGAACCCGATCTGGCTCCCGATATCGGAACTCGTGGCCGGGTGTGCTGCGTCAGGACGTGACCGTCCAGATCCGGATGGTTCCGTCCGCTCCCGCCGAGGCGACGCGCTGCCCGTCGGGCGACCAGGCGATCGCCAGCGCCGAGTCGGTGTGTCCGATGAGCTCGACCCCGATCTGCTCACCGGACGCCGGGTCCCAGAGGCGCACGGTGCCGTCATCGCTGACGCTGGCGAGCCGATCGCCGCCCGGCGACCAGGCGACCGCGTTCACCCACAGATCGTGACCGACCAACGGCTCGCCGATCGGGTCGCCGGTATCGGCATTCCAGAGTCGGATGGTCTTGTCCTGACCACCACTCGCCAGGCGGGTGCTGTCGGGCGACCACGCGAGCGTCCAAGCCTCCGATCCGATGACGAGTCGTGGGTCGAGCTCGACGTCGGGGCTGTCCCAGAGCGCAATGGTCCCGTCCATCGTCACGACGGCGAGTCGCCGGCCGTCGGGAGACCAGGCGACCGAGCGGACCGCGGCGGCGGGGTCGCTCGGGGATCCGCGCGCCGATTCGCGGCCCGAAGCATCCCAGATCCGGACCGTGCCGTCCCCGCTCGCGCTCGCCAGGCGCGTGCCGTCAGGTGACCACGCCACAGCATTGATCCTGCCCCCGTGGCCGGTGAGCGGCGCGCCGATCGGGTCGCCGCCTGCGGCGTCCCACAGCACGATCGTCTCGCCGCCCGCCGACGCCAGGGTCATGCCATCCGGTGACCAGGCGACCGTCCTCACCTCGTCGTCGTGACCGGTTAGCGACGGACCGATGGGCTCGCCGCTCGTGGTGTCCCACAGCACGACCGAGCGGTCGCCGCTGGCCGATGCGAGGAGCGAACCGCTCGGCGACCAGGCAACCGAGAACACCCAGTCGGTGTGGCCCGTCAGGACGATCGGGACAGGTTGGCCGCCCGGCGTCGCCTCGACGTGGGGCGCCGGCGCAGCCGGTGACACCTCCCCATCGAGGGTCGTGCCGTCGGATGGAGCAGATCGGGTTGCCGCCGGGGAGCTCACGGCCGTGGCGCATGCGTCGTCCCGGTCGGCCCGGATCCCGAATCGCTCCTTCTCCTCGTCGGTGAGCGCACGGTTTGCGACGTCGCAGAGCACGTCTTGCACAGCGAGGGGCTCGAGGCTGACGACCGTCGCCAGTCCACCCCCGGCCAGGATCAGGGAACCCCTTGGCAAGAAGACGATCTCCTCGACGCCCGACGACATCTCGGGGAGTCCGATCCGGGCGCCGAGCGGCTGCCAGCCCGCATCAGCGGCCCAGAGGATCACGGTGCCGGCCGCGTCGCCGGTCGCCAGCAGCGAACCGTCGAGGCTGAAGTCCATCGCCATGATGCGGGCCCCATGCAAGTCGGGCAGCACGCGGTGCGCGTCGGTATCGAGCTCCCACACCACCAACTCTCCCGACCCACCGGTCACGAGCGCGGACCCGTCCGGCGAGTAGGCCACCGCATCGATCCAGTCCTCGTGGACGCTCCCGAGCGGTGGGAGCGGCGCCAGGTCGTCGAGGGCGAGACGCGTCACCCGCTCGCTGGCACCAACGATCGCCAGCTCGTTGCGGACGAGATCCAGCGACATGTCGACGGCGTCGGAGAGCTCGGTCTCGGCCCGTGCCAGGACCGATCCGCTGGCTGCGTCGTACAGTGTGACCGATCCATCATCGCTGACCCACGACACGAGGCGACCGTCGCGATCGGTGGTGATGGCGCCGACCGGCGAGGACCCCTGGGACAACTGGACCGGCCCGCCCCCGGTGCTGTCGACGGCCGCCTGCATGATCCTCCCGGCGTCGTCGACGGCGATGACGACGGTACCTTCCCGTGCGAGCACGAGATCTCGGATCTTGCCGTCGACGGTGTCGATCACGGCGATCGTCTCCGAAGCCGCTTCGTCGTGGGTGACGATGCTCCCGTCGAACAGGCTCGCGGCGGTCATCGACTGCCACGGCTCGCCCGCCAGTCCAGTCAGCGTGTCGTAGTCGACGATCGGCTCGAACAACCCGGGGCTGCGGCCAGTGGTCCAGAGGACGGTGGTGCCGTCGACGCCGGTGGTTGCGAATCGTCCATCGGAGTGCACGAGCGCCGTGATCCGGCCCGCGTGTGCCGTCCACACGGCCTCGGCATCCGTATCGCCCGGTGGGTTCCACACGCGGACGGTGCCGTGCGAATCGGCCGATCGGACCTTGCCGTCCGGTCCGTGATCGATCGCGGTGACCCAGCCGTCGTGCCGGCTGGTGGACCGCCAGATCAAGTCGTCGTCGGCCCCGTCCCGACCGCCCACGGCGTACAGGTGGACGTACCCGTCGCGACCGCCGACCGCCAGGGCGGAGCTGTCGGCCTCCCAGGACGCGACCGACGGCTCGCCGATCTCGATGGAGTGCTCGAGCGAGTAGCCTGCGGCGTGATCGAGGATGTCCACGCCTCGACCATGGACGACCGCCAGCCGGCCGCCGTCCGGTGACCACGCCAGATCCCGGATCTCGGTCGTCTGCGCGAGCACGCTGTCGAGCGGTGCGTCGAGGTCGTCTGTCGCCCAGATCTCGACGACGCCGTCGGCGCCACCCTTCGCCAGGAGGTGTCCGTCAGGTGAGAATGCCAGGCTGCGAACGCCGCCACTCCCGTCTGCAGTGCGCACGTGCCGAGACTCGAGCGTCTCGACGTCCCACAGGATCACGTTCCCCGAGTCGTCCCCGGTTGCGAGGCGCTCGCCGTCAGGGGAGCCGGCGACCGCGTGGATCGAGAGCACGCCGCCCCTGACGTCGGCGACCGGTTCACCGTCGTCGACCGACCACGCCATGAGCCGGCCGCCCTCGCCGGCTGCGACCAGACGTCGACCGCCCGCCACGAACGCGGCGCCGCGAATCTGTCCATCGAAGCCGTGGAGGTGATGCTCGATGTTCGGGAGATGGAGCGCCGCCTGGATCAGCGTGCCGTACGCCTCGCGGCTGAGGTCGGTCTGCGCCGCCTCGACCGCCAGCAGGAGGGCGAGGTCATGATCGTCCTCCAGGTGTTCGACCGCCAGCGCTGCGAGCTCCTGCGAGTCCGCCACCGCTTCACTCCGTTGGGCGCGCTGGCGCTCGACGAGCACGAGCACACCGGCGACCAGGAGGCCGGCCGCAGCCAGGATCGCCGTGCCAACCCCCATCGCCCGCCGGGTGGAGGCAACGTGCTGGCTATGGGCCACGAACTGCCGCTGGAGATCGGTCGGCTGCGGCTGGCCGGCCGGGCGAGCCACGTCGATCGCCTCGGCCGCAGCTCGCAGCTCACGGCCCCGCAGCACACCGTGTCGGCGCCTGCCCGCCCCGTCCCAATCCCTGGCACGGATCACCAAGCGCGTGTGGAGCCTGGTCCAGTCCGGGTCCGCCGTGATCGCGACCGAGAGCTGCTGGACGGTTTCGTCCAGGTCGTCGGTCGACTCGACGAGGATCCAGTTGGGTGTGGACACCGAAGTCGGCATCGACCGTCGCTCCAGGTCTTCGATGACCACGGGGATGATTCGCTTGCCGGCCTCTTCCGCGTAGCCGGACTCGATGGTGCATATCTCCGAGTCGAGGTAGTCGTCGCTCAGGACACAGACGACCGCAGACGCTTCGTCGATGCCCTCCTTGATCTGTTGGAGCCAGTCATACGACGGCGGAATGTCCTCGTAGTCGACCCATGTATCGATGCCCGCTCGCTGGAGAGCGGCATCGAGTCGCCCGACCACCGCTCGATCCTGTCGTGAGTAGGAGATGAACACATCAGCCATGAGGCCCTCCGAGCTCGAGGGCAATCCGGCTCGCACAGGTCCGGATCGTGGAGTCCCTTCGTCGATGCCACCCTCATCATGGGCGTCATCACGAGCGATCCGTAGGGCCGGACGTCAGTCTCTTGGAGTCACGATCCGAGCGCGGCGCCGGTCACCGAGGGCTCGATCGGCTGAGCAGGGCGGAACAGCCTGCCGCCGTGCTGGGCGGAACAGCCTGCCGCCGTCCGAGAACCATGCTTCGGCGCAGCAACCCGGCCTCGATCGCCTCCACCGCATCGCTTCGTCGCCGGATGCGCTCGGCCACCTCGGCCTGCCCCGACCACTGGCTCAGCTGCGGGGCGAGCCGCTCGGTGGCCTCGAGCTTGCGCCGTGCGACCGCGAGGTACTCGGCGGTGACGTCGTGCACCTCCACGTCGACGAAGCCCGCTCGCTCGGTCAGCACGTCATAGGACGCCACAGCGTCGCAGAACGGCGGACCGACTGTGACCGCACGGCGGTGGATGGCACGGTCGAGACCCGGTGCGGTGTGGATCGCGGTGTAGACGGTCAGGCCACCGGATCGCAGCACGCGGTGGGTCTCCTCCAGCATGGCCTCCTTGTCCTCGAGGCAGCAGAGCACGTCGCCGTGCAACACGACGTCGATCGACGCCGAGCGAGCTCCGGGCGCCGACCCGCTCGAGATCATCGCCCCGACGTGGCCGGTGATCCTCCGGGACCGAGCTCGGTGAGCCGCCTCCACCAGCCCCGCGTGCGCCACGTCCGACAGCACCACCTCGCATCCGGTCTTCGCCGCCAGGTAGAGCCCGGGCCAGCCCGCCCCGGTGCCGATGTCGAGCACCCGGACGCCGGGGCCGAGGCCGGCCAGCTCACCGATCCGGTCGGCCTGGGCCCGGGTCGTGTACCCGCGCTCCTCACCACCGCCAGATCTGACCATGGTTCGAGAACAGCACGGGCAACTCGGCGCGCTTCACCGGCGTGACCCCATCGAGTAGTCGATCCTCGGCGACACCGAGCGCATCCAGGTCCTCACGGATGTAGTGGATCTTCACCCCCTTGGCAACGAGATCAGCGACATCCCGGTCGAGAACCGGGGGATGCTCGACCTCGAGCTCGCCGAAGCGCAGGCCGCCGACATCGTGGCCGGTCACGAGATAGTTGACGGCATTGCCCTCGAGCAGTACCGAGACGTCGACCCCTGCGCTGCTGCACATGGCGGTGAACCACAGGATCGTGTCGTCCTGCTCCTCGATCGTCGCCCGGTAGCCGGTGGAAACCACGCTCAACACACTGGTCATCGTTCGCTCCTTCTTCGTCGTGCCTTCATGTCGTTCACCGTGTCGGGATGACGAGCGTCTGATCCGATGCCTCCATCCACGACACGAAGTCACCCGGTCCACCTCGCCGGGGCCCGTGGATCGTGCGGCCTGCGCCGCGCTCGTCGACACAGAGCCCGCAGTTGATCCAATCGAGCTGATCGCCGTGAGCCGCATAGAGCGCCTCGATCCAGTCCTTCGTCGTCGGATGCGATTCCTCCTCCACCGACGTTCCCTTGACCGGATTGGGGTGCGGGGCCTGCTCGGCCATGGTCAGGTTGACCGCGCCCTCATAGGCGAAGACCTGGACCCGATGATCCTTGCCCATCGCGGCATCGGCGATGCGCAGTGCGGTCGTCGTCGTCTCGGTCTCGTAGGGCGGATCCATCAACACCATCGTCAGGGTCTTGGTCATGTCTCCTCCGATCACAGCCACAGGACCTTGCGGTCCTCGTCCACCAGCGCGTCGACCAATCCGTCGACCACTGGCGTCTCCTCGTCCATCGGCGTCTCCAGTCGCATCTACTCATCGGTAGGGTCGACGTTGGCACCAGCTGGTGGGAAGCTGGTGGGAAGCTGGTGGGGAGTCGGTAGAAGCCACGTGTGAGAGGACGGTCGCTTGCTCGAGCTGCGGATCCTGGGTCCCCTCGAGGCCGTGCGAGACGGCCAGCAGCTCCCGCTCGGTGGCGCCCGCCAGCGCACGGTCCTGGCCCGGTTGATCGTCGACGCCGGACGCGTGGTGTCCACGGACGCGCTCATCGATGCGGTCTGGGACAGCGCTCCGCCGGCAACGGCGGTGAAGACCTTGCAGAAGTACGTGTCCGAGCTGCGCAAGGTCTTGCATCGCGGCGGCAGCGAGGTGCTGGTCAGCAGGCACGGGGGATACGCGATCATCGGCGACTGCGTGGTCGACGCCGACGACGTGCTCGCGCTCGTCGAGCGGGCGCGAGGAGCCCGGGCCGCCCGCCGGCTCCCCGAGGCGAGCGATGCGCTCGCGAGGGCGGCCGACCAGTGGCGTGGCGAGCCCCTCGCCGACATCGATGCCGGCTTCGCATCGGCCGAGCGGGCGCGGCTCGCCGAGCTGCGGGTGGCGATCGAGGAGCAACGGCTCGAAGTGGAGCTCGAGCAGGGCCGCCACCGGGAGGTGGTCGGAGAGCTGGAGGACCTCGTTGCGCTCCATCCTCTCCACGAGGGCCTGTGGCGCCTGCTGATCCTCGCCCTCGGCCGATCGAACCGTCAGGCGGAGGCACTGCGGGCCTACCAGCGGGTCCGGGCGAGGCTCGGGGAGGAGCTCGGGATCGAACCAGGGCCCGAGCTCCAAGAGCTCGAGCGGCAGGTCTTCGATGGTGCGGTGACCCCGGCAGCGGCGGGCGGGCCGGCAGACCCACCGACCAACCTGCCGGTCCTGCTCACGAGCTTCGTCGGTCGGCGCGACCAGTGCCAACGGCTGGCCGAGCTGCTGCACGAGAGCCGGTTCGTCACCCTGACCGGGCCAGGCGGCACGGGCAAGACCCGTCTCGCGATGGAAGTCGCCCGCAGCGTCGCCTCCCACCACCAGGGAGGCATCTGGTTCGTCGAATTGGCGCCGCTCTCCGTCGGCGCCCAGGTGGCCCGCACCGTCGCAGGCGTGCTCGACCTGGGCGAGCAGCCCGGCTTGACGATCGACGATGTCGTCGTCCGGGCCCTGGCCCACTTCGGGCCCACCCTGCTGGTCATCGACAACTGTGAGCACCTCGTCGAGGCTGCCGCCGACCTCGCGAGCCGCGTGGTCCGTTCCTGCCCGAGCGTCACGGTGCTGGCCACCAGCCGCCAGCCACTCGGTGTGGCCGGCGAGCGAATCGTGCCGATTCCGCCACTCACCCTCCACTCCCCCATCCAAGACCCGGGTGAGGCCGAGGCTGTGGCGCTCTTCGCCGAGCGAGCATCGCTGGTCGCGCCCGGCTTCGGGGTCGACGACCGCAATCGAGCAGTCGTCGAAGACGTGTGCGCCCGTCTCGACGGTCTCCCGCTCGCCATCGAGATCGCCGCGAGCTGTGTGCGCGTCGTCGAGCTCGAGGAGATCCTCGACCTGATCGACCGTCGCGTCGATCTGGCCCCGGCCCGGGCAGGCGAGCTGGCGCATCACGAGAACCTCGACGCTGCGATCGCCTGGAGCTACGAGCTGCTCTCCGATCACGCCAAGGCGGTCTTCGAGCGAATGGGCGTGTTCGCCGGGAGCTTCGACCTGGAGGCGGTGGAGGCGGTGTGCGCGCCCCGACGCATCGGGAGCGACGACGTTCTCGCCGTCGTGAGCGAGCTCGTGGACAAGTCGCTCGTCATGAAGACGACGAGCGTCGGCCATCGTGCTCGGTATCGCCTGCTCGAGACGCTTCGCGAGTTCGCCCGCGAGCGCCTCCGCTCGAGCGATGCGCTCGGCACCGCCCAGCGACGCCACTGCCGCCACTACCTCGAGGTCGCCGGCCGAGCAGCCCGCCACCTCGATGGCCCCGACGAGCTCGCGTGGCTCGAGCTGGTCCAGGCCGACGACGCGAACGTGTGGAGCGCGCTGCGGTTCGCCAGCGTGGAGGACCCGGCCACCGCGGTCGACCTGGCGGTGTGCCTCGATCGCTACTGGACGATGACCTACCAGGTCCCGGAGCTGATCGACACGCTGGAGCGGCTCGTCGACAGACCCGAGCTCGATCCGCTCCGGCGGGCACGAGCGGCCTGGCTCGCTGGTGACGCAGCCGCCGATCACGGCGAGGGGCTGCGGGCGATTCCGCTGGCCGAGCAGGCGTTGACCATCTTCCGCCGGCTGGGTGACGATGTGGGCGTCGCAAGGGCTCAGACCGCGCTGGGGCTGGCCCGCCGCGACTGCGGCCAGCTGGACCAGGGCGAGCGCCTCCTGCGCTCGAGCATCGAGATCTTCGAGCGCGCCGACCCGGACCACTATCTCCATCGGGCTCGGCGCTACCTCGCCTGGCTGGTCATGATGCGAGGGGAGCACGCCGAGGCCCGAGCGCTGCTGCAGGCCAGCCTCGCCGACTGGCGACGGCGCCGGTGCAGGAGCGGCGAGGCCAGGACGTTGTGGGACCTCGGTTCCCTCGCCCGCTTCGATGGTGATCTCGACGCAGCCGCCGCCTGGTGCGAGCAGAGCGTCCAGCTCTGGACCGGCCTGAGGAACCGCATTGCCGCGCTGCACGTGCGCTCGACGCTGGCCGACATCGACCTGCTCGAGGGGCGCCTCGACGCGGCGGCCGAGCACTACCGCGATGCGCTGGACGAGTACCGCCGCCTCGGCGATCCGCGCTGCACGGCGTCGACGCCGAAGAACCTGGGGGAGGTTGCGACTCGACGCGGGCAGCTCGACGAGGCGACGCGCTGCTTCCTGGCCGCAGGAGCGGTGCGACAAGACGTCGGCGATTTCGCCGGTGTGGCCGAGTGCCTCGACGGGCTCGGTGTGGTGCTCGGCCGAGAAGGAAGGGCGCTCGCAGCCACCACCCTGGTGTCAGCGGCCGGCGCGGCGCGAGAGAGGGCGAGCATGCTGGAGCCACCGGCATCCGATCGGCTACTCGGTGCGCTACGGGCGGACACCGAGCCAGAGCGGTTCCTCGAGGCCCAGCAGCGGGGCAGGGAGCTGTCGGTCGAAGAAGCCGCAGCGTTCGCCCGCAGCCTGTTCCCGGCATCGACCGCCGACCCTGACGGTCCGACGCATCCGGCAACGGCTCGAGAGGGGTCGATCCCGGGCCGCTGCCGGTCAAAGTCCCCGAAACCGTGAGTAGGGAGCCGACGGGTCGGGCGCGCCTCTCGTTGGGACCGTGGACCCTTTCGCCGCGGCCGTCGGCGTGGTTGATTCGAGGCGATGACCGAATACGCGCCGCCCGAGCTGCTCGCCCCGGAACATCGACGAGGTTGATGCGTTGATCCCTGTCATCGAGCGCATCGAGAGGTTGGGTGGTGAGCGCTTCATCCGCGAGTACCAACCGGTCTGGGAGGCCGAGCTGGGGGCATCGGGCTTTCGGCTGGGGACCGAGAGGCTCCCCGTCTTCCTGACGATCGACGAGACTCCTGCATCGGCCCAGAAGCTGGCTCGGACCCACCTCCCCTACTTGACGAGCGCGCTGCACAAGGCACTGGCCCGCTCGCTGGAGGTGCCGACATCCCGGGCCCGCGTCCTGGCTTCGCTGCAGAACGCGCAGGTGGTCCGCCTCCTCGATGTCGGGCGGACCCCTCGAGCTGCCGACCTCATGGGTCGCTATGACACCTTCCTCCAACGGCAGGGGCAGGAGATCGTACCCCGCGTCATCGAGGCCAACTTCAACAACGTCGAGGGCTCGGTGTACCAACACCTCTCCATCGGCAGTCTGCGAGATCTGGCCAGCGAGCTCGGCCTGTCGCTGCCGGCGGCATCCCCGACTTCTCTGGAGCAGCTCTGGGGCTGGCTGCTGACGCGCTTCCGGGCACACCGGACGGCGCCCGACGCGCCGACGATCGGCATCGCCTGGGACCCTGGGAACAAGGTGAAGGATGTGGAGCTCGCCGCAGCCGCCGAGTGCTTCCGCCGGTGGAGCCATGGGACCGGGATCGAGGTGGTAACCGCTGACGTCCGCTCGCTCGAGCGAGCCCGGCGGGGTTGGGTGCTCGACGGCCACGGGATCGATCTGCTCTGGAAGAACACCGGCCCCTTGTACCCGGACGGGCTCGACAAGATGCCCTTCGTCCACCTCCCTCGAACGGATCCCGCCGAGCTGGTGGTGCTGAACGACGTCGTGGGGCGCCTGCTCGGGTCGAAGTGGCTCTTCGAGGTGCTGTGGAGCCCCGACGCCCAGAGCCTCTTCTCGGCCCGCGAGCAGGCCGCCATCCGGATGATGGTGCCGTGGACGGCAGAGCTCCACGACGGCCCATCGCATCACCGCGATGGATCACTGCTCCCCGACATGCTCCCGTGGGTGAGCCAGCACCGACACGACCTCGTCCTGAAGCCCGCCATCGGGAGCCACGGCGAGGGGGTGCTCGTCGGTCGTAGCGCCACCCAGCACGACTGGGATGGGGCCGTCGGCCGTGCCATGTCGGGAGGGTGGATCGTCATGGAATACGTTGCTCCGCAGCTGATGGAGCTGCCGGTCGCCGACCCCGCCGACGAATGGCAGACGACCTGGGAGACCGAGCTGGTGGACTGCAACTTCTACGTGTACGGCAATCGGGTCGGCCCATCGTTGCGCAGGGCCGCCGCCGGTCCCATCCTCAACGTCGCCCAGGACACGTCGGACGGCCGTCCGGGCGGCGGCCTGCTGATCTCCGTGCCGGAGCAAGACTCCTGACCAGATGGGCGACCACGGTCGGATGCGGTTGGCGACCGGGTTCGGTGTCGATGGTCAGCGATGGATCTCCCGGTTCTATGGGCTATCGGCGGGCCTTGCCCGCACGAGACTCGCCCCGGTCGAGGGGGTGGGTGGATCCGGGCCGCCTCACGCCACGGGCTTGAACCGGCCCTCGCGGTCCGTGAAACATCATTGCTACGGCGCCGCACCAGCTCTTCCGCCGCGCACCACCCGGCGCAATCGTCGACCCAGCCTTGCGATCGTCGCCAACGCCATGCGAACCTCGGGACGTGGCCACCGAGGATCCGAGTACGCCAAACCCGTCGGCCTGGACCTCACTGCAGCCGTCCGAGCGCACAGCCGGAAACCGAGCCTGCACGAGATCCGTGTGCGGGCTGCGGCCGGCTCCACCTGGTGAGGCGGCCACCGCCGGGCGATGACCGTCGAGGCCAGATGAACCCGATCCTGCCGACCGTCGGTCGAGTCCTCTCGGCCCACGCCCGGGTCCGACCCGGCGCCTTCGGGGCCCGCGACCTCGTCCGGTCGGTCACGTACGGGGCGTGGAACGAGCGGGCCTGCCGGTTGGCCAACGCCCTGCTCGGTCTGGGATTGACCAAGGGCCAGCGGGTGGCAGTGCTCGCCCACAACCGGCTGGAGTGGCTGGAGATCTACGCCGCGACGGCCAAGGCCGGGCTGGTCGCCGTCCCCATCAACTTCCGCCTCACTCCGGCCGAGGTGGCATACATAGTCGACGACGCCGAGGCAGCGGCGCTGATCGTGGAGGACGCCCTGGTCGGCGCGGTCGACGAGGTTCGGTCGGAGCTGGCGGTCCCGGCCGACCTGTACGTCCACATCGGGGGACCCGACAACAGCGAGTCGGCGCCGCCGGGATACCAGGCCTACGAAGCGCTCCTGGCCGGCGGTGCGGCGGCCGAGCCCGACGTGGCGGTCGGGCCCGATGACACCGCCTGCCTGCTCTACACCTCGGGCACCACCGGCCACCCGAAGGGGGCGATCCGCAGCCACCGGGGCCTGGCGATGCTGGCCCTGGTCACCGGACTGGAGTTCCGGCTCCACCCGAGCGATGTCGGGCTGCTGGTGATGCCGATGTGCCACGCGAACTCGCTCTACTTCTTCGTCAGCTTCCTGTACCGGCGGGCCCCGATCACCGTGTTCTCCCTGGCCAGCTTCGACCCGGAGCTCTGCCTGGCCGAGCTCGCTCGGGCCACCTTCTCCTCGCTGGTCCCGACCCACTACTCGATGATGCTGGAGATCCCCGAGGCCCGACGGCCCGACACGTCGTCGGTGGAGAAGCTGCTCGTCTCGTCGGCCACCGCGTATGTCGAGACCAAGCGCCGGATCATGGAGATGTTCCCCAACTCCGGGCTCTACGAGCTCTACGGGTCGACCGAGGCCGGGTGGGTGACGATGCTCCACCCAGACGAGCAGTTCGACCACGTGGGCACCGTGGGCCGGGAGGTGGTGGGCTCGGCCCCGATCCGGCTACTCGACGACAGCGGCAACGAGGTGCCCGACGGCGAGCCGGGCGAGCTGTTCTCGTCCAGCCCCTACCAGTTCGACGGCTACTGGCGCCTGCCGGAGAAGACGGCCGAGGCCATGCGAGGCGACTACCTGAGCGTCGGCGACATCGCCAGGCGCAACGGGGAGGGGTTCATCCGGCTGCTCGACCGGAAGAAGAACATGATCGTGACCGGCGGGGAGAACGTGTACCCCGCCGAGGTGGAGAAGGTGCTGGCCGAGCATCCCGAGGTGGCCGACGTGGCCGTGTTCGGGGTGCCGGACGAGAAGTGGAGCGAACGGGTTGTGGCCGCCGTGGTGCCCCGGACCGGGGTGTCGCCTCGAGCCGACGAGCTGGCGGCCTGGTCGACCGACCGGCTGGCCGGCTACAAGCGGCCCCGCGAGATCGTGTTCCTGACCCCGGAGGAGATGCCCCGCAACGCCACCGGCAAGATACTGCACCGAGCGCTGCGCGAGATGTACCGCACCCCCGTAGACGGCGGTCGACCGGAGTGAGCACGAACATGAGCATGAAGAACCCCGACCCCAGCCTCCCGGAGGATCTGAACGACGACGACCACAGCGTCGCCGCCTGGGTGGCCCGCTCACTCGTGCAGCGCGGGGTGCACCGGGTATTCGGTCTCCAAGGCGGGCACGTTCAGCCGATCTGGGACTTCCTGGCCAAGGCCGGAGTCGAGATCATCGACGTCCGCCACGAGGCCGCCGCGGTCCACATGGCCCACGCCCACGCCGAGCTGACCGGCACGCTCGGCGTGTGCCTGGCCACGGCCGGGCCGGGGGTGACGAACTGCGTGACCGGCGTGGCCAACGCCCACCTGGCCCGGGTGCCGGTGCTGCTGATCGGGGGGTGCCCGCCCCGGCCCCAGGCCAACATGGGGCCGCTGCAGGACATCGCCCACGCCGACATCCTGGCCCCGATCACCCGGTACTCCCGGACGGCCCGGGTGCCGGAGCAGGCGGTGCGGGAGCTCGACGAGGCGATCGCTCGGGCCAATGGCGACCTGGGCGATCCGGGCCCCTCGTACATCGAGCTCCCGACCGACGTGCTGCGGGTGACGGTGCCGCCGGAGCTCGTGCTCGACGACTGGCTCGGACCCAAGCCCCGGCGGCGCCTGGCTGCGGATCCCGACTCGGTGGCGGCCGCAGTCGAGGCGATCCGGGCGGCCCGGCGGCCGCTGGTCATCTCGGGCCGGGGTGCGGTGGGGGCATCGGAGGAGCTGGTGCGGTTCCTCGACGCCACCGCCGCCCGCTATCTCGACACCCAGGAGAGCCGTGGGCTGGTGCCGGCCGACCACGAGTCGGTGGTCGGGGCGGTCCGGGCCGCGGCGATGACCCAGGCCGATCTGGTCATCACGCTCGGGCGGCGGCTCGACTACCAGCTCGGGTTCGGATCGCCGGCCGTGTTCGGCGACGCCCGGTTCCTGCGAATCGCCGACACCGCGGGCGAGCTGATCGACAACCGACGGGGCGATCCGGAGCTGCTGGCCTCGGTCGGGCCGGCACTCGAAGCGATCACCGAGGCACTGGCGGCCCGGGGAGGGAACGGCGAGATCGACACCACCTGGGCCGACGGGCTGCGGGCCGCGCACGACGAGCGGCTGGCGGCCGGGGCGGCCCGGGAGGTGCCGGCGGCCGGGGACGACGACAGGGTGCACCCGATGGCGGTGTTCGCCGCCATCCGGGAGGTGGCCGAGCCCGACTACATCGGCATCGCCGACGGTGGCGACTTCCTGTCGTTCGCCCGCATCGGACTCGACACCTCGACCTACCTCGACGCCGGCGCCTTCGGCTGCCTCGGGGTCGGGGTGCCGTTCGCCAACGCCGCAGCGCTGGCCCACCCCGACCGGCAGGTGATCTGCGTCACCGGTGACGGCGCCTACGGGATCAATGCCATGGAGATCGACACCGCGGTCCGGCATGGGGCCAGGGCCGTGTTCATCGTGTCGAACAATGGTGCATGGAACATCGAGCGGTTCGACCAGGAGATCAACTACGGGGGTCGGGTGGTCGGCACGACGCTGCGCGACTCCGACTACGCCACCATGGCCGTCGCCCTCGGGGCCCACGGCGAGCGTGTCACCTCGGCCGACGAGTTGCCGGGCGCGCTGGAGCGAGCCCTGGCCGACGCGCCGGCCGTCATCGACGTCGTCACCTCGCAGGCCGTCATCTCGTCCGACGCGACCAAGGGCCTCGGCTGGGTGCCGACCTACCAGCCGCTCGCGGCGTGGGACGACGCCGAGCAGAAACGACGAATCGGAAGCTGACCAGTCCCGGAGATCAGGAGAACCACCATGCAGTACGACGACGCCATCGAAGCCTTCTTCGTGCCCTCACCCGAGGACACGGTGCCGGAACCGACCAAGCGAGCGTCGGTGGCCCGCCGGTTGCGGGACGCCATCGAGCCGATCGCCATGCATCCGGTGTGGTCGCGGCACAACAACGAGGCCATGGCCGGGCTGGGGCTCGACTTCTTCTCGGGCTACGCCTGGGGTCGGGCCGCCGCACTGGGTGAAGCGGCGCCGGCCGTGGTGGTGTCGTCGTTCGCGGTGTTCGAGCCGACGCTGATCTCCGGCGTCTACGAGGCCGGGCGGGCGGCCTGCGGTCGTGACCAGGTCCTGTCGACGAGGTTTCGAGCAACCACGGCCAGCCTGACCGGCGTGCTCGACGGGGTCGACGTCACCAGCGCCGCGACCCGGCTGCGAAACGCTGCGCTCGACCTCGACCGCAGCGGCCGCCCGCTGTACGCAGGGCTGGCCGAGATCCCGCTCTCGGACGACCCGGTCGAGATGCTGTGGCGGAGCGCAGAGATGATCCGCGAGCACCGCGGCGACGGCCACATCGCGGCCTGCGTGGCCGAGGGCCTGGATCCGATCGCCATGAACGTGCTCACGGAGCTGTGGGTCGGGTTCGGTCTCGGCGAGTACTCGGGAACCCGAGGCTGGGCCCCCGAGGCCATCGAGGCGACCGCCGAGACGCTGCGCGGCGACGGCCTGCTCGACGGCGATCGGCTCAGCGCGGATGGTCGGACCCTGCGGGACCACATCGAGCACGCGACCGATCGTGCCCAGGCGCAGCTGGTGGCCCGTCTCGGCGACGACGTCGATGGTCTCATCGCCGATCTGACGGCGTGGTCGGCCCGCTGCGTCGAGGCCTCGGCCTTCCCACCCAACGCCTACAAGCGGGCCGCCGGCTGACGCCACGAGACCGGCCGGCCGGGCCACGGCTAAGCTCGTTGCCGTGCCGGAGAACCTCGGGAACCTCGGGAACCTCGTGGCCGGCGTGGCCGGCGTGGCCAGCGTGGACGATGTCCTCGCTCGCCTCCGACTCCGAGGGGGGAGGCGCTCGGGCAACGGGGACGCGCTCACCGCCGAGCACCGCGCCCCGTCCGACACCGTCCCACCGGGATCGGACCGGTGATGGGCGGCGACACCTCTCGACAGGCGATGCTCGACGATCTCGCCGGTCGCTCCGCCGCGCTCGAGGACGAGGGTCTGTACAAGCACGAACGGGTGATCGCATCGCCGCAGTCGGCCCATATCGAGCTCGACGACGGCCGGTCGGTGATGAACCTCTGCGCCAACAACTACCTCGGCCTGGCCGATCACCCGACGTTGATCGAGGCCGCCCGCGAAGCGCTCGACGGCTACGGGTACGGGATGGCGTCGGTGCGGTTCATCTGCGGCACGCAGACGGTGCACCGCGAGCTGGAGCGCCAGCTGAGCGGATTCCTGGGGACGGAGGACACGATCCTCTACTCGTCCTGCTTCGACGCCAACGGCGGCCTGTTCGAGACGATCCTCGACGAGCAGGACTGCGTGATCAGCGATGCGCTGAACCACGCCTCCATCATCGACGGCATCCGGCTCAGCAAGGCCCAGCGGCTGCGCTACGACAACAACGACATGGCGCAACTCGAGCAACGGCTGCAGGAGGCGAGCGACGCCCGCTACCGGCTGATCGCCACCGACGGGGTGTTCTCGATGGACGGCGTGATCGCCGATCTCGCCTCGATCTGCGAGCTCGCCGATCGTTACGACGCCATGGTGATGGTCGACGACGCTCACGCCGTCGGCTTCGTCGGACCCGGCGGACGGGGCACGCCGGCCTATTGCGGCGTCGCCGACCGGGTCGACATCGTCACCGGCACCCTCGGCAAGGCGATGGGAGGCGCATCGGGCGGCTACACCACCGGCCGGCGCGAGATCATCGAGTGGTTGCGGCAGCGCTCGCGGCCGTACCTGTTCAGCAACTCGCTCGCCCCGGTCATCGCAGCGACGACCCTGCGGGTGCTCGACCTGCTCCGCGCTGCGCCCGATCTGAGCGAGCAGCTCGAGCGCAACTCGAAGCGGTTCCGGTCCGGCATGGAGGCCGCCGGCTTCACCCTCGCCGGTGCCGGCCACCCGATCATCCCGGTCATGCTCGGCGACGCCAGGGTCGCCGGCGAGATGGCGGATCGGCTGCTGATCGAAGGCCTCTACGTGATCGCATTCTCCTTTCCGGTCGTGCCTCGGGGCACGGCCCGGATCCGCACCCAGATGTCGGCCGCCCACTCCGACACCGACATCGACCAGGCGATCGACGCCTTCACACGGGTGGGGCACGAGATGGGGGTCGTGTCGTGAGCGTCGAAGCGCCGGAGGCGCTCCTCCGGGAGTTTCGCCGTCCGGCGGAACATCCTCCGCTGGAGCCCTACATGTGGGAGCGGAAGGTACGGCGGTGAGCGCCGAAGCGCCGGAGGCGCTCCTCCGGGAGTTTCGCCGTCCGGCGGAACATCCTCCGCTGGAGCCCTACATGTGGGAGCGGAAGGTACGCCGGTGAGAGCCCTCGTCAAGGCCAAGCCCGAGCCGGGTCTGTGGGCCGAGGACGTCGACCAGCCGACACCAGGTCCGCACGACGTGCTCATCAGGGTTCACAAGACGTCGATCTGCGGAACCGACCTGCACATCCGCTCGTGGGACCCCTGGGCCCGGCAGACGATACCCGTCCCGATGGTTGTCGGGCACGAGTTCACAGGCGAGGTCACGGAGGTCGGCCGCCTCGTCCAGGGCCTCGATGTCGGTCAACGGGTCGCCGGCGAGGGTCACATCACCTGCGGGCACTGCCGCAACTGCCGGGCCGGTCGACGCGTGTTCTGCCACAACCACCTCAGCGTCGGGATCACCCGACCGGGGGCGTTCGCCGAGTACCTCGTGCTGCCGGCCGAGAACATCTTCGCCGTCCCCGACCACATCGACGACGACATCGCCGCGGTGCTCGATCCACTCGGCAACGCCACCCACACCGCCCTGCGCTACGACGTCGTCGGCGAGGACATCCTCATCACCGGGGCGGGGCCGATCGGGGCCATGGCGTCGGCGATCGTGCAGCACATCGGGGCTCGCCATGTCGTCGTCACCGACATCAACGGCTACCGACTCAGGCTGGCGGCGAGGCTCGGCGCAACCCGAGTGGTCGACGTGTCACGTGAGGAGCTGGCCCCGGTGATGGACGAGCTGGGCATGGCCGAGGGGTTCGATGTCGGACTCGAGATGTCGGGCGCCGAGTCTGCGTTCAACCAGCTGCTGGACGTCATGAACCACGGTGGACGGGTCGCCGTGCTCGGCATCCCATCGGGACCGCTCACGCTCGACATCAACGACGTGATCTTCAAGAGCCTCGATGTGCAGGGGATCTACGGCCGCCGGATCTTCGAGACCTGGTACAAGATGGCGGCGATGCTGCAGAGCGGGCTCGACGTGAGCTCGATCATCACCCACCACTTCCCGGCGGAGCGGTTCGAGGAGGCCTTCGACATCGTCGCCGGCGGCCAGTGCGGCAAGGTCGTCCTCGACTGGGCCTGAGCGGCGGCCGCTATCGGCGGGCCACCAACGCCGTCGCCCGACTGATCCGCCTACTCGACCTAGCGGACGACCAGTACCGAGCACGGGGCATGATCGACGACGTGGCGTGACACCGAGCCGTACCACATGCGGCCCCACCGACCTCGGTCGTGGGTCCCGACCACGATGAGGTCGACGTCCTGCTCCTCGGCCAAGGCGCAGATGACCGGGCCGGGCTCGCCGTGGTCGACCTGGGTCTCGGCCGCCGCGAAGATCTCGGCCGCCCGATCGGCCACGCTCGCACCCTGCTCGTCGATCTCGGCCTGGTAGTCCGGGGGCTCGTGCGGGATCAGAACCCCACCCATCGGCCCAACATAGGGGGCCCAGGCGAACCGGGTGACGTTCAGGAGCAGGATCTCGGCGTCGTCTGGCACCACGTCCCTGGCGAAGGCCACGGCATCGTGGGAGGCCTCGTCGTCATCCACTGCGATCAGCAACTTCACCAAGGAAAACCTAGAACGGGACGGCCTGGCCACGAAGGGCCGAAGGTCCTCACCGTGCCTCGGTCCGCTCGGTCCGCTCGGTCCGCTCGGTCCGCTCCTGTCGGGGGTCGAGCGGGGACCATGGCACCGAGCGACGCTCATCGTCCTGGGCGCAGCGCCGTCGGGACCTCCGTCCCTGGTGCGGGCGCGTGCCGGGTCACCAGCGTCGGCAGCGAGGCCGGTTATGGTTGTCATGGGTCAGCTTGCCGGTCGCACCCACCTGATCGGCGGTGGACCGGAGCGCCGGCTCGAGCTGGTAGGAGGTTGACGACGGTTGAGTGGAACACGTTGGCGATGAAGCGCGGCGACCGGCCGCCGGTCACGGTGGCTGATCTGATGACCGAGGATCTGCTGTCCATCCTGCCCCACGACAACGTGGGCCGGGCCCGCCATGTGATGGTGTCGAATGGGGTTCACGCGGTGCTGGTGATGGACGGCAACGACGTGCGCGGCATCGTCACCAGCACCGATCTGCTCGACAGCTGGCCCGACGACGAACCCATCGCAACCGTGATGACGCAGGCCCCGGTGTCGATAAGCGTCCAGACGCCGCTACGGGATGCGGCCCATGTGATGGTCGTTGGCCGCACCCACCACCTGCTGGTCGACGACGAGGTCGATGGGGAGTCCGAGGTGGTCGGGATCCTGAGCAGCTTGGACCTGCTCGAGGCCATCGTCATCGATCCCACCTGAGCCTGTTGCTCACCGGGCTGTTGGCGGATGAGCCCACCCTCGACCGGGGAGGTGCGCCATGAGCGGTTCCGGAGCACGGGAGCGAATCCGCGTGTGGTGGAATCCCTGCGCCGGTCGAGGCGCGGCCCGAGCGCTCGCGGAGCGAGCGCTCAACGAGGCTCTCAGCCGGGGTCACGACGCTGCCTTGTTGCCCTCCGACTGCTCTCGAGCCGTCGAAACAACCGCCGAAGAGGTCACGGCCGAAGCCATCGACCGACTTGTCGTCGTCGGCGGCGACGGGACCGTGCACCATGCGATCCAGGTCGCGGCGCGGACATCGCTCGTCGTGGGAGTCGTTCCGGCTGGTACGGGCAACGATCTGGCCAGGGCACTGGGTCTCGAAACGGCTCCCGGTACCGCCATCGACCGTGCCCTCGGTCCGTCAGCGGCCATCGATCTGCTCCGCATCGATGACCGCTACGGCGCAACGGTGGCAACCCTCGGGTTCTCGGTGGCGGTCAACCAGCGTGCCGAGATCGCGCGCTGGCCTCGTGGGCCGGCCAAGTACACGGCGGCCGCACTCCACGAGCTCGCCAACCTGCGCCGCTATTCGCTCACCCTTCACCTCGACGGGCGGCGTCTCGAGGTATCACCAAACCTGCTGGCCTTCGCCAACACCTCGATCTTCGGCGGCGGCATGAAGATCGCACCCGGCGCCCGCCCGGACGACGGCCGGATGGAGATGGTCGTGGTCGGGCCCGCCTCTCGGACCACGATGCTACGCCTTCTCCCGGAGGTCCGTACCGGCCGTCACGTCCAGCACGCAGCGGTTCACGTCTATCGTGGCACCCGAGTGACGATCGAGAGCGACGAATCCCACCAGATCCGAGCCGATGGCGAGATCGTCGGTTCGACGCCGACCGAGATCGAGCTCGTGCCCGCCGCCCTCCAACTCGCCGCCTACCCGCTGACCTCCTGATCTGGAACCGGCGCTGCGCAGCCAGCAACCCCGACCTCTTCGTGAACGCCTGGCTACGACCCGACGACTCGATCGACCTGGGCTTCTGCCACCTTCGACTTCGACCACATCCGGGTCGACCCCTGAGTTGCGGCATCTCGACATGGGCGGATCGCGGGACTGAGCGAGTCGGAACGGTGGCGGCGTCGACGATCACTCGGTCCAGAGTCCGATGTCATCAGCCAACTGCGCATCACTTCCGGATCGACCGTGGTCTCGAGCGCGTGGGCGAGCGCGTCTCGGTCGGCGGTCGAGCGCTGTGAGGATCATTCGAGAAGCGCGTTCGGGCCGTGTGGCAGGCCAGAGACCGGCGTTGTTCGCGCGGATGAGTGTCACGGTGTGCCCGCCAGGGCAGGCCGTTGTCCGAGCGTGTTGGTCGACGACCAGTCGGCCACGGCCGAGGCGTCGCGGGTGGTGTCTACGAACCTCCCTCGTCAACAGGAGAGCCACCGGGGGGCTCGAAGGTCGCGCACCCCGAGAGCTCGAGTTGCTCTGCCTCGCGGTTCACGCTGGTGCCTGCTGAGAGCGCTCGCAAGAACAGCCTGGGATCTAGCCCGCTTTCCACGGACTCGCCCTCCCAGACGAAGTAGACCTCGGTCGCGGTGACGGCGACCAGCTCCAGTTCTGTAGGCGAGTCGAACCGTTCGATCGTTGCCTGGATCGAACCGTCAAGCTCGTCAAATGTCTCCGCCACCTCGTCGAGGCTCGCCACAAGCGGGCCGAGGGCGGACTGCTCGCCAGCGTCGATCCCCCTCATCGCGTCGGCAGCGCTCTTGAAGACGCTGTCGAGATCCCACGCGCTGGCGGGCGGCGCGGCCTTGGCTCCGCAAGTGGTCGACCTCGACGTTCGTGATGCCTGGCGGCCACGCGACAACCGCGGGATCGGCCGGCGGATCAACCTGTTGTTGGCTGCAGCCTTGTTGCCACGCGACTTGGCGTGGATCCGGCGGATCCGCTCGACCACCGCCTGTATCTGCGGGGCGAGTTCCCGGATGACACGAGCGCGGATCGACCAAGCCCTCGTGCGCTCGATAGTGACGGCGCCGCTCGACGGCTGGACGGCTCGGAAGCCGGCGTCCGGACTCCGGAGTCCGGGCTCCGGACGAAGGTCACACAGCCCGCGCCGCACGGTTCGGCTAGCAACCACGGACCGTCAGTCTCCGCCCGACATCGCCCAGCCTCCGACGCTACTCGGCTAGATACTCCTCGTGGACCTGGCACGAGACACCGCGTCGTGGCGCTCGGGACTGTTGCATCTGGCCGAGCACCCGATCGGACAACGAATCAGCCCCGCTTCAGGTCCTGCCCACCGCCCAAGGCGGCTTTGGTGGCGTTGGTGATTGTGGCGAAGTTCTTCTTGGCGTTGAAGCTCCTGGCCAGCCCAAAACGGAGCGTCGACTCGATGACCATCGTCGTGGTCGTGGCGCCGGCTTCGGGTGAACTCAGGCGAATCGTGATGTTTTCGCCCCAGGTCATCAGGTTGGCCGCCGTTCTGGCAGTGATCACCCCGGTGGACTGATCGGCCGAGCGCACCTTCATCTTGTTCTGAGGTAGCACCGCCACCACCGTCTCGAAGACCCGGTCGTATGGGTGGTCAATTGGTATGGGTGTGCTCTTGGCCATGGTCCAGGTCCTTTTCCGTCCTGACTCAAGGTTGCGGATTGCATCATGCGACTGACAGGGTCTTTTGGTCCCCTGAGGCTGAGTGATCCGCCCTAGGATCCGCGGAGGCTCTCGACCTTTGAAAGAGGATGAGCGCTTGAACGCGGACGCCAGCAACCTCCGCCTCGACAACTGCCGGGACCTCTGCCGCCGGGGTTCGTAGCTCGTGAAGCCGAGACTCGGGATCTGTTGGACAAGCTCACGGCAGCTGGTCCGGAACGAACGTGTGCAGCGACACTTCCCCGATGGGGTGTACTGGATCACCCTTGGCGAACATGCTGACCTGGTAGCCAACCAAGTCGAGCTGCTTCAGCTGTCGAACGTCACTGGTGTGGAAACTCGGTCAGCGGCGCAGGGTATCAAGGAGCTTCGCACCGCCTTGGCGAGCTCGCTGTCGACATGGCGCTCGCCGAACCGGATCTGATCGAGTCAGTTCTCGATGCAACAGGAAGGGTGGCCTTGGCGGTTGCGCTTGTCGGAGCTGCGATCGGTCGGGGTCGGCACAGTTGGGAATCGGCGGTCGCGGAGCTGACAACGGAAACGCGGGGATTCATCGGCCACCCTTACGCAAACACGTTCAAGGCAATGGAGCTGGGGACGCTGGCAGCGGAGCGTGATCTGGAAGCGGCGCTGGCAAGAGAGCCAGGCCACGAGGTGGCGGAATGGTGCCATCGGCGCCTCCAACAGAGCGCTCACCTCATCAGCCCTGGGCGATCAGAGGCTGTGGATCTGTCGACGACGCTGCATCGACACTTCTTCCCACTCAAGGACCTGGTAGCACTCGATCGTCTCGGACCATGCTCGCTGACGCCGCTGTGGGTAGTCGACAACAAGAGTCCTCACTGCATCCGGACCATCACCGGCCAGACCGACTGGGTGGGGTCGGTGGCCTGATCACCAGACGGCACCCGCCTCGCAACCACCGACGCCGGAGGATTGGTAGGCGTGCATCGGCTCGACCCCGCTGCGGACAGCCTGGTATGCCTAGCGGAGCGAGCCCACTCGGTCGACTGGCACCCGACCAGAGACCTCGTCGCTCTAGGGACGGAGCGACCTGTCGTTGTCTGCCGTGTGCATGAGCTAGTGGACGCCCTCGGAGACGCCCTCGGAGAACGTAGGCCACAGGTTGGGCCACCAGCGCCGACTTCGACCGCCGAGCCATAGCACGAGTAACGACAAAACCCGCTGCTGGAGCGGGTTTCTGCGTGGGGCTAACAAGAGTTGAACTTGTGACCTCACCCTTATCAGG
>JAHELU010000304.1 GCA_024644005.1 Acidimicrobiales bacterium | reverse complement strand
ACGCCGATCGGCAACCTGTCGGACCTGAGCCCCCGCGCCGCGGAAATCCTGGCCGGGGCCGACGGCGTGATCTGCGAGGACAGCAGGCGGACCGGGCGCATGCTGGCCCACATCGCGAGCGACGGCCGGCCCGACGGAGCGGCGAGGCCCGACCTGATAGTGGCCAACGAGCACACCGAGGTTCCCCGGACCGCCGAGATCGTCGATCGGCTCAGAGCGGGCCAGCGGTTGGCGCTGGTGACCGACGCCGGCATGCCGACGATCTCCGACCCCGGCCGCCACGTCGTGGCGGCGGCCGTCGAGGCCGGGATCCCGCTGGAGGTGGTTCCGGGCCCAACGGCGCTGTCGGCCGCGCTGGCGGTGAGCGGGCTGGCGGTGGAGCGGTTCGTGTTCGAGGGCTTCCTGCCCCGCAAGGGTCGGGAGCGGGCAGAGCGGCTGGCCGAGCTCGGTTCCGAGACGCGCACGATCGTGGTGTACGAGGCCCCCCACCGGCTGCGCAGGACGTTGAGCGAGCTGGCCGCGGTCTGCGGTGGCGACCGCCGGGTGGCGGTGGCCCGGGAGCTGACCAAGCTGTACGAGGAGGTGGTGCGGGCCACGCTGGCCGACGCCGGCGCCCACTTCGACACCGTCGAGCCACGGGGGGAGTTCGTGCTCGTCATCGATGGCCGCTCCGACGATCGGCGGCGCCCGAGCGACGACGAGCTGGTCGATGCCCTGCGCCGAGCGGTGGCCGACGGGCTGAGCAGACGGGATGCGGTGGCCGAGGTGGTACGGGCCAGCGGGGAACCGAAGCGGAGGGTCTATGACCTCTCGACGACGCTCTGAGCCGTCGGCCCCCGGTCGGACCGGGGACGACACCGTTCGGGTCGACAGGTGGCTGTGGGCGGTCCGGGTCTTCAAGTCCAGGACGGCGGCCACGGCCGCCTGCACGTCGGGCCGGGTCAAGGTCGACGACGAGCTGGCCAAGCCGGCCACCAGGATCGCGGTCGGCGACATCGTCGAGGCCCGCCGGGGGGATCGCACGATCGTCTATCGGGTGACGGCCCTCATCGAGAAGCGGGTCGGGGCGAAGCTGGTGGCGGACAGCGTCGAGGACCTCTCGCCCCCTGCGCCGAGCAGATCGGAGCCGCCGCTCGCCCCGCCGGGCGGGGCGCGACCCCGGGGTGAGGGTCGGCCGACGAAGAAGGAGCGGCGCGAGATCGATCGGCTGCGAGGCCGCCGCTGATGGCGGGTGCCCTACGGCTGCGAGGCCGGCGCTGATGGCGGGTGCCCTACGGCGACGAGGCCGGTGTTGATGGCGGGTGCCCTACGGCGACGAGGCCGGTGTTGATGGCGGGTGCCGTACGGCGACGAGGCCGGCGCTGATGGGCCCGGTGGGCCGGGACCGCGTCGGTCGGCCCGGAGGGCCCGGACCGGTGGGCTCCGGGGACGGCCGTGGCTGATCGTCAGATGATCGGCTCCTGCCCGCTCGACTGCCCGGACGCCTGCTCGTGGATCGTGTCGGTGACCGACGGCGTCGCCACGAAGCTGCGGGGGAACCCCGATCATCCGTTCACCCAGGGCGGCCTCTGCAAGAAGGTCAACCCCTGGCTCGAGTTCGCCGCCGAGCCGGGACGGTTGCTCCAGCCCCTGCGTCGAGTCGGGTCCAAGGGACCGGGCGGCGGCGGGGCGGGAGCCTTCCGCCCGATCACCTGGGACGAGGCGCTGGCCGAGATCGCCCAGCGGTTCCGGACGATCATCGACACCACCGGCCCGGCTGCGATCTGGCCGTACGCCGGTACGGGCAACGTCGGCTTCGTCCAGGGGGCCGGGCTCCCGTCCGGTTCCCGATTGTGGAACCACCTCGGTGTCTCGGGTCACGAGGTCACGATCTGCTCGATCAGCGGCCACGTCGGGCTCGGCTACACGATGGGCACCGCCGCAGGACTCGATCCCGAGGACATGGCCGAGGCCGGCACCGTGGTGATCTGGGGCTCGAACACGCTGGTGGCCAACCAGCACCTGTGGCCCTTCGTCGAGCGGGCCAGGGCCGGCGCGGCGCCGGTGATCGTGGTCGACCCGGTCAGGACCAGGACCGCCGCCAGGGCCGACCACCACATCGCCCCCCGGGTGGGAACCGACGGGGCCATGGCGCTCGGCCTGTGCCGAGCGGTCATCGAGCTCGGCGCCGTCGACCGGGACTTCCTCGCCGACCGGACCCTCGGGTTCGAGCAGTTCGCAGCCTCGGTCGACCGGTGGACCCCGGAGGCCACGGCCCGGGTGTGCGGGCTCGACCCGACTACGATCCCGGAGCTGGCCGAGCTGATCGTCGAGCGGGCACCGCTGGCGGTGAAGCTCGGCCAGGGAGTACAGCGCCATGCCTTCGGCGGTCAGACCGCCAGGATCGTGTCGTGCCTGCCTGCGCTGACCGGGGCGTTCGCCCACCGGGGCGGTGGGCTCGTCTACTCGACCGCCACGCCGTACGGGCTGAACACGGCGGCGGCCGGCGGCGCGGCGCTCGGCCGCCGCCCTCGGCAACTGGCGATGACGAACCTGGCGGCCAACCTGAACGAGCTCGACGATCCACCGGTCGAGGCGCTGTTGGTCTACGGGGCCAACCCGGTGGTGTCGAACCCCGACGTGGCAGGAGTCAGGCAGGGCCTGGCCAGGGACGACCTGTTCACGGTCGTGGTCGAGGTGTTCCACACCGAGACCACCGACTACGCGGACATCGTGTTGCCGTCGACCATGCAGCACGAGCAGTTCGAGATCAACGACTCCTTCTCCCACCTCTACCTCAACCTCAACCGACCGGCGGTGGCGCCGCCGGGGCAGTGCCTGGCCCACAGCGAGATCTT
>JAHELU010000011.1 GCA_024644005.1 Acidimicrobiales bacterium | reverse complement strand
CCGAGGCGACCCCGCCTTCCTCCCGGGTCCGCCATCGGCCGATGGCGGACCCGGGAGGAAGGCGGGGTCGCCTCGGCCGCTGCGGTGGTCGTGGCGGAGAACAGCATCCGGCCGATCGACGGCGACGGCGACGAGATCCCCCTGGACGGCCCACCCCAGATCGCGTCGGGCTGGGTCGACGACGCCAGGCTCTCGCTGTTCCGGCTGGTCGACGGAGCGGCCCCCGGCAGCGGGGAGTTCACGATCGACGTCGACGCCGCAGCCGATCACGGCTTCGTCGTCGGTGAGACCTACGACGTCATCACACCCACGGGTCGGACGGCGTTGACCCTCAGCGGGGTGACCAGCTTCGGGGAGGACAACGACACGCTCGGAGCCACCCTGATGCAGCTGGACACCGAGACCCTGCAGTCGCTCCTCGGCGAGCAGGGCTACGACTCGATCGCCGTCGCACTGGCGGCCGGTGCCGACCGCGTCACCGTGCAGAGCGAGCTCGCGGCGCTCGCTCCTGGCACGGAGGTGGTCGACCAGGCCACCCTCGAGTCCGAGCAGCGGGCAGAGTTCAACGAGGGCATCACGATCATCGGCAACATCCTGCTCGGCTTCGCCGGCGTCTCGTTGTTCGTCTCGATCTTCATCATCTACAACACCTTCTCGATCGTCCTCGGCCAGCGGACCAGGGAGCTGGCGCTGCTGCGAACCGTCGGGGCCGACCCCGCCCAGCTGCGGCGGTCGGTCCAGCTCGAGGCCCTCGTGATCGGCGCCGTGGCCTCGATCACGGGGATCGCCGCGGGCGTGGCCGTGGCCTTCGGCCTCCGGGCCTTGTTCGGTGCCATCGGCGCCGACCTGCCCGACTCGCCGGTGATCGTCTCGATGCGGACCGTGATCGTGGCGGCCGTCGTCGGGATCGGCGTGACACTGGCCTCCGCGGTCGGTCCGGCCCGCAAGGCGTCCCGGGTCCCTCCGATCGCAGCTCTCCGGGACGGCATCGCCGCCGGCGCGGTGAGCGGCCGGCTCAGGTCGACGATCGGCGGTGCGTTGCTCCTGGCGGGGGCCGTCGCTGGCGGGGCCGGCCTGTTCGCGGCATCGAGCACCGCTTCGATCGTGGCGCTGCTGGCGGCCGGCTCGATCGGCGTGTTCGTCGGTGTGACCATGCTGAGCCCGCTGGTCGCAGAGCCGCTGACCAGGGCCCTCGGCTGGCCGCTCCGCCGGACCCTCGGCATGTCGGGCCGGCTGGCCCAGCAGAACGCGGGCCGCAACCCCCACCGCACGGCGACGACGGCGGCGGCCCTGATGATCGGGCTCGCGGTCGTGAGCATGACCCTCACCGTCGGCGAGTCCGTCAAGGCCCAGCTCCGCTCCACACTGGAGAGCTCGGTCGAGGCCGACTACCTGGCCATCGACGACACCGGGGGAGCAGCCCCGTTCCCCAACGCCGTCGCCACCGAGTTCGAGCGCTCACCGGCGGCCGAGACGGTGACCAGCTTCCGTTACGACCGAGCCGAGATCGGGGGTGAGATCCGGCCCGTCATGGGGACCGACCTGGCGGCCACGGAGCTGCTTTTCGACCTCGGCGTCGGCGACGGTCGGGTCAGCGATCCCGACGTGGTCGATCCGGTTCTCGTGTCGAACGAGGAGGCCGAGACGGCCGGGATCGACGTCGGTGACGTCGTTCCGATGCGGTTCGCCAGCGGCATCGAGCGGGACCTGACCGTGATCGGTGTCTACGACGACGACATCGTCACCGACGAGCCGTACCTGCTCGACCTCTCGACCTGGGACGAGGTGGCGGCCACCGGGACCGACACCTGGATCGCCCTGTCGCTGGCCGACGGCTACGACCCGGAGCGGGCCGATCGAGCCTTCTCCTCGATCGCCGCTGATTATCCGCAGGTGGAGATCAGCTCGGCCAACGACTACGTCGAACGAGTGGAGGGCACGATCGACCAGGCCCTGACTGCAGTGAACGTCATGGTGGCACTGGCGGTGATCATCGCCCTGATCGGCATCGCCAACACACTGGCCCTGTCGGTGTTCGAGCGGACGCGAGAGCTTGGACTGCTGCGAGCGGTCGGCATGACCCGGCGTCAGCTCCGGCGGATGGTCCGCCTCGAAGCCGGACTGGTGGCGCTGTTCGGCGCCGCCCTCGGTGTCGGTATCGGCGTGCTGTTCGGCTGGGCCGCGGTGCTGGCGCTGCCCGCCACGGTGACCGCCACCCTGGCGGTGCCGGTGGAGCGGATACTGATCCTGATCGCAGTGGCCGGTGGGGCCGGCCTCGTGGCCGCCTGGGGTCCAGCCCGACGGGCCGGACGGCTGGATGTCCTGGAGGCGATCGCTGCCTGACGGGCTGGACGTGCTGGCGGCCATCGCCCGCCGGACGGCTGGATGTCCTGGAGGCGATCGCTGGCTGACGGCTGTGCGAGCCCAGCTGCGGTCGGCGATCGCCATCATGCCGACTCCCGGACCGACTGGTCCTGTTGGCGCATGGCCGCCCGCAACCGGTGCAGCCTGGCCGTCACCGCCGCTGGCCCGATACCGAGTTCGGCGGCGATGGCGGCCCGCGGCTCGTCCAGGACCCACGCCCGGTAGGCGAGTGTGGCGGTCAGTTGGCGGGAGGGCTCGGAGCCGGGCAGCCGGTCGACCGCAGCCCGGATGGCCCCGACGACCGCCAGCTCGACCGGCGGATCGACGGCGGCGACCGCGAAACTGGGATTTCCACGCTGGGCCTCGGCCTCGGCCAGCACCGCCGCCCGGACCTTGGCCGATCTGGCTTCGCTCCGCTGCACCCGCTGGCGGGTGTCGAGCAGCAGGTTGGCGGCGATCTTGGCCGGGCGGCGGTCGAGGGGGTGCCGGTAGAGGGTCTCGAAGAACACCGCCCGTACCTCGTCGACCGCCTCGGCCCACGGCCAGAGCCCGACGGCGGTTGCCCACCGCGACAGCCGTCCGAGCCCTGGCCGGAGCTGGACCAGCAGCGTCAGCGCCGCCTGACCCTCTCCTCCCTGGGCCAGGGCCACCAGCGCCGCCTGCATGCTGTCGGTCCTGAGCGAGCTCGCCGGGGACGCCAGCTCGGGCACCGACCATCCCAGGAGCGCCGGGTGCCGCTCCGACCATTCCCGCCAACAGCGCGTCCCGCTGCGTCCGGTACGCCATCGTCGCCAGCGCTCGACATCGACCAGTTGGGTGGTCATCCGGGTCCTCCTCGCCGCTGCCGTCCACCCCAGCAGCCGCACCTCACGCCGCCGTTCCCGAATCGGTTCCCGAATGCGCTACCGATTCCGCCTTTCTCGGTTTTTTCGACCCCAGGAGCGACCGCGCAATGTCGTGGCCGGTTGCTAGTTTGCGTGGATGGACGGACCGCCGCCATCCGTAGGGCGACCAATCCCTGGGCGAAGCCGTGCCGACGACGGTCGTCGGGCAGGGCGCATCGGCATTGCCTTGGCGGTGGCCGTCGCCCTCGTGGCGATCGCCGGCTGCAGCGGGTCTGCTGGCACCGAGGTGCTCGGCGACGGTGGTGGCGCCACGGTCCCGACCCGCTCGTCCGGCGAGGTCACGGAGCCCGGCTCCCTCGGCACGCCCGCTCCTGATCCCGGGCCCGCCTCCGGGATCGACGGCGATCCCGGGCCGGATGCTGAACCGGATCCTGCCACCGGGACGAGCCTCGCGCCCGGCAGCGGCCAGGACCCGGACCCCGGCGGCGACCTCGACGGCTTGGACGAGCCCGATGACGTCGGGTTCGAGCCGGAGTTCCGGCCCGATGGGATCGAGCTGGTGTTCGCCGACGGTGCGCTCGGCCCCGCCGCACTCGGCGACACCATGGACGAGATCGCCGCAGCGCTCGGTCCGACCTTCCGGATCACGCCCGAGCAGGCGATCCGGGTCGATTTCCCGTCCGGCTACTCGGTGGCCCGCAACGGTGAGGTCCTGTTCTGGGCGATAGAGGAGGACGGGGTGATCACCACGTTCATGACCAACAGCCCCCGGGTCGGCCTCGACAGCGGGCTTCGGCCGAAGCTGGCGCTGACCGAGGCCGTGGCATTGCACGGGGAGCCGGTGATGCAACGTGGGCCGGAGTCACGGGAGTTCGCCTCCTTCGCCGATGGCACAGGCGCCGGTGAGTCGCTCTCCGTCCTGGTGGCGATCGGCGAGTTCGGCGGGCCGGTCGGCGTCTACGAGAGCGGTGATCTGGACGAAGAGACGGCCGCCTACGTGTCGGAGGGCGCCAACATCAAGGAGCTCTGGTTCCGGGCCGCCTAGCTGGACGGGCGGTGTGTTGGCCGGTCGGCCGATCGGCGGATCAACCGATCAGGATCGTCACGAGCTGGTCGAGATCTCGGCACCGGGTGTGATCGAAATCGGCATGATGGTCGAACGGGTCCAGCTGGACGACCTGCATCGCAGCGTTCCTGGCCCCCATCACGTCGGCGTGCACCGTGTCGCCGATGTAGACCGTCCGGCCCGGGTCGCTGCCCAGTGCCGCCAGGGCAGGTGAGAAGATCGACGGATCGGGCTTGGACACCCCCTCGATGGCCGAGTCGATGATGGCTGCCACCGACGGCAGCGAGCCCTCGCCGACCTGGCACACCCCGTAGTTCCGCATCTGATCGGGGGCACTGCCGTTGTTGTTCGAGACGATGGCCACCGGCATCCCCGTTGCGACGAGGCGGTGGAATGCGGCCACGTTCTCCCGGTGGACCCAGCTCCAGTCGACCCGTATCGCCACTCGGAACTCTGCGAGGTGGGTCGCTGTCACGCCGAGCGTGGTGGCGTACGCCTCGTCGTACAGCGCCCAGAAGTCGGGGACCTGCTCCCTCGTCGGGCGATCGGCATCGGCCAGTGCCCGCACGCCGGCGTGGTGGGCCCTGCGGTAGGTGACGAGGTCGGTCGGTCGCTCGATTCCGATCTCTTCGAGCTTCGCCGCCACCGGCAGGTAGTCGGGATAGGTGAACACGCCGCCGATGTCGAACACGGCGGCCTCGACGGTTTCCGGGTCAAAGGTCACACCATCCAGTGTGGCCCGGTCCGGCGCCGATCGGCAGATGCGACGACATTCGGCGATCGCGGGCAAACTGGAGGGGCGGCAGGAGGCGACCGATGCCGCCAGGTCGGACCCCGCCAGATGGAACGAACGGCAAAGCGAAGCGAGAGGAGACGGACCGTCGATGGTGGACTCGCTGCAAGAACCACAGGAGACAGCGGGCGAGCCGGGCTTCGTCAACGATCCACTCGACGTGTCGGCCCTGCCCCGCCTCGACGAGGAGCGGTTCGAACCGCTCGATCCGAACTTCCTCCGGCTCCGCCTGATCGGCGATGCGATCTTCGCGGCCGTGGTGGTCCTCACCGCCGCCGTGCTGTTGTTCTTCCTGCCGTGGTGGCTCCCGTCGCTCGGTGCGGTGATCCTCCTGGCGCTCACCGTCCTGGCGGCCTGGCTCCAGCGGTTGGAGGTCGATCATCTCGGGTACCTCGTGCGGGACAAGGACTTCTCGTACCGCCGGGGCGTGCTGAGCAGGAACGTCACGACCGTGCCGTTCGCCCGGGTCCAACACGTCAGCATCGATCGTGGTCCGCTGGCCCGTTACTTCGGTTTGGCGACGCTGCAGATGCGGACCGCCGGCGACGGCCTCACCGTGCCGGGCATGAACCACGAGAAGGCGATGCAGTTGAAGGCGCTCGTCGTCGACCGGGCCGGCGTCGTTGCGGACGACGAGCTTTCGGACCGGCCGTGACCGATCCCTCCGGCCCCCAGCCGCCCGACCGCTCCCGGCTGACGCAGCCGCCGAGCCCGCCACCACCGGCTGCCACCCCGCCGGATCGACCGCCGCCACCGAGCATGACACCCCCGCCGCCGTCCCCGCTCCCGCCGCCACCGGGCACTGCGTCGTCGAGCGCACCGCCGCCGGGTGCGCCGCCACCGAATGCCGAACCGCCGAATGCGCCGCCGGGTGTCACGCCGGGGGATCGCGGCCAGCCGGGGCCGCTCGGCGATCGGAGCCGGCTCGCCGATCCGATCCGCCAGTCGCCGATCGCCGTGGTCTTCATGGCCGGGCGATTCATCCGCAACCTGGGGGCCGTCAACATCGGTATCGTCCTCGTGTTCCTGGTCAGCGGCCGGCTGTCGTCCGTGCTGTTGAGCATCGGTCTGTTGGCCGCCCTGGTCGGCCTGGTGTTCACGGCGCTGGCCTGGTGGCGGTTCGTCTTCACCGTCGATGGTGACGAGCTCCACGTCCGCAAAGGGGTCGTCGCCGAGGAGCGGCTGACCATCCCACTCGATCGGGTGCAGAGCGTCTCGATCCATCAGCGCTCCCTCCATCGGCTGGTCGGCCTCGTGTCGGTGTCGGTCGACACCGCCGGCTCGGCGTCGGCCGAGCTGGAGATCGACGCAGTCGAGCGCAGCACTGCCGAGGCCCTGCAGCGGGTCGTCGCCGGCCACCGCAAGTCGAGCCGGCCCGGGGTCGTCGGCGTCGGGCCGGTCGAGCCCGGGGGAGAGGCGGCGGCGCCAGAAATCGAAACGGTGGTCGTTCGTCGGACGGTCGGCGATCTGGTGAGGATCGGCGCCACCCGCTGGCCCTGGGCCGGTCTCGTCGCGCTCGCCCCCCTCGTGGCCTTGCTCGACGACGTCAGCGACTTCCTGCCGGGTGACCTGGTCGACGAGGAGCAACTGGTCGAGAACAACATCCCGGCCGAGGTCGGCTCGCAGCTGGTGGTCTTCCTCGTTCTGGGCCTGCTGGTGGCCGTCGCCATCGGTGCACTGCTCGGCACGGCGCTGCAGATCGTCCGCGAAGTGGTCACCAACTGGGACATGCAGCTGTTGCGGACCTCGACCGGGTTCCGTCGGACGTCCGGCCTACTGAGCACGACCAGCCGGGCCTCGACCATCCAGCGGATCCAGGCGGTGCAGACCGATCAGACGCCGGCCCAGCGGCTGTTCGGCATCCGAAAGCTGACGTTGCCGACGATCGGCGAGGGCGATCTGAGCGTCCCCGGTGCCACCGAGGAGGAGCTGGCCGAGATCCGCTCGATCGTGTTCGGCTCCCCGGCCGGACCGCCCCTCGACCGCATGATCTCACCGCTGTCGATCTTCCTGGCGGTCAGGAACCGGGTGCTGACCACCGTGCCGCTCACCGCCATCGCAGTGCTCACCGTCGGCTGGTGGGGCCTCGTCGTGCTGTCGGCCGTCCCGCTGCAGTGGCTGATCGCCCGCCGGCGGTGGCGCCTCCGTCGCTGGGGGCTGTCCCGGAGCCACATCGCCGAGTCCTATGAGCTGGTCAACCGCCACACCGCCGAGCTCGAGATGATCAAGGCTCAGACCGTGTCGGTTCGACGGAGCTTGTTCGAGCGGCGGCGGGGTCTGGCCACGGTCAGGATCGAGACCGCCGAGGGCTATCTGGCGGTTCCGCTCATCCCGGTGATCGACGCGAACAGCGTGCGGGACCGGGTGCTGTACACCGTCGAGAGCAATCGCCGAGCCTGGATGTAGCCGACGCGTTCGAGCCAGGCTCGTCGCTGCCGCGAATCGCTCGGAAACCTGCCCCGGAGAGGTTGGCGGTTCCGCTCCGCGCCCTTAACATTAGCACTCGTCCACTGAGAGTGCTAACGCCCAACATGGAGCTACGTGCATGAAACTGCAACCACTTGAGGACCGTATCGTCGTCAAACCCCAAGACGCCGAGGCCACGACGGCCAGCGGTCTCGTCATCCCAGACACCGCCAAGGAGAAGCCCCAGCAGGGCGAGGTCCTCGCTGTCGGATCGGGTCGCCGGTCCGACTCCGGAGACCTCATCCCGATGGATGTGCATCAAGGTGACACCGTCGTGTACTCGAAGTACGGCGGCACCGAGATCACCATCGAGGGTGACGACCTCCTCATCCTGTCCGCCCGCGACGTACTAGCGATCGTGAAGTGATCGACCATGTCTAAAATCATCAAGTTCGACGAAGATGCCCGGCGCTCGCTCGAAGCCGGCGTGAACAAGCTGGCGGACGCCGTCAAGGTCACCCTCGGCCCGAAGGGCCGCAACGTGGTGCTCGACAAGAAGTTCGGCGCACCGACCATCACCAACGACGGCGTCTCCATCGCTCGCGAGATCGAGCTGGAGGACCCGTTCGAGAACATGGGGGCCCAGCTGGTCAAGGAGGTCGCCACCAAGACCAACGACGTCGCCGGTGACGGCACCACAACGGCCACCGTGCTCGCCCAGGCCCTCATCAAGGAAGGCCTGCGCAACGTGGCGGCCGGGGCCAATCCCATGAGCCTCAAGCGGGGCATCGAAGCGGCGGTCGAGGTGGCCGTCGGCGAGATCGCCAAGCAGTCCAAGGAGATCGACACCAAGGAAGAGATCGCTCAGGTCGCCGCCATCTCGGCTGCCGATCAGAGCGTCGGTGAGGTCCTGGCCGAGGCCATCGACAAGGTCGGCAAGGACGGCGTCGTCACGGTCGAGGAGTCCAACACCTTCGGCCTCGAGCTCGAGTTCACCGAGGGCATGCAGTTCGACAAGGGCTACATCTCCCCGTACTTCGTGACCGATCCCGAGCGGCAGGAAGCGGTGATCGAGGATCCCTACATCCTGTTGAACCAGGGCAAGATCTCCTCGGTCCAGGATCTGCTGCCGGTGCTGGAGAAGGTCATGCAGTCCGGCAAGCAGCTCGTGATCATCGCCGAGGACATCGAGGGCGAAGCCCTCGCCACCCTCGTCGTGAACAAGATCCGCGGCACCTTCGCCTCCTCGGCGGTCAAGGCTCCCGGGTTCGGTGAGCGTCGCAAGGCGATGCTGCAGGACATGGCCATCCTCACCGGTGGTCAGGTCATCTCCGAAGAGGTCGGTCTCAAGCTCGACGCCATCACCCTCGACATGCTGGGCACCGCCCGGAAGGTGATCATCACCAAGGACAACACCACCATCGTCGAGGGCGCCGGCCACAAGTCCGACGTCGAGGGCCGGGTCAATCAGATCAAGGCCGAGATCGAGAACACCGACTCCGACTGGGACCGTGAGAAGCTGCAGGAGCGGCTGGCCAAGCTGGCCGGCGGTGTTGCGGTGGTCAAGGTCGGGGCGGCCACCGAAGTGGAGCTCAAGGAGAAGAAGCACCGCATCGAGGACGCCCTATCGGCCACCCGGGCCGCGCTCGAGGAGGGCGTCGTCGCCGGTGGCGGCACCGCCCTGCTGCGGGCCCGACCGGCCGTCGAGGCGTCGCTGAGCACCCTCTCGGGTGACGAGGCCACGGGCGCCCGCTCGGTGCTCCGGGCTCTGGAGGCTCCGTCCCGGCTCATCGCCGACAACGCTGGCATGGAAGGCGCCATCTGGGTCAAGAAGGTGGAGGAGGCCACGGGCACCACCGGCCTCAACGCCGCCACCGGCCAGCTGGCCGACCTGATGGCCGACGGTGTCACCGATCCGGCCAAGGTCACTCGGGCTGCGTTGCAGAACGCAGCGTCGATCGCAGCGCTCCTGCTGACCACCGAGTCCCTGGTGGCCGACAAGCCCGAGGAAGAGCCGGCCATGCCGGGCGGCATGCCCGACATGGGTGGCATGGGCGGCATGATGTAGCGACGGCGCAGTCGCCATCGCTGACGCGATTGTCGAAGAGCCGGGGCCCACGGGCCCCGGCTCTTCTAATCTGTGGACGAGTGGACATCGAGGGGAAGGGCCCGGCGTTGGGTTTCGACGAACACCTACAGGGCACCGATCGGGAGATCCCGGCCTTGCTCTGGGAGCGGACCGGCCAGCAGGCTGGATCGGATGCTCTCGTCGCGTGAGCTCGTCGGCTTGCTGGCCGATCCGGTCCGGCGGGCCGTGTTCGCCGCTCTGGTCCTCGGAGAGGACGACGTGCAGTCGCTGTCCCGTCGATCGGGATCGACCGTGCGTGAGACCGCGACTGCGCTCGACCGATTCGTCGGCGCAGGCCTCGTCGAAGAGATCGAGCCGGGCCGGTTCGTGCTGTTGGCGCAGGCCTTCGAGCGAGCGGCGCGATCCGAGGCGGCTCCGGCCGAGCCGTCGGAGTTCGGCGACGAGCCGGAGGAGCGGCGCCGGGTTCTGGAGCGGGCGATACGAGACGGGCGCCTGGTGCGGCTGCCGGCCAGGCGCAGCCGTCGCCTGATCGTGCTCGATCACCTCGCCCAGCGGTTCGAGCCGGGACGCCGCTACAGCGAGCGGCAGGTCAACGCGATCCTGGCCGAGGTCGACGCCGACACGGCGACCCTGCGTCGCTACCTGGTGGACGAGGCCATGCTCGACCGGGCCGATGGGGAGTACTGGCGGATCGGCGGCACGTTTCCCGTCGAGGACTGACCGCGGACGGGGCGGTGCCGACCTCAGCCGAGGGTCAGTCGCGTCCCGGTGCCGTTGCGCCGCTCGGTGGCGGTCCGTTGCACGAACCCGACGTCGTCGATCGTCGTGTCGGTGTTCGCACAGCCCCCATCGCTGAAGCGCTGGTAGTTCAGCCGGACGGCGGTGGCGGTGACGGACCCACCATCGACCGTCACGACGCTCAGATCGGACCACCTCACAGCCACCGACGGATGATCGCAATCGGCGAACACCTCGCTCCACACCATCGGATTGGCCAGGCTGTCGCCGTCGATCCACAGATCCCGGACCACGGTCTCGATCCCGGTCTCGAGATCGGTCACCGAGCCTCGCCAGCCCCGCTCGGGCGACTTGAACACCCGATGCCGATAGCGCCGGCCCGGCTCCCACGGATAGGTCCTGGTGTTGACGTTGTCCAGGGCGGACCGCAGTGCGGAGGCGGAGCCTTCGAGCTCGCCGCCGCCGTCGCGGTAGCCGCCCCAGTTGACCGCACCGTTGCCCGGGTAGTCGGGGTGGTACTGGAGGCCGAAGTGGGCACCGCCGAGCCGGGACGGGCCGTCGACGAAGCTGACCTGCAGGGCCCAGAAATACAGCTTCGGAACGACGGGTGGTTCGAGCACCTCGAACGTGGCCGCCGCCTCGACGAGCCGGGTCGGCGGTACCTCCCAGGTGAGGTGGAACGACGAGGCACCATTGGCAGAGGGCGGCGGTCCGGTGGTGCGACCCGGGATGCCGCCGGTCCCGGGAATCACGAGCTTGCGGAGGAAGGAGCGAAGGGCCACGGTCCGACATTGTCCTATCCGAGCCCGTGCTCTGCCACCTCGGGGCAGCGACCGGCCGTCCCGGCGGCGACCAGGGGCGGTGGCGATACGATCACGAGATGGATCGACCTGTCCCTGACCCCGAGAAGCTGCTCGCCTCCTGGATGGAGTGGGAACGGGGGGAGACGACGCCTGGTGAGGTGATGAAGAACCTCAAGCACGGTGGGCTCCGGGACATCCTCGAGGCGCTGGCAGCGGAGGCCTCCGAGGCCAACGCCGGCTGATCACCTCGTCGTGGTCACGATCAAGGCGGCTCAGGCCCGCCGGATCGCCTTGGCGGCCCAGGGGTTCACCGACCGGGCGCCCCGGGGCACCATCGGTGTCCGCCACTTCCGGCGGGTCATGGACCGCATGGCGGTCCTCCAGCTCGACTCGGTCAACGTGGTCTGTCGCAGCCACTACCTGCCGGTGCTGGCCAGGCTCGGACCCTACGATCGGGCCAAGCTGAACCGCTACCTGTACCGCTCCGGTGAGCACTACGAGTATCTCGGTCACGAGGCCTCCATCACGTCCCAGGAGCTCCAACCGTTGCTGCGCCACCGGGCCAGGGCATCGAGGCGATGGGTCCAACGGATGCAGACCGAGTTGCCGGACTACGTGGATGCCGTGTACGACGAGGTCTCGGCGCGGGGCCCGGTCTCGGTGAAGGAGCTGAGTGACCCCGGCGGTCGTACCGGCCCGTGGTGGGGCCACTCGAAGGGCAAGCGGGCGCTGGAGTGCCTCTATGTCACCGGCCGACTGTCGATCAGCGAGCGGACGCCGACGTTCGTCACCGTGTACGACCGCCCTGATCGGGTGCTGCGGCCGGAGATCCTGGATCGGCCGGAACCGTCGGAGGTCGAAGCCAAGAAGCAGCTCCTCGTGCTCGGGGCCAGGAGCCATGGCATCGGTACCGCCACCGACCTCGGGGACTACTTCCGATTGAAGATGCCGGAGGTGCGTCCGCTGCTGGCCGAGTTGGTGGCCGAGGGTCGGTTGGAGCAGGTTGCCGTCGAGGGGTGGAAGGATCGGGCCTACCTCCATCCCGAGGCCAAGCGACCGCGCACGATCGAGACCAGCGGGCTGCTGAGCCCGTTCGATCCGGTGGTTTGGTTCCGGCCGAGGGCAGAGCGGCTCTTCGGTTTCCGCTACCGGATCGAGATCTACGTGCCGGAGCCGAAGCGAGTTCACGGGTACTACGTGCTGCCGTTCCTGCTCGGCGACGAGCTGGTCGCCCGGGTGGATCTGAAGGCCGACCGCAAGCCGGGCGTCCTGCGGGTCCGCGGCTCGTTCGCCGAGGCGGGTGTCGACCGGATCCGAGTGGCGCGGGAGCTGTCCGCGTCGCTGCAGCAGTTGGCTGGTTGGCTCGGCCTCGACGAAGTCGCCGTCGAGCAGCGCGGTGATCTCGCATCGGCGTTGCGGGCCGCGACCCCCTGACCGGGCAAACGCGCTCGCGGACGCGTGGGCGGTGCGCCTGCGGACGCGCGCCCGCCGACGCGTGGCGGTGGTGGTGCCGTGCCCGCGGACGCGCGCCCGCGGACGCGTGGCGGTGGTGGTGCCGTGCCTGCGGACGCGCGCCCGCGGACGCGCCGGGTCATGACACAGCCGGCCGCCCTGGGATCGGCTTCCCGCTCCTAGGATGGACGGCATGAGCTCCGCCATCCTGCAGACGGTGCCCCTCGGGGGCCAGTGGCCGACGGTCGACCCGTTCCTGTTCTGCGCCCACCACCTCGACCGCTATCCCCTGGCCGATGGCAACCTCGGGCCAGCGGCGTCGCTCGCCGGTCGCCGGATCGGCCAGGACTTCGCCGGCATCGACGGCTGGAACATGTACCACGGGTCCACCGTCCCGGGGTTCCCCCAGCACCCCCACCGGGGCTTCGAGACCGTCACCTACGTGCGGCGGGGCTGGTGCGACCACTCGGACTCCCTCGGCGCCCAGGCCCGGTTCGGCGAGGGTGACGTGCAGTGGATCACCGCCGGGGCCGGCATCGTCCATGCCGAGATGTTCCCCCTCTTCGACCCCGACGGTCCGAACACGCTCCACCTGTTCCAGATCTGGCTGAACCTGCCGGCGGCCAACAAGATGGTCGACCCCTACTTCTCGATGCTGTGGCACGACGAGATCCCGAAGCACCGTCAGGACGGCGTCGAGGTAACCGTGATCGCCGGTCGGCTCGGCGATGCGGTACCCCCCGATCCGCCGCCGGACTCCTGGGCCGCGGCCGACAACGACGTGGCGATCTGGCACGTCACGCTCGAGCCTGGCGCTCGCTGGGCGCCGCCGCCGGCCGATCCGGCTTCGAGCCGGGTGCTGTACCTGTTCGAGGGCGGGACCACCACCGTGGCCGGGCGATCGGTCGACGCCGACACCGGTGTGGTGCTCGACCCGACGGCCGCGGTCGAGATCGCAACCACGACCGATCGGGCCGAGGGGCTGGTGCTACAGGGGAAGCCGATCGGTGAGCCGGTGGCCCAGTACGGGCCGTTCGTGCTCAACGACGAGGCCGGAATACGGCAGGCGATGCTCGACTACCAGCGGACCGGTTTCGGCGGTTGGCCCTGGTCGTCCGACGATCCCGTCCACGGCGGGGAGGCACGGCGCTTCGCCCGCCACGCCGACGGCCGGTTCGAGGAACTGGCGAGCTGAGCGCGTCGTCACCGAGCCTCGAAACCAGAGACCCGGCCATACGAGAACCCCACCCGAGAACCGAGCGAGAACCAGGAGCAGAGACGATGCGGGCAATCCAGATCGAGGAGACGGGTGGGCCGGACGTGATGGAGCTCGTCGAGGCGCCGATGCCAGAGCCGGGCCCTGGCCAGGTCCGCATCGAGGTGGCAGCGGCCGGACTCAACTTCATCGACACCTACTTCCGTAGCGGGGTCTACCCGGCAAAGCTGCCGCTGGTGCTCGGCAGGGAGTGCGCAGGGACGGTGTCCGGGGTCGGTGAAGGCGTCGCCGGTCTGCGGGTGGGGGACCGGGTCTGCGCCCCCATGGTCGGGGCCACCTACGCCGAGCACTGCCTCGGTGACGCAGATGCCGTGTATCCCGTCCCCGACGGCGTCGAGCTGGAGATCGCGGCCGCCGCTGCGCTCCAGGGGCTGACCGCCCACTACCTGGTGACCGACACCTTCGAGCTCGGGGCCGGGCAGCGCTGCCTGATCCACGCCGGAGCGGGGGGTGTCGGTGGACTCCTCATCCAGCTGGCGAAGCGCATCGGTGCCGAGGTCTTCACCACCGTCGGCAGCGACGAGAAGGCGGAGGTGGCCAGACGGGCCGGTGCCGATCACGTCATCAACTATCGAGAGGTCGACTTCGTCGCTGCGGTCCGGGCCGAGCTCGGCGACCGGGGCGGTCTCGACGTCGTCTACGACGGGGTCGGCAAGGACACGTTCGACGGCGGGCTCGGGCTGCTACGACCCCGAGGCATGTTCGTTCTCTTCGGGGGGTCGAGCGGCCAGGTGCCGCCCTTCGATCTGCAGCGGCTGAACGCCGGTGGCTCGCTGTACGTGACCCGACCGAGCCTCGTCCACTACCTCACACCGCCCGAGGGTCGACAACGGAGCGACGAGTTGTTCCGCTGGATCGCCGACGGTGAGCTCGAGATCTCCATCGGAGCCCGCTATCCGCTCGAAGAGGCGGCAGCCGCCCACCGGGCCCTGGAGGGCCGCTCGACCACCGGCAAGGTGCTGATCCTGCCTTGATCCAGTCTTGATGCTGCCTTGATCCTGCCACGATCCGGGCGGGCCGACACCACAGAAGTGTTGCCGGTTGAAACAGATGCAAAGAACCCCCGGACCGAGGTGCGGACCGTTAGTCTTGAGTTTTCCGCTTTTTCGGAGGTCTGCCTTGGCTGACAGAGACATTGGAATGGGCAAGTCGGCCCGGCGGGCATACGATCTCGACGAGCTGGTGCTGCTGCCCGGACGGCGGACGAGGGACGCCGACCTGGTCGACCTGTCGTGGCAGATCGACGCCTACCGGTTGGAGCTCCCGTTCCTCGCCTCGGCCATGGATTCCGTGACGAGCCCGGCCACGGCCGTCGCAATCGGCCAGCTGGGCGGGCTGGCGGTGCTCGACCTCGAAGGTCTGTGGACCCGCCACGAGGACGCAGACGACCTCCTGGCCGAGCTGGCCGACCTCGAGGGCGAGGCGGCACTGGCCAGGATGCGCGAGCTCTACGGGGCTCCGCTGGACCCCGACCTCATCTCGAAGCGGGTGGCCGAGATCCACGAAGGTGGGGTCATCGCCGCAGGTGCGGTCTCGCCGAAGCACGTGGCCTCGCTGGCCGGCCTCTTGCTCAAGGCGGAGCTCGACCTGATGGTCATTCGCGGTTCGGTGATATCGGCGGAGCACGTGACCGACGGCGAGAGCCTGAACCTGAAGCAGTTCGTCCGCGAGCTGGAGACACCGGTGATCGTCGGTGGCTGCGCCAGCTACCCTGCCGCCCTCCACCTGATGCGCACCGGGGCCGCCGGCGTGCTGGTCGGGGTCGACGGCGGCCGGACCGCCTCGGCCGGGCAGGTCATCGGTGTCGGATCCGGCATGGCCACCGCCATCGCCGATGTCAGGGCAGCCAGGATGCGTCACCTCGACGAGACCGGCGTCTACGTGCACGTGATCGCGGACGGCGGCTTCAGGTATGCGGGTCAGATCGCAAAGGCGATCGCGTGCGGTGCCGACGGGGTGATGCTCGGCTCGGCGCTCGCCGCAGCCGACGAGGCACCGGGGCGAGGTTGGCACTGGGGGAACTCGGTCATCCACCCCACGCTGCCCCAGGGCAACCGGGTCCGGGTCGACCAGATCGGCTCGCTCGAGGAGCTGCTTCTCGGTCCGGCGGTCGCCGGGGACGGCCGGCTCAACCTGTTCGGTGCGCTCCGCCAGTCGCTCGGCACGCTCGGCTACCAGAACATCAAGGACCTGCAGAAGGCCGAGGTCCTGATCCGATCGAGCGGCCGGTGAGCCCCGGTGACCCAGCCGAGGGGTCGGTCGCCGTGACCGGTCGGTCGAGCGCTGCGGCTGCGCCCCGCCAGGTGGTGCTGGTGGTCGATTTCGGGGCCCAGTACGCCCAGCTGATCGCCCGCCGGGTGCGGGAGCTCCAGGTCTACTCCGAGATCGTCAGCCACGAGATCTCGGCGGCCGAGGTCAAGGAGCGGCAGCCGGCCGCCATCATCCTCTCCGGGGGACCGGCCAGCGTCCACGTCGACCACGCTCCCCGGCTCGATCCGCAGATCTTCGAGCTCGGCATCCCCATCCTCGGCATCTGCTACGGGGCCCAGCTCATCGCCCAGCAGCTCGGGGGGACCGTCGGTCGCAACAGCCAGGGCGAGTACGGACGGACCGTCCTGACCGTCGAGCCCGGCTGCTCGAGCTCATTGCTCGGCCCGGACGCACCGCCGGCCCAGACGGTGTGGATGAGCCACTTCGACGGCATCACGGTCGTCCCAGAGGGTTTCGTCGGTTGCGGCTCGTCGCCCAACGCCCCGATCGCACTGCTGGAGAACGATCAACGTCGGATCTGGGGTGTGCAGTACCACCCGGAGGTCGGACACACGCCGAACGGCATGGCATTGCTGGACCGGTTCCTCCACGATCTCGCCGGCTGCCAGCCGTCGTGGACGATGGGATCGATCATCGAGACCTCGGTCGAGGCCATCCGGGCCCGGGTCGGCGACGGCCGGGCGATCTGTGGCCTCTCGGGCGGTGTGGACTCCTCGGTGGCCGCCGCGCTGGTCCACCGGGCGATCGGACACAGGCTGACCTGCGTCTACGTCGACACGGGGCTCATGCGGCTCGGCGAGTCGGAACAGGTCGTCGAGACCTTCCAGCGCCATCAGGGCATCGAGCTGATCCACGTCAGGGCCGGCGATCGGTTCCTCGAGCGGCTGGCCGGTGTGACCGAGCCGGAGGACAAGCGCAAGACGATCGGCGAGCTGTTCATCAGGGTGTTCGAGGAGGCGTCAGGCGGGATCGAGGACGCCGAGTTCCTGGTCCAGGGCACCCTCTATCCCGACGTCATCGAGTCCGGCACCGCCGATGCGGCCAAGATCAAGAGCCACCACAACGTCGGCGGACTACCCGAGGACCTCGAGTTCGAGCTGGTGGAGCCCTTGCGGAACCTGTTCAAGGACGAGGTCCGCAAGGTCGGTTCCCAGCTCGGCTTGCCGGACGAGATCGTGTGGCGGCAGCCCTTTCCCGGGCCGGGTCTGGGGGTCCGCATCATCGGGGAGGTCACCGAGGAGAAGGTGGCGGTGCTGCAGCAGGCCGATGCCATCGTCAGGGCCGAGATCGTCGCCGCCGGCCTGGAGCGGGAGATCTGGCAGGCCTTCGCCGTGTTGGCCGACATCAAGACCGTCGGCGTGATGGGCGACGAGCGGACCTACGCCCATCCGATCATCATCCGGGCGGTCACCAGCGACGACGCGATGACCGCCGATTGGGCCCGCCTGCCATACGACCTGTTGGAGACGATGTCGAACCGCATCATCAACGAGGTCGCCGGGGTCAACCGAGTCGCCTACGACATCACCTCGAAACCACCAGGCACCATCGAGTGGGAGTGACAGCGCTCCCGAGTTCGGCGGAGCCGAACTCGCGTAGTGAGGCCGAGGCCGAACGGCAGGCACCATCGAGTGGGAGTGACGAGCGCTCCCGAGTTCGGCGGAGCCGAACTCGCGTAGTGAGGCCGAGGCCGAACGGCAGGCACCATCGAGTGGGAGTGACTCGCTTCAGCTCGGCAGTGGCAGGTAGTTCTCGCCCTCGTACACCTCGAGCGGGTTGAGCCCGGCCAGCTGCCGGGGGCCGCCGGTCTGACCGAACGAGCAGTTGCGCGACGCCTTCATGCAGCCGTCGATCCACAGGTTCATCGTCTCGTCGTTCCAGCCACCCCACCAGTCGGCGTGCAGGGTGCCACCGGGGGCGCCGTTGAAGCCTTCGGTCTGGTCGGACGAGAGTTGCCACCCGTCGACGGAGTCGGTGCCGGGGAAGTACATCAGGATCGAGATCTGGGGGAGCCGCTTCGGGTGGCTGGTCGGGCAGGCCTGCTGGTCGTTCGCATAGGTGAGGTGGGAGACGAAGTCGCTCGATGTCAGGTTGACCCCGTCCCAGCAGTTCGGGAATTGGATCGAGGCGTTGATCACGTCTCCGTTGCAGTCGGGGATGCGGTTCGTGTGGTCGTAGGCGTGCCCGTTCGGCCCACACGACCAGTGCAGCAGGCCGCTTGCCTCGAACGACTCGGCCGTCGTGTTGCCGGCCACCATCTGGAGGCCCTGGGGCATGGCCGTGACGGCGTCGGGGTACTTCGTCTTGTAGTAGATGATGATCGAGTCCGGCACCACGGTGTTGCCGCTGCCGTCGAGCAGGGCCGGCGTCCAGTACGCCGAGCGATTCAGCTCGAACCCGCTGCAGGTGCCGCCACCGGTGTCGACGAGCTTCTCCTGGGTGGTGAAGGCATCGGTGAGGGTGTTGCCGAAGAACATGTGCAGGTGGGACCGGCCGGGCTGGCCGGGGAACACGATCGGATCGTCGTAGCCGAAGTGGGAGTACTCGCAGGCCACCCGGAACTGGCCGGCGGTCGAACCGCCGTTGTCGTTCACCGGCGCCGGCTCGGTCAGCGCGGCGAGATCCAACCGGGCGGACGGGACGTCGGCGAACCGGCTGAACTTGGCCTGGTCGTTCCGGATCGACTCGAACTGGCCGGTGGTGCCGGTCTCTCCGGCCCCCGTTGCCGTCGCCGCCTGGCTCGCCGGCTCGCCGGCTCCCCCCGAGCCCGCCGCTTCGTCGGGCGCCGCTGCCGATCCGATGGTGGTGCCGGTGGCCTCGAGCCGGTCCTGCTGGTCCCCACCGTCAGCGGAGGGCGAGCCGGACCCGGCCAGCACCCCCTCGGGGTCCTCACCGGGCAGCGCATCGAAGACGGCGAGCAACCCGAAGACCGCCACGACCGCGGCCACGACTCCGATCGCCCGTCGTCTCCATGTCCCGGCCATTGCCGCTCAGGGTAACAGCCTCGCCACAGGTAACGAAGGGCGGTTCGCCGGGTCGCGTCCGACGGGATCGCTGGGCCGGGGGCTCAGATTCCGCTGTCGGTGAGGGATCCGGGGGCCAGCTCGTAGTCGGTCTTCGGGGTCAATCTGCCCATCGCCACGACGATGACGAAGGCCACGATCGCCAGGATGGTCGGCACCGCGACGGCGCCGCCGTCCGGGAGCTCCAGACCGGTGCCGGAGACCGCCGCCGCCTCGTCGTCGCTGATGATGCCGACGCCGTTCGGCCAGGGCCACAGCACCCTGAACGACCCGACCATCAAGCCGATGAGCACGGCCAGGACCGGGTCGTGATGGCGATCGAGCAGCCAGCCGAGCGCGGTCGAGAACAGGGCGATCCCGACGACGGCTCCGAGGGAGAACACGGCGAGGTTCAGGATGTCCGACGGCTCCCGGTCGTGGACGGCACCGAGCACGGCCGCGTACATGCCCAACATGAGGAGGATGAACGAACCGCTGATGCCGGGCAGGATCATGGCGCAGATGGCGAGGGCGCCGGCGCCGAAGAACACGGGGAGGGACGGGTCGGCCACTGGGCCGGACTGGAAGCCGAGCAGCACGAAGGTGATCACGCCGACGGCGATCATGATCGAGGTGTCGATGTTGGAGCGGCGCCGCAGCAGGCCCCATGCCACCACGACCGATCCGGCCACCAGGCCGAAGAACAGACCGGCCATCTCCTCCGGTCTGGTCTGGAGCAGGCGCTCGATCAGCGAGGCGAGCGCAGCTACGGCCACGGCGATCCCGGCCACGAGCGGCAGCAGGAAACCCCACTCGATCGAGAGCAGGTGCCTCCTGACGCCGGCGGGGTCGAGCCGGGCCACCGAGCCGACCGCCCGTGCGCCGCAGCGGACGTTGTCGAGCAGTTGCTCGTAGATGCCGAAGACGAGGGCGATCGTGCCGCCGGACACGCCGGGCACGATGTCGGCGGCCCCCATGCAGAAGCCCCGAAGGAGGGTGAGCGCAGGTTTCATGAGCAGGATTCGAGCCTAATGGGCCGCGACGGGTGGCGGGCACCGCCGTGCCCGACAGGGCACGATGCCCACCGAACCGGCCCTTTCAACCGGCTGAACGGCCGGCTCAGCTACCTGCCTCGGCCATCCCGCTCGTCGATCCCCATTTCGACGAGGTCAGGAGCGACGGCGCGACGAGGACACCGTCCGACCGCGGATCCGCGTCGTCGGTCGGTCCCTGATCGGCGGCCTCCCGCTCGGCGGACCGGCGCATGAGCCTCGCCACCGCATCGAGGGCCGGCAGCTCGAGGAAGCGGTAGCTCGCCGCACCGGCAGCGAGGCTGAACACGATGCGTACGACGAACAACGAGAAGCCGGGCCATTGCCCGGGATCGCTGCCGGCCCCGAGGTCGCCGGCGGAGCCGAGGCCGTCGCGGTCGATGGCGAAACCGAACAGGTAGTGCCAGATGTAGATCCCGACCGCTCGCTCGCCGAGCCATCGCAGCGCCAGGTTGTCGAGGGTCGCCGACAGCGCCTGCTGCTGGCCACCGATCGCCTCGGCGGCCACGATCAGGCCGGTCAGCCCGACCGCCAACGGCACCATGATCCCGATGGCGGCGGCCGGCATGTCGGCCCGGTCGACGCCGAGAGCGAACAGCAGCATGAGGCCGGCGAACGCGGGCGATGCGAACGCCACCGGGGTTCGGCGGCGAAGCACCGCAGTCGGGGCGAGGCCGATGGCCACCCCGACCAGCAGGCCGTCGAGCCTCGTCAGCGTGTTGGTGGCGACCGAGGCCGGTTCCGCGATGCCGAGGATCAGGAAGCCGAGCCGGGAGAGGGCGAGTCCGGCCGCGACGCCGAGTAGGGCCGACGCCCGGCGATCCGGCCGGAGGGAGCGCCGGAAGCCGGCCACCAGGACCGGGGCCAGGAGCGTGAACTGCATGACGATGCCGACGACCCAGAGGTGCGAGATCGCCGGGAAGTCGGCACCGCCGAAGATGGTGAAGAAGTTCGGCGTCATGGTGACGGCCCCGAGGATCGCCCGGATCTTCGGCTCGTCGAGCTGGTCGTGCCAACTCCAGTACAACGCCACCATGGCGAGGGCGACCGCCAACGGGGCGGCGATCCGACCGAGCGTGCACAACCAGAACTGCTTCAGCCAGTGGCGATCCGTGCCTCGCTCGATGCTGCGGGCCACGTCGAAGCCGATCGTGACCAGCAGCACGTCGACCGCGACGTACCCGCCGGACAGCGGCAGGCCGAGGTTGCTGGCCATGAGCACCAGGATGGCCAGCCCGATCAGGCCCTGCAGCCGTCGCTGCGAGCGGGCTCGCCGAGGCTGCGGGGGCTGCCCGTTCGGTGGAGGGCGACGTTCCACTGATGAGGTCCTCTCTCGCCGTGCCCGCTCCCGGACGATCGCCGATCGTCCGATCTCGAACCGTAGCGACGGGACCGTCGAACCGGGCGAGCCGGTCGGTAGTACGGATGGGCCACGTCCGACCATCCCTACAGGCGATAGCGACAAGCATGTCGATCCATCAAGATGATCTGGGTGGGTTGGAGCGCTCGACCCGATCCGGCCGGCCGGGGGCGATCACGCCCTCACAGCAGCGTGTGGGCAGCGGCGAATCCGGCAACGGAGCAGCAGACGGCGGCGGCATGGCTCAGCCGCAATCGGCGCTCGTACCGCCAGGCCGTCGCGGCCAGTGATTCGAGGAACCGTCGCGGATCGTCGGCCCGGAGGCGCCGGAGCCGTAGCTCCCTGGCGGCGAACGGGACCGAGACCGCGACAGCCACCGCCAGGAGCCCCACCACCAGGGCGGCGAGCGCTCCGAACACATACCACCGGGTGTTGGTGAGCGCCCACCGGTTGACGGCCCGGCCGATCCGCCATCGCTCCAGGTCGGTCAGCGACTCCCGATCGAGGCGGTCGAGGCAGGCTTCGGCCCGGTCGAACCAGCCGAGACCGGCATAGCTGGCAGCCAGGGCGGCCCAGGCCCCGTGGTTGCCGTCGTCGTCGGCCAGTGCCGACCGTGCGGCCCGGTCGGCGTGCTCGTAGTTGCCACGGGCCAGGGCGACGTTGGCGAATGCCACCCAGGTGTCGGCTCGGCGGGGCTCGATCTCCTGGAGCTCGAACACGGCATCGCACGAGATCCCGTGGTGCCCGCCGTCGGCGGAGGTCACCGCCAACCGCTCGAGCACATGGCGCCGATCGTCGACGTCGGCGGAGGTGGTGGCGGCCACCGACAGGACCCGTACGGCCTGGCGCCATCGCCGCCGATCGACGAGCCGGCTCGCCTCGGCGAGCAGCACCGATGTCGGCGGCGCGTCCCAGAGCAGCGAGCTCCAGTGGTGCCGCCCTGCGGTCCTCCGGGTCGCTCGCCCACTGCGTCGGCCGGGCCCTCGAGTGCTCATCGGGCTCCCGTCGGCCGTTGCGCTCCGGCTGTGACCACCATCGGGCCATCGTAGGGCCCGGTTGGGTACGGGCCCAGTCGGATCATCCCGAGCGCCGTCCACAAGAACGGGCTGTGATGAACCTAGGGTGAAGGAGTGTCCCAGGTCCCGATTGCCGAAGGTCTGAACCCGGCTCAGCTCGACGCGGTGACCCATGAGGGCGGCCCGCTGCTGGTCGTGGCAGGAGCTGGTTCCGGCAAGACCCGGGTCCTGACGAGGCGGATCGCCTGGCTGATCGACCAGGGCATCTCGCCGTTCGAGATCCTGGCCATCACCTTCACGAACAAGGCGGCCGACGAGATGAAGCAGCGGGTCGGCGAGCTGATCGGCCCCGTCGCCGAGAAGATGTGGATCAGCACGTTCCACTCGGCCTGTGTCCGCATCCTCCGTCGGGAGGCGTCGGCAATCGACTTCCCGTCCAACTTCACGATCTATGACCAGGCCGACTCGGTCCGGCTGGTCGGTTACGTGATCCGTGACCTCGGACTCGATCCGAAGCGGTTCCAGCCACGGGCGATCCAGAGCGTCATCAGCTCGGCCAAGAACGAGGGCCTGAGCGCCGGTCAGTTCAGCGACCGGGCCGGTGCGCTGATCGAGCGGAAGGCGGCCGAGGTCTACACCGAGTACCAGCGTCGGCTGCAGCAGTCGTCCGCCATGGACTTCGACGATCTCCTGCTCAACACGGTCCGGTTGTTCCGGGAGTCCCCGGACAGTCTCGCCACCTATCAGCGGCGGTTCCGTCACCTGCTGGTCGACGAGTACCAGGACACCAACGGCGTCCAGAACGAGCTGGTCGTCCGGTTGGCGGCCGAGCACCGCAATGTCACCGTCGTCGGTGACTCCGATCAGTCGGTGTACCGCTTCCGGGGGGCCGACATCCGCAACATCATCCAGTTCGAGGACGCCTTCCCCGACACCACGGTGGTGCTGCTGGAGCAGAACTACCGGTCGACCCAGACCATTCTCGACGCCGCCAACGCCGTGATCGCCAACAACTTCGGCCGCAAGCCGAAGACGCTGTGGACCGACGAGGGCCGGGGTGACCGGATCATCCAGTTCCATGCCGACGACGAGGTCGACGAGAGCCAGTACGTGGCCTCCGAGCTGGCCCAGCTCCACGACGCCGGCACCTACCGCTGGGGCGACATGGCGGTGTTCTACCGGACCAACGCGCAGTCCCGGGTGCTCGAGGACTACTTCATGCGGGTCGGCATCCCCTACAAGGTGGTCGGGGGGACCCGGTTCTACGATCGTCGGGAGATCAAGGACGCCGTGGCCTACCTGAAAGCGGCCGCCAACCCGGCGGACGAGGTCTCGGTCAAGCGGGTGGTCAACGTGCCGAAGCGGGGCGTCGGCGACACGTCGATCAACAAGATCGACCGCTTCGCCACGATGCACGGCCTGTCCTTCACCGACGGCCTCCGCCGGGCCGCCGATGCTGGTGTGTCAGGCAAGGGAGCCAAGGGCATCGCCGCCTACCTGGCCCTCATGGACTCCTTCACCGAAGAGCTGGAGAAGGGCCCCGCTGCGGCACTCGAGGCCATCCTGCGGGATACCGGCTACGTCGCCGAGCTCGAGGACGAGCGGTCCATCGAGGCCGAGGGCCGGTTGGAGAACCTCCAGGAGCTGGTGGGCGTGGCCGCCCAGTTCGAGACGGTCGACGAGTTCCTCGAGCAGGTCAGCCTCGTGACCGACACCGACGAGATCGACGACGACGACTCCGCCGTGGTGCTGATGACCCTCCACGGCGCCAAGGGCCTCGAGTTCCCGGTGGTGGTGATGCTGGGCATGGAGGACGGCATCTTCCCCCACATGCGGTCGATGACCGACCCCGACGAGATGGAGGAGGAGCGGCGGCTGGCCTATGTCGGTATCACCAGGGCCCAGGAACGGCTCTACGTGACCCACGCCTGGGCCAGGATGTTGTTCGGCCAGACCCAATACAATCCACCGAGCAGGTTCCTCGACGAGATCCCGGACGAGCTGATCACCCAGGCCGAGGGGAGCCGGAGCTCGACCGGTGGCCTGAAGGCGTCGGCCTTCGGCTCCAGCGGTACGATCTCCAGCTTCGGGGGCCGCGATCGGGCGGTCGACACGGCGCTGAAGCCCCGTGGCCCGGTTCCGTCCGGGGCCGAGGGGCTCGGCCTCAAGATCGGCGACGACGTGGTGCACAAGAAGTGGGGCGAGGGCGTGATCCTCGATCTGCGGGGCTCGGGTGACAAGACGGAGGCCGTCGTCAACTTCGGCGCAGTCGGGGAGAAGACCCTTCTGTTGGCCTGGGCGCCACTGGAAAAGGTCTCCTGACACCAGCCGACCACGATCACCTCTGAGCTGAGACGTGGTCCTCGACCGTCGGATGCGTTGTTGCAGCAGGCATTGCTGGAGGTGGTAGCGGTCGCTGGGCTACCGTCGGCTGGCGATCGCGGCGAGGAACGGAGGGAAGATGCGGGTAACCGACAGGGTGTGCGTGGTCACCGGCGGCGGCAGTGGGATCGGTGAGGCGCTGTGCCACCGCTTCGCCGCCGACGGCGCCCGGGCGGTCGTGGTGGTCGATCGCAACGAGGCCGGCGCCACCTCGGTGGCCGAGGCCGTCGGCGGCACGGCCGAGGTGGTCGACGTCGGCTCCGGGCCGGAACTGACCGCCATGCTGGAACGCGTCGAGCACGAGCTCGGCCCGATCGACGTGCTGTGCAACAATGCCGGCATCGCCACCGGCGGCGATCCCCTCACCACCCCCATCGAGGAGTGGCAGCGGCAGTGGGACATCAACGTCATGTCCCACGTCCACGCCATCCGGGCCGTCCTGCCCGCCATGCTCGCCAGGGGGGAGGGCCACATCCAGCACACCGCGTCGATGGCCGGCATCCTGACGAGCCACGGCAATGCGCCGTACGCCACCTCCAAGCACGCCGTCGTCGGGCTGGCCGAGTGGATGTCGATCACCTATCACGACGCCGGCATCAGGACCTATCTCCTGGCTCCGCTCGGGGTCAGGACCCCGATGCTGGGCGATCAGGCCGACTCGGAGTGGGCCCGTCTGGCCGCCGGCCCGATCGCCGAGCCGGAGGAGGTGGCCCAGCAGGTCACCGACGCGTTCGCCGAGGAGCGATTCCTGATACTGACCAACCCGATCGCCCAGGAGTGGATGGCGTTCAAGACCGACGATCCGGAGAAGTGGCTGCGCGGCATGCGGCGGCTGCAGGCGAGGATCGAGGCTGCGGAGGACCTCGGCGGCGAGGCCTGAGCCTGGCAGCGACCGCCCCAGCGGCCGGTCAGGCCGGTCAGGACAGGGACCAGCGGGGCTTGACCGGCGGCTCGCCCGTGTCGATGTAGCGGATGTGGCTGACCCAGCCGCTGCCGTTGCGGTGATGGAGCTGGTAGCCGGCGGGGTCCCGGATGACCTCTATCGGGGCAGCCGGATCGAGGTTCAGCTCGACGTGGTGGATGGTGGAGGGGCAGACGCTGGTGGTCACCCCGCCGATGGTCGTGGTCAGCGGCCGATGGAGGTGGCCGCACACGATGCGGACGACGTTGCTCGTTGCGGCGACGACATCGGCGAAGTCCTCCGCCCCCTCGAGTCGCATGCTGTCCATCCAGTGGATCCCGCTCAGGAACGGCGGGTGATGCATGGCGATCATCGTTGGCCGGCCCTCCGATGCGGCCAGCGCCTCGACGAGCCAGCGACGACGCTCCTCGTCGAACAGCCCGCCGTGGCTGCCGGGCCGCAGCGTGTCCAGCCCGATGATGTGCAGGTCGCCGACGTCGACCGCCCAGCTCAGATGGGAGTCCTCCGTGGCCCAGGGCATGTCGAACGCATCCCGGAAGGTCTCCCGGACGTCGTGATTGCCAGGTAGGGCCAACAACGGGGCCCGCAGCGGTTCCAGCAGCTCCGCCAGCAGATCCATCTCGACCGCTGTGCCGTTGTCGGTCATGTCGCCGGTGGCCAGGATGGCCTCCGGCTGCACCGATTCTGCATTGAGCCGCTCGACCGCCGCAGCCAGCCGGGCGTTGTTGTCGACGAGGAGCTCGGTGTCGGTCTCCGGATCGGCGATGTGGGTGTCGGTGAGTTGGGCCAGGAGCAAGCGGGGATCCCCCTCTTCACAGGTGTCGGTGGTCGTCGGCTAGCCGGCCGGGACCTCCAGCGGATTCAAGTTGATGGTCAGAGCACCGTCCGGGCTCACGGATACGGCGTACTGGTCGAGCCCCTCCCCGGTCTCCGGGTAGGTGGTGCCGTCGCAGGTGTCGGTGAAGCTGCGATCCTCCGGCTGCCAGTCGACGAAGCACTCGCGGGGAGCGTCCGGCGGGCGGACGGCGAACGCCACCCACCCGGTTTCGGCGGCGTCGCCCAGGTGGTGGAGCCAGACGTCCCTGCTGCCACTGGCCGCATCCGGCAGCAGCAGTGGCCCATTCTCGGCGATGACGGAGGCGATCTCGTCGGCCTGGCCGACCGAGAACAGCGGATCTCCCAGCTCGACGTCGGCCTCGTCGCCTGCGGTGAGGCTGTCGAACCGGGTGACGAGGAAGGCCACGGCGAGCACGCCGCACAGCGCACCGAGGCCGATCAGCAGTGCCTGCCGGGCCGGGGGGCGGTCTCCCTGCGCTACCGGCACAGCGGCGATCCGTCGGTACGTGTCGGGAACGACGTGCTCACGGACCTAGTATCGCAGGGTCACCCGTCAATTGGGCCGGTCGAGCGCCCGGCACCACAACGGACCACTCCGGTTCGGCGGCCGGCACCGATAACGATCAGAGGGGCAGCAGTGGACCTACTGGAATATCAAGGCAAGCAGTTCTTCGCTGGCTACGGCATACCGGTCTCGGCCGGCGAGGCGACGAACGACGTCGATGCCGCAGTGGCCATAGCCGACAGGATCGGCTACCCGGTGGTGGTCAAGGCCCAGGTCCACACCGGCGGCCGTGGCAAGGCCGGTGGGGTCAAGCTGGCGGCCGATGCCGAGGAGTGCCGGGAGCATGCCTCCAACATCCTCGGCCTCGACATCAATGGTCACATCGTCGAGACGATCTGGATCGAGAAGGCCTCGGACATCGCCGAGGAGTACTACGCCAGCTTCACCCTCGACCGCTCGGCCAGGCTGCACCTCGGCATGCTCAGCGCGGAAGGCGGTGTCGAGATAGAGACGGTGGCAGAGGAGAACCCGGACGCCATCGCCAAGATCCACGTCGATCCGGTGGTGGGTCTGACCGAGGAGGCCTGCCGGGACTGGGTGGCGGCCGCCAACCTGAATCCCGCCGCCACCGAGGGCGCGGTCGACATCCTCCTCAAGCTGTACACGGCCTACGTCGACGGTGACGCCGACCTCGTCGAGATCAACCCCCTGATCCTGAAGCCGACCGGCGAGGTCCACGCACTCGACGCCAAGGTCAGCCTCGACGGCAGCGCGATCTACGAGCACCCCGAGTACGAGCAATACGAGGCCACCCAACCCCGCGACGAGCGGGAGCAGGCGGCCAACGACAAGGGCCTGCAGTACGTCGGGCTCGAGGGAACCGTCGGGGTCATCGCCAACGGGGCCGGGCTGGCCATGAGCACGGTCGACGTGGTCAACCAGGTCGGCGGCAAGCCGGCCAACTTCCTCGACATCGGCGGCGGGGCCAACGCGGACGTGATGGCAGGAGCGCTGGAGGTCATCAACAACGACCCGGCGGTCAAGGCCATCTTCATCAACATCTTCGGCGGCATCACCAGGGGCGAGGAGGTGGCGAACGGGATCGTCGAGGCGATGCAGCGGGTCGACATCGACCCGCCGATCGTCATCAGGCTGGACGGCACGAACGCCGAGGAGGGTCGGGCGATCCTCGAGCCCAACCTCAGCGAGAAGTTGATGATGGAGGACACGATGCTCGACGCTGCTCGCCGCGCCGTCGAACTGGCCGGGGCCGAGCCGGCCGGCGGATCGAACTAGATCGAACAGAGGTAGGAGCGCGCAACCATGAGCATTTTCGTCGACGAGACCACGAAGGTCGTCTACCAGGGCCTGACCGGCTCCCAGGGCCGGTACTACGGCCTGCTCAACCGGGACTACGGCACCCAGGTCGTGGCCGGAACGAATCCGAAGAAGGCCGGGACCGACGTCGAGGGCATCCCGATCTACGCCAACGTGGCGGAGGCCAAGGAGGCCACCGGAGCCACCGCCACCTGCATCTTCATCCCCGCCCCCGGCGTCCAGGGGGCGGTGCTCGAGGCGGCCGAGGCCGGCATCGAGTTCATCGTGGCCATCACCGAGGGTGTACCGGCCCACGACGAGGCCTACTTCTACAACAAGCTGAAGCGGGACTTCCCAGGCACCCGGCTGCTGGGACCGAACTGTCCAGGCATCATCAGCCCCGGCAAGACCAACATCGGCATCACCGCCGGCCACATCGCCAAGCCCGGTGGCCCGGTCGGCATCGTCAGCCGCTCCGGCACGCTGACCTACCAGGCGCTGTACGAGCTGAAGCAGAAGGACATCGGCGTCACCACCTGTGTCGGCATCGGCGGCGATCCGGTACCGGGCACCAGCTTCATCGACTGCCTACGGGCCTTCGAGGCCGATCCCGAGACGAAGGCGGTGATGATGATCGGTGAGATCGGCGGCTCGGAGGAGGAGGAAGCGGCCGAGTTCATCGAGCACGGCATGACGAAGCCGGTGGCCAGCTACGTGGCCGGGGTCACCGCACCGCCGGGCAAGAAGATGGGCCACGCCGGGGCCATCGTCTCCGGGGGCAAGGGCACGGCCCAGGCCAAGATGGAAGCGCTCGCAGCGGCAGGAGCCCTGGTGGGTAACAATCCCACCGAAGCCGGTGAGCTGATGTCCGAGATCGTGGCCGGGCTGTAGAAGACGAGGGTCGGCCGGCAATCGACCGAGCCCAGGGCGCAACCGGTGGGAACCTCTGCTACTACTGGTCCGGTGGATACCGGTGCCGCAGGTGTCAGACGACCGTTCCGGTCGCGCCGGTGGGCGGCCGCTGCAGCGCTCGTCGCGCTGACCGCAGCGCTCGTCGTACTGGCCGCCGCCTGCACGGAAGGCGAGCGGCCGGTCCTCCTGGGGACCGGCGCGGTCGACGAGGCGGCCGATGTCGCAGCGCTCGAGCAGCAAGGCGGCGACGAAGCGGACGGAGGGGATCCCGCCGAGTCGGGAGCGGCGACGACGCAGCCGCCGACCACCGAGCCCTATCCGGAGATCACCGAGGAGACGTTCCAGGTCACCGGCGATCTCAGAGCCATGCTGTCGCCGAGCGGGGTGCTGCTACCGGTGACGGCCGAGACGGCCACCGGCTATGTGGTGGAGACGCCCTGCGGCGGTCTGACCACGATCGCCTGGGGCCAGCCGGTCGAGGAGGTCCAGGTCGTGCTCGACCCCGGCCACGGCGGTGACGAACCGGGGGCGACGAACGTGCCGGGCTTGTCGGAGGCCGATCTCAATCTGGCGGTGGCCCGCAGGACGGCGGCAGAGCTGTCGAAGCGCTCGATATCGGTGGCGCTGACACGCAACGGCGACTACCGGATCCCGATCAGCCGCCGGGCGGTGCTGGCCGATCTCCTCGGCGCCTCGGCGCTGGTGTCGATCCACCACAACACCCCGGCCTCCAGCCCGTCGGCGACGCCGGGGACGGAGGTGTTCGTCCAGAGCACATCGGCCCAGTCCCGCCGCCTCGGCGGTCTGGTCTACGAGGAGGTCTTCGCCGCACTCAGCGAGTTCGACGTCGAGTGGACGTCGCGGGACGATGCCGGCGTCCTGGTCGTCCTCGACGACGGCGGCGAGGACGCCTACGGCATCGCTCGCTATCCGGTCACCCCGTCGGCGCTGGTGGAGCTCGCCTACCTCGCCAACGAGAAGGAAGCGGCGCTGCTGGCCACCACCGACTACGTGGAGGCGGCGGCGGCCGCCCTCGCCGATGGCATCGAGCGATATCTCACCACCGAAGACCCGGGGACCGGCTTCGTCGACACCCCCAGGATCTTCAATCCCGACGGCGCCACCGGAGGGACGTCGGGCTGCGTGGATCCGCCGCTCGACTAGGCCATCAGGGTCTCCGCCAGCCCCGGTGTACGGCACTCGGGCCTCGGCGCGCTAGGTTCGACCCGGTGAGGGCGCTGCTTTCTGTGTACGACAAGACCGGTATCGTCGAGTTGGCCCGCCGGCTCCACGGGCTCGAGGTGGACCTGATCTCCTCCGGCGGCACCGCGGCGGTCATCGCCGACGCCGGGATCCCGGTCACCGATGTGGCCGACATCACCGGCTTTCCCGCCATGCTCGGTCATCGGGTGGTCACGCTCCACCCCCGCATCCACGGGGGCATCCTGGCCGATCGACGCGATGTCGCCCACCTGCGCGACCTGGAAGCGCACAATCTCGACCTGATCGACATCGTGGTTGGCAACCTCTACCCGTTCGCGTCCGCCCCCTCGGTCGACCTGATCGACATCGGCGGGCCGACGCTGCTGCGGGCGGCGGCCAAGAACCACGAGTACGTCACCGTGCTGGTCGATCCCGCCGATTATCAACCGGTCCTCGACGAGCTGGCCAAGGGTGCCACCACCGCCGGCCTCCGTCACCGGCTGGCCAGGAAGGCCTTCGCCCACACCGCGGCCTACGACGCCGCGATCGCGGCGTGGTTCAACGACACCAACCCCAGTCCCTCCTCGCCCCTGCCGGACACGCTCCACCTGTCGATGGAGCGGGCCCAGGACCTCCGCTACGGGGAGAACCCCCATCAGGCCGGGGCCCGGTATCGCCGTTGTGGCACCTCCTCCTGGTGGGACGCGGTCGTGCAGCACAGCGGGCTCGATCTGAGCTATCTCAACATCTTCGATGCCGACGCGGCCTGGTCCCTGGTCCACGACCTCGGGAACCGCCCGGCCTGCGCCATCATCAAGCACGCCAATCCGTGCGGGGCGGCGGTGGCCGACGATCTGGCAACGGCCTACAGCCGGGCCTACGCCTGCGACGAGCGCTCGGCCTTCGGTGGCATCGTGGCCTGCAACCGCATCGTCGACGAGGCCACGGTCGAGGCGATGGAGGCGGGGGCGCAGGCCGATCTGATCATCGCTCCCGGCTACGAGCGGGGAACGATCGATCGGCTCAAGGCAAAGCGGCGCAACACCCGGATCCTGACGGCTCCCCTTCCCGGCTCCGGTGGGCTGCTCGTCCGCCAGCTGAGCGACGGGTACCTCGTGCAGGAGGGCTACCGCTTCGCCCGCGATCCCTCCGAGTGGGAGGTGGTCACCGATCGTCAGCCGACGGCCGAGGAGCAGGCCGATGCCGAAGTGGCATGGCGGGTGTGTGGACACGTCACCTCGAACGCCATCGTGCTGGCCAAGGACGGCGTGGCGTGGGGTGTCGGCGCGGGCCAGCAGAATCGGGTCGAGTCGAGCGAGTTGGCGGCTCAGAAAGCCGACGGTCGGGCCAAGGGTGGCGCCTGCGCCTCCGATGCCTTCTTCCCTTTCCCGGACGGCATCGATGCTGCGGCCCTGGCGGGGGTGGCGGTGGTGATCCAGCCTGGCGGGTCGGTCAACGACGAGGCGGTCATCGAAGCGGCCGACCGGCACGGTCTGGCCATGATCTTCACCGGCGAGCGGCAGTTCCGCCACTGATGCCGTCAGCGAGATCGCAGCACGGTCGGCCCGGTGCCGATCGCCGAGCCAGGGAGAGGGGAACATGACTGCTCAGCTGTTGGAGGGCGGGCCCGTTGCGGACTCGGTGCTGGCCGAGGTCAGGGCCCGAGTGGAGGACTTGGCGGGGTCGGGAGTGACCCCCGGGCTCGGGACCATCCTGGTCGGCGACGACGGACCGTCCGCCTCCTACGTCAGGCGCAAGCACGAGGCTTGTCAGCAGAACGGGCTGCGGTCGTTCAACGCCGAGATCCCGGCCGGTGCCGGTCAGGCTGCGTTGTTGGCGGCCGTCGACGAGTTCAACGCCGATCCCGCGGTCGATGGTTATCTCATCCAGCACCCGGTGCCGGACGGCTTCGACTTCGGCGAGGCCCTGGCCCGGATGGATCCGGCCAAGGACGCCGACGGGCTCCACCCGATGAACCTGGGCAAGCTGGTGCTGCAGCAGGAGGGGCCGGTCCCCTGCACGCCGGCCGGCATCCAGGCGATGCTGACCCACTACGGCATCGATGTCGCCGGCCGGAACGTGGTCGTCGTCGGTCGGGGCCCGACGCTCGGACGGCCGCTGGCCCTGCTGCTGTCCAACCGGGGCCCGGGAGCCGATGCCGCGGTCACCGTCGTCCATTCCCGGGTGCCCGATCTGGCTGCGTACAGCCGGGCCGCCGACATCCTGGTCGGAGCCCTCGGCGTCCCCAACTTCATCCAACCCGACATGGTCAAGCCCGGGGCGGTGGTCGTCAGCGGTGGCATCACCTGGGAGGGGCGGAGACTGCTGCCGGACGTCGACGAATCGGTTGGCGAGGTCGCCTCGTGGATCACGCCTCGATTGGGCGGGGTCGGGCCCACCACCGTGGCCATGCTGCTGCGGAACACGGTTCGGGCCGCCGAGCACCGGGCCCCCTGATGGTCTGGACCCGCCGGGTCCGGTCACCGGGGCCGGCCCAACCTGTTACCGACGGGTAACCCCTCGCCTCCGGCTCGGCAACGAATTTCACCGTCGGCGGGCCTCGTAAAGGTCACTGTGACCTCCTAGCCCGGATCTTTCGTCGGGAAGCGTTTGCCCTGTTGAGCGGCCTGACCTCTCGGCGACCCAGCAACCGTGAAGGACCAGGTCGTGGGCTCGCTACGCGAGATCGAGGCTAGTGTCCCGAGTCATGAGTTCGCTCAGTATTTCGGCGAGCGACTTCGTCCCTCGCGAGGACGCAGGAGGCAGCTTCACTCGTGAGCGTGAGGCAACGACGAGGACGCTGCGAGGGGCGAAACGAGCCGTCGAAATATGAGCACGACTTGTGACTCGGGACACTAGGATGAGGTCTCGGTTTAGTATCGGTGGAAGCAGCGGTTGCGGTGCGGTGGCCTCCGGGTCGTGGGCACCTCTGGTGGGTCAGGGTGGTGGCTCCACGGGCTGATCGAGTAGTTGGGTGGGCAGACCATGGCGGCGACTGTGCGGGGCGAGAGGCGGGACGATCTCGTGGGCGGATCGCCGTTCGATCTCGCGGCCGCGCAGAGCGCCAAGAGCCGGGGCCGCGTTCCCGAGATCCTCGTCGGGACCTTCCTCGTCGCGTTGTTCGCCCTGGCCGGCGCATGGTTCTATTCGACGTCCACGAGGAGCACCGGGTACCTCGCCCTGCGCGAGGACGTGCAGCGTGGCGAGATCATCGAGAGCGGTGATCTCACCGTCTACGACGTCTCCACCGACGCGCCCCTTCTCGGCATACGCACCAGCGAGACCGGGCTGGTCATCGGCAAGGTGGCGCTGTCGGACATGAAGATCGGCACGCTGATAACCGCCGATCAGTTCGCCGACAAGGCCCAGATCCCAGACGGCAGCGGCATCGTCGGGCTCGAGCTCGCCCCCGGCGAGTTCCCGACGTTGTCGCTCCGGCCCGGCGACCGCGTCCGGGTGGTGATCATCCCCGAAGCCAACCTGGTCTCGGAGGCCGATCAGACCGTCGTCGCCGCGGACAGCGTCGAGGTGGTCGAGGTGGTGGAGACCGGGGGCCGGGCCCGCTTCATCTCCCTCACGATGCCCACCGAGCTGGCCGACCGGGTCGTCGCCGCCGACTCGCAGGATCGGGTCCGCCTGATCCAGGTTCCGGAGGGCTGACCGTGACGCTGCTCTGCTTCGCGTCGCAGAAGGGCTCGCCGGGTACGACTGCCGTTGCGCTTGCGGTGGCGGCGGCGCTCGAGGTCTCCCCCGGGCGGCGGAAGCTCCTGATGGAGGCCGACACCACCGGAGGCACGTTGGCCATCCGCTACCGGCTGCCGGTCGAGCCGGGCCTGGTCACCCTGGCAGCCGGGGTCCGAGCCGGCATCGAGCCCGAGGGGCTGTGGCGCCACGCCCAGGAGCTCCCCGGTGGGCTGCCGGTGGTGGTCTGTCCGGACGGTCCCGAGCAGGTCCACGCCGCGCTCGCCGCCAGCGGGGCCCAGCTCGGTCGATTCCTCAACGATCTCCGCGGTGTGGACGTGATCTGCGACGTCGGCCGGCTCGCCCCGGACTCACCGGCGCTCGACTTCGCGGCCCAGGCCAGTGCCGTGCTCATGGTCGCTCGGCCGACCGCCGAGCAGCTCCAGCCGGCCGCTCGCCGAATGGCGATGCTCCGGCCTCGGGTGGGCAACCTCGGCTGGGTGCTGATCGGCCAGAAGCCGCACGGCCCGGCCGAGGTCGAGACCACGTTCGACTTCCCGGTCGTCGGGGTGATCGCCGACGACCGTCGCTCGGTCACCAGCATCGAGGCGGGGGCGATGACCAAGCGCATCCGCCGCCATCCGTTCGTGCGGTCGTCCGCCACCCTGGCCGCCACCCTGGCGGACTGGCTGGCCCCGCTGACCCGAGCGGCGCCCGACGGAGGTGTCGGCGACCCCGCACTGGCGGACGAGCGCCATCGATCGGCCGCTCCCGGTGGCCCTGCGCCGGCCACGACGGGGCGGCCCGCCGATCCCGCCAGCACCGAGCTGCGCAATTCGAAGCCAGCCGTCCAGCCCCGGACCGTCGAGTCGGCGCTGGTGGCCGAGGCGGCCGCGGAGGCCGATCGGATGCCCCCGCCACCGCCGGACCAAGCCTCCGGGCAACCGCCGCCCCCGCAGCCGGACGAGGCTTTCGGGCAACCGCCGCCCCCGCAGCCGGACGAGGCTTTCGGGCAACCGCCGCCCCCGCAGCCGGACGAGGCGCTGCACCCGATCGAGCAGCGCTGGGACGAGCCCCTCGCCGGCTCCGGCCCGCTGGGGGACCGATGGGTGGAGCCGCGCTCGGTCGACGAGCGTGCCGATCGATGGGCGGCGCCGGCCGCCGGCGAGTGGGACCACGGCGACTCGGAACACGGCGAGTCGGGCCACGGCGAGTCGGATCACGGCGACTCGCACCACGGCAACGTGGATCACGGCGAGTCGGATCACGGCGACTCGCACCACGGCAACGTGGATCACGGCGAGTCGGATCACGGCGAGTCGGCCGGCGAGCGGTTGCGGCCGCCGCCGGCCTTCCGGGCCGACCGGTCCCAGGTGGCCGACGGCGCCACGATGGACCGCCACGGGCCCGACGATGACCGCTCCCGGGTCGGCGACCACGACCCCATCACGGATCGCGGCCAAGAAGACGCGGAGGATCGGGACGGCTCGGCAGCAATCGGCACCGCCGACCTGCACGACATCTTCGGACCGCCGGGCCCCGATCGGCATCGGCCGCCGGCCCGTCCGGCCCCGCCCGCTCCGCCGTCATCGACCCGGGTGCCGTCCGGCGTTCCGGCCGCCGATCCGGATCCCAGGGCGATGCCACCGTCGCCGTTCCCCCACGAGGAGCGCGATGTCGACTGGATGACCCGGTGAGCGTCGATCGTGGCTTCGTCGACCGCATCCGTCGGGTCGTCGGCGAGCAGCTGAACCAGCAGGCGGCCGAGGCCGAAGCTGCCGGTCGGGCCCCGATCCTCGGCGAGAACCGCCGGATGCTGGCCCGCAAGCTGATCGGCGAGCAGGTCCAGCTGCTCGACACCGAGGCCATGAACCGCGGCGCCCCCGTCCTCGACGAGGACGAGCGCCAGGAGCTGACGAAGTCGGTGATCGCCGAGCTGTTCGAGCTCGGCCGGATCCAGCAGTACATCGACGACCCGTCCAACACCGACATCGCCATCAACGGCCACGACGCCGTGTGGCTGACCAAGCGCGACGGCCGCAAGATCCGGGTCGCCCCGGTGGCCGACAGTGACGAGCACCTGATCGAGATGATCCAGACCGCAGCCCGCCGTGGCCGCTCGGAACAGCGCTGGGATCCCTCGAGCCCGATGCTGGACCTGCAGCTGTCGTCCGGCGACCGGCTCAACGCCATCGCCTGGGTGTCCGGCCGACCGTCGATCTCCATCCGCCGCCACGACTTCGAGATCCATCGGCTGAAGCAACTGGTCAGCCTCGGCACGCTCAACGAACCGCTGTACCACCTGCTCAAGGCGATGGTCCTGGCCCGGTTCAACCTGATCATCGCCGGTGGGACGGGAGCCGGGAAGACCACCATGCTCCGCTGCCTGCTCAACGAGGTCCCGCCGAACGAGCGCCTGGTGACGGTGGAGGACTCGCTCGAGATCGGGCTCGAGCGGTTCGGTGACCTCCACCCCGACCACGTCGATCTCGAGGCCCGTCACGCCAACGTCGAAGGGGTCGGCGCCCTCACGATGAACGATCTGGCCATCAACGCCCTGCGGATGAACCCCGGCCGGCTCATCGTGGGGGAGGTCCGGGGCGACGAGGCGCTGACCCTACTGCTGGCCTGCACCCAGGGCAACGACGGCGCCATGTGCACCGTGCACGCCGACTCGTCTGCGGGGGTGTTCGGCCGGCTCCAGATGTATCTGGCGATGACCCGCGAGCGATTCGAGCCGGAAGCCGCCAACCTCATGGTGGCCCAGGGCATCGACTGCATCCTCCACCTGGCCAAGCTCCAGGACCGCACCCGAGCCCTGACCAGCGTCCGCGAGGTCACCGGGGCCGACGGCGACATCGTGATGTCGAACGAGATCTACGGGCCGGATCGCGACGGCCGGGCCGCCCCCCGCTTTCGCTTCAGCGAGGAGCGCATGCACCGGCTCGAACGGGCCGGCTTCGATCGGCGGTGGCTCGATACGCCGGGGAAGTGGTACGGATGACCACGTTGGCGATGGCGGCGCTGAGCGGCGGGGTGGCCCTCGGGTTGCTCCTGGTGATCCAGGGTGTGCGGGGCAACCGCATCCTGCCCGAGGCGAGCACCGTGTTCCCCGAGGGAACCACCGCCGCCGCGGCCACCGCCTGGCTGGCCGGAGGCTTCGTTCTCGGCTTGATGGTTCTGGCCGTCACGCGCTGGATCGGCGCCGCCGTCGGGATCGCCGCACTGGCGGTGGGCGTGCCCTGGTTCTTCGGCGGGACCAGGGTCAACCGTCGGGAGATCGAGCGGACCCAGGCCATCGCCACCTGGGCCGAGATGATCCGGGACAACATCGCCGGCGCAGCCGGCCTCGAGCAGGCTCTGCTCTCGACCGCCGACATCGCACCGCTGCCCATCGCCCGCGAGGTCAAGGCCTTCACCAACCGGCTCGAGAGCCGGCCCGTGGCGGAGGCGCTCGTCTTCCTGGGCGGTGAGCTCGACCATCCGGCGGCCGATCTCGTCGTCGTGTCGCTGGCCAACGCCTCCCGCATGGAGGGCCGGGACCTCGGCCCGCTGCTGACCCGGCTGGCGGAGTCGATACGGGGTGATGTCAGGATGCGACTCCGGGTCGAAGTCGGCCGATCGCGGATCAGGACGTCGTCCAAGATCGTCCTCACCGTCACGCTCCTCACGGTGGCGATGATCTACTTCACCTCCCGCGAGCTGCTGGAGGTCTACGACACCGCCGAAGGCCAGATCTGGTTGCTGGCCGTCTTCGGGCTGTTCATCGCCGCGCTCGGCTTGATGAACTACTTCGCCCAGGTCCAGCTGCCGGAGCGGTTCTCGGCCCGCCGGATCGAGGACCGCATCGACATCGGCGGCGGCCAGTGAGCGGCACCCTGATCGCCACCGCACTGGCCGCAGGCCTCGGGCTGGGGCTGGTCCTGGCGCTGCGGGGCCTCCGCCGGCGGCCAGAGCAGCTGTCGGAAACGGTCCGGTCGCTCCGCACCGCCCAGCACCTGCCCGTCGCCGCACTGGTCCGGGTTCCCGAGGGCGAGCTCAGCGGCGCCCAGCGGTACCTGAGCCGGCCCGGCCTGCGACTGCTGGAGAGCTTCGGCCTGGCCGACCGCGGTCTGCTCGAAGCACAGCTCCGGGTGCTCGACAAGTCATTGGAGCGGCACGCCTACGAGAAGATGTTCGCCGGGCTCGTCGGGCTGCTGCTACCGCTCATGCTCGGCCTGTTCTTCGCCGCCAACGGCATCGGTGTCTCCCCGCTCCTGGTGATGGTGGCCGCCATCCTGCTCGGCGGGCTCGGCTTCTTCTATCCGGACATCCCGCTCTCCGAGCGGGTCAGCGCTCGGCAGCGGGCGTTCCGCCACTCATTGTCCAGCTATCTCGATCTGGTCAGCATCATCCTGGCCGGCGGCGGCGGTACCGAGAGCGCGCTGAGCGGGGCGGCCGAAGCGGGCGACGGCTGGGTGTTCGCCGAGATCCGGTCGGCCCTGCGACGCGGTGAGCTGACCGGTCGCACCCCGTGGGACATGTTCGAGGAGCTCGGCGCCCATTACGGGATCGACGAGCTGCGGGAGCTGGCGTCGTCGGTGTCCCTGGCCGGCGGTCACGGCGCCAGGGTCCGGCAGTCGCTCGTCGCCAAGGCGGAGGCGCTGCGGGTCCAGCAGACGGCGGAGATCGAGTCGTTGGCCGAGTCGAACACCGAGAAGATGATCGTCCCCGTGTCGATCATGGTGCTCGGCCTGATGGTCTTCATCGGTCGGGGGGCGGTGGAGGCCATCGGCGGCGGACCGGCACCGCCGGACGTGCAGACCCAGCTCGAACCGGGGGAGACCGGCGAGCCCTAGTTGGGGTGGCGCACGGAGATCTCGCAACGGATCGAACCCACCAACTACAAAGGAGACCAACACATGTACCAGGAACAGGCGGACAGCTCGGAGGAACGCTCCGACCTGGTCGGGCCACGGTCGAGCTCGGATCGGGGGGCGGTCGGCACGGAGATGGCGATCGTGGTCGCCATCGTCGTGGCGATCTCGCTGGCCCTCGGCGTGGTGATGCGCAACTCCGCACAGAGCCACCAACAGTGCATTCCGGCCAACCCCGGCGATGCCGTCCCGGCTGGCTGCTAGCGCGAGCGGGCGAACCCGGCCCCCCGGCGAGGACGGGGGTGGGGGCGGTCCCGGCGTCGCCGGCGACGGAGGGGTGACCAGCATCGAGCTGGCCATTCTGTTCCCTGCGGTCCTGCTCGTCATATTGGCGATGTTCCAGATCAGCCTCTACTGGCACACCGCCAATGCAGCCGGTGTCGCCGCGGAGCAGGGCGTCGACGCCGGTCAGGTCAACGGCGGCGACACCGACGCGGCCGAGAGCGCAGCACTGTTCATCCTCGATTCGTCGACGAGCTTGCAGAACCGGAGCGCCGTGGCCACGATCACCGGCAACCTGATCACGGTCACGGTCACCGCCGACGCCCCCCGGATCGTCGGCATCGGTACGTGGCGGGTGCGTTCGGTGTCGGAGGGTCGGCTGGAGGAGTTCGTGCCGGCCGACCAGCGATGACGGACCGGTTGCGTCGACGGCGGGACGAGCGGGGCAGCGTCTCGATCGAGTTCGCCATCATCATGAGTGCCCTGATCGTCGGCTTCTTCTCGCTGATGATCGTGGCCGGTCGCATCATGCAGCAGGAGAACGACGTCCGCTCGGCCGCCCATGCCGGGGCCAGGGCTGCCAGTCTCCGCAACACCTACGACGACGCCGCCGCTGACGTGACGGCCATCGTCGCCACGAACCTCACCGACAGCGGCGTGACCTGCGAGGCCCAGAACATCGCCATCGTCAGCGGTCGGGACGTCTTCGTCCCTGGTGGTTGGGTGACCGTGCGAGTCGAGTGCACCGCCCGGACGATCGGCACGCTGGGCCTGCCGGCCAACCGGTACTGGCACGAGGCCACCGAGACCATCGACGTCTACCGGGGTGAGCCGTGACCAGCCGCCAGGAGCCGGTCGGAAGGCCTCTCGAGCGGGGCGCGGTGTCTTCGATGTTCGCCGTGCTCGGCTTCGCCATCTTCGTCTCGCTGGCCCTGGTGGTGGACGGCGGCCGCCAGCTCGGCGCCCTGTCCGACGCCCGCGACATCGCAGACAACGCCGCCAGGGTCGGCTCGCAGGAGG
>JAHELU010000010.1 GCA_024644005.1 Acidimicrobiales bacterium | reverse complement strand
GACCAGCTTGAAGGTGACACCCGGGATCGGGGTGCCGATATTGCCCGCCCGATCGAGCGCGAAGTGGGCCGTCGAGGCCGCAGGAGCCGTCTCGGTGAGGCCCCAGCTCGAGGTCATCGGGATCGTCCGGCCAACTGTCGCCCGACTCACAGCCTCCATCCGTCGCCAGACATCCTGGGGGAGTGCGGCGGCCGCATAGAAGATCAGCTGCAGCCGATCGAAGAACTTCGTCGCTGCAGCGGGTTCGGCCTCGAGCCGGTCCACGAGGCGCGCGTAGCCAGCGGGGACGTTGAACGAGATCGTGGGGCGCACGTCGAGCAGATTCGTCACGGTCGTGTCGAACGCATCCAGTGAGGGCTTGCCGGCATCGAGATACATCGATCCGCCGTGCATCAGGACCATGTTGAAGTTGTGGCTCGATCCGAAGGTATGGCTCCACGGGAGCCAATCGCAGATCACCGGTGGGGTCTCGGCGAGGAATGGCCAGACGAGCGCCATCGCCGCCTGATTCGAGCACAGCATTCGATGGGTGGTCACGACGCCTTTTGGCGGACCGGTCGAACCGGACGTGTACAGGATCTTGGCCACGTCGTCCGGTCCGATTCGCTCCAGCACCTCGTCGACTGCGTCGGTCGGCTCTGTCGAACCCAACTCGGCCAGGGCAGTCCCGCGATCGCCGTCGCCGGTGACAACGGTGCGGTCACCAAGCGCGTCGAGCACGCGCTCGAACAGTGTGCTGGACTCTGCGAACACTGCGCCAGGATCGGTTTGGGCGATGATGTGCGTGACCTTCGTCAGGTCGTCGGCCATCAGCGAGTAGGCGACCGAGACGGGAACGATCGGTACCCCGACGAAGTGGCTGGCGAGCATCAGCTGACCGTGGGCGATCGATGGACCAGACAGCACCGCCAGTGGCCGGTCGGGCCCGAGCCCGAGATCGAGGAGGGCTTGGCCGTACCGCCGGGCGGCGTCGTAGGTCTCGCCGTACGTGGCGGTGAGCCATGGCCGGGTGGCATCGCCATCCGGCCGCTCGGCCAGGAAGATCCGGTCGGTTGCGTCCTGCGCCCACCGGCGCAGCCAGGTACCGACGGACGCAGCGTGTTCACCGAGCGGCGTGCGCGATCGAAGCAGCACCGAACCGTCCCCGCGATCGATGCGCTCGATGTCGAGCTCGGCGAACAGCTCGTCGATCACGGGGACTCCTTTGCTTGCGAGCTCGACACCTACTCCATCACGACGACGTGTCGGTTCCGGGCCGAGATCCAGCTCATGGAGTCTTCTTGACCCGCACGGCAGGCATCCAACGGGGTCCTGCGGTCGCATCGATCCTGGCGACGAAGGCGTCGTGGAACGGTTCGACGAGCTCACAGAACGTGGTTACAGCTCGTTCGCCTACCGCTTGCCAGGCGGTTGCGGTCAGGGTGTCCGTGCGTGTTTCGAGGTCGTGGCGGAAGCGGCGGCCCTCGTCGTTGAGAGCGCGATCGGTGGCGAGACCCTTCGCCTCCAGACGTGCCCATCCCGCAGCGACGGCGTCGTCATCATTGCCACGACTGCGGGCGATCCACTCCTCGCTGCCGTACTCATCGAGATCGATCATGGCCGAGTGGAGCAACCCGACCTCGACGTCGTCGAGGTCGTGGCTCGCACACAGTGCCCAGTGGTTGTCGCCGCGGAGCTCACGCAAGCAGTTCGCAGCCAGCCACGCCGAGAGCACGGACCGGGTGTTCGCCGGCCGGGATCGGGCTCGGTGGGCGGCGAACATCGGTCGTGCCCCGAAGTGGACTGCGTCGACGCCCCGCCACAATGGCTCCGCCAGGTCTGCCAGCTGGTCCGGGAGCCCGGGTGCGATGTCGTCGAGGCCAGGTTCGACGGCGGCATCACGAACCGCAAGGATCGATTCCGTGTCGGTGACGTCTCGATAGAGGTCCATCACCGCGGCGATGGTCGATTGGTTGATGGAGTACGCAGTGGCTGCCGCTACCGCTGGGGTGACATCGCCGAGCGAAGCGAGCCGCCAGGCCACGACCCAGCCGATGCCATCCGGCACGCCGAGCGCTTCATAGCCGGCGATCGCCCGCCGGTCCCACATCATCCAACCCACGAGGTCATGGCAGGCGATGCCCGCCCGTGCCGTGAGCGCGTCCCAGTCGGTCATCGGCCTGAATTGCGGTCGCGACATGCGGGTCTGCTCTGTGGGAGCTTCCAGGTGCCCACGCTCACACGAGATCTCCTCTGCCTCATCGACGTTCGACCCTCGTCGGGCCATGGTCGCCGATTCTCCGATGCACCGCCACCCGGTCCTGGTTCGTGGATCGGGATCGGCTCACGGATTCTGTGGCGTGTCCTGTGGCAAGAGCCCGCCCGACGTGCCTGCATCGGTCTTCCGGGACAGGGAATAAACGTGCACTTGCACGCAGTTGTACGTTGGTGATGACAACCGAGGCAGGGAATCAGGCGAGATTGTCCGTCCACGCCGCCTTCGCCGCCACTGCGGCCGGTGGCAACGTGGCGGGAGTCGTGTTGTCGGACCACGAGCTCTCGACCGAGCAGATGCGTCGATCCGCCCACCAGTTGGCACTGCCGACCGTCGCCTTCGCCGTCGCTGGTGAACGGGGGGACGTCTCGACCCGGATGTTCACGAGCACGGGGGAGATCGCAGCGTGCGGACACGCATCCGCCGCGGTCGCGGCCGAGCTGTACCGCGCCGACCATGGTGAGCCGGACCGGATCGTCATCCGCTCGCCGGGGGGGGGCGATCCCGTTCGCCGTGTCCGGGCCGCCGGAGCTCCCGGAGGTGTCGATGACCGTGCCGGTCGGCCGCTGGTCGGTCGAGGCCGCTCCGGAGGGGCTGTCCCGGTTGCTGGCTGCACCGCTCGACGCTGCGGTTCCAGTGGGGCGAGTGGAAACCGGGTTGACCCATCTCATCGTCGCACTGAGTGGACGCGACGATCTGAATCGACTGTCGCTCGATCACGAGCGCTGGCGCTCGTTCGGCCACGAGGTCGGTGTCGACACGATCGGGCTCGTCGCCGTCGGTCCCGATGGCCGGATCGAGCTGCGGGACATCTGCGCGCCGATCGGCGACACCGAGGAGGCGGCGAGCGGAACGACCGCCACCGCGGTCTCCTGGCATCTCTTCCAGCTCGGCTTGGGTTCTGCGTTCGACGTCCGCCAGGGTGTCGCCATGGGCCGGCCCAGCCGGCTGCAGACCTCGATAGTGGGCGGTGGCGTGACGATACGGGGGCGGGTGAGGCGGATCACCAGCGGCACGCTCGACGGGCCGTCGATGTCGGCCGGTGCCGATGGGAGCGCCCGTTGACCGATCGTCACCACCCAGCCGAAGCCGGAGCGCTCGAGGCGAGTCGAGCCCTCCTCCAGGCGGCCTTCAACGCCGGGGACCTCGACACGTTGGGTCGGTTGGTCACCGACGACGTGATCTGGCTCGCAGCCGGGCAGCCTCCGTGGGTGGGTAGGAGCGAGGTGTTGGTTCGCCTCGGTGGGTTCTTCGAGCGGTTCGACTACCGGTTCGAGCTGGAGACCTCCGGGATCGACAGCGATGGCCTCCGAGCGGTGGAGCGGTCGAACTTCGTCTCTCACGTGACGACCGGGACGGGTCGGGTCGGGCCTCCCCACTCGGGCTCGGTCGTGCTCGTCTGGGTTCGTCGGCCCGACTGGAGGGTTGCGGCCTATCTCGACATCGGTGGCACCCTGTTCACCTGAGGCCGTCGGTGCCGTCGTGTGTCGCTGCAGCGGTCGTGGGTGCGTGCAGCGCGGCGTCAGGTCGGTAGAGGAAGCCGCCCCCGGACCGGCGGGTGATCCGTCCCCGAGTGGTCATGTGCGAGCCGACGATGATCGAACCATCTCGTGCCGCTCGCTCCACCAGGGCGCGCCGGCTCCGGATGGCGGGTCCGGCGAGCATGTCCGAGAAGTGATTCCAGTCGGGTTCGGTCACGTTCACCTCGTGGGCGAGCGAGTCCCCGACGTAGAGGGCGTGCTCCCGGCCGGAGGTGATCGCCACCGACAGGTGCCCGGGGGTGTGACCTGGCGTCGGCAGGAGCCGAACGCCCGGCAGAACCTCGTGCTCGCCTCCCGCCGCCTCGATCAGCCCGGCCTCCATCACCGGGCGGAACAGGCTGGCCGCTCCGCCGTTGGCTTCGAGACCAGTCGTCCAGTACTCGAGCTCGCGCTGGTGCACGATGTGCCGCACGCCGGCAAACGTCGCTTCGCCGGCCGTGGTGAGCCCGCCGATGTGGTCGAGATGGCCGTGTGACGAGACCACGACGTCGACGTCCGTCGGCGTCACCCCGATGGCGGCCAGCGCCCCAACGATCCCGGGCTCGGATCCATCCGACGACGCCGGAGGACCGGTGTCGACGACCGCCACCCGGTCGCCGGCGCGCACGATCAGGCTGGCATACACGAACTCGAACTCGCCGGCGGCGTCGAGGTACGGAGCGGTCAGCTCGGCCCGGCGGTCGGCGGGGACGTCGGGGAACATCCAGGCCGGGGTGCCGCGTCCACGTCCGTGGACGAGGACCCGGCACTCCATCGCTCCGACCCAGAAGCGATCAGGCTCCATGCGCCACCCCACTGGCGCCAGGGCCGACATCGGAATCGATCGAGCGGTTCATGCGACCTGCCTGATCAGCTCGACCTCGATCTCGAGGGCGATCTCCTTGGAGACGATGAGCCCCCCACTGTCGAGGACCATGTTCCAGGTGAGGCCCCAGTCCTCGCGGTTGATCCGACCGGTTGCGCTGAACACGGATCGCTCGTTGCCCCAGGGATCGGTCGCCTGACCGAGGTAGTCGACGTCGAGCGTGACGGGCCTGGTCACGTTCTTGATCGTCAGCTGCCCGGTGAGGCTGGCGGTGGTCCCGTCGACCCCGAGCCCGAGCCCGCTGGAGCGGAACGTGGCGGTCGGGTGATGCGCGACGTCGAAGAAGTCCGCCGACCGCAGGTGATCGTCACGGGCGTCGTCGCCAGAGCTGACCGTTGCCATGTCGATCGTGACGTCGATGCTCGACTCGGCAGGATCGTCCGCGATCGTCACCGTGCCCTCGACGCCGGTGAAGCGACCACGGACCTTGGTCAGGCCGAAGTGGCGGCCGACGAAGCCGACCTCGGCGTGACTCGGGTCGACTGTCCAGACACCGGCGGCCGGAAGCTCGACACCGGTGATCGTACGGGTTGTGGCCATGATGATTCTCCTTCGATTCAGATTATGTGTGTATGCACGCATTCTACAATGCGTGCGTAGAAACGCAACCCGGGTAGACTGTCGGTATGGCTGACGACGACGATCCGTTCGGGGCGTGGCGGGCCGTACTGCTGGCTCACAGCCGTGCCCTTCGTGCCATCGAACAGGACCTCGCCTCGGCCGACGCCATCCCCCTCGGGTGCTACGACGTGCTCCTCGAGCTCAATGCCGCCCCCGGTCGCCGGCTGCGCATGCAGGACCTCGCGGCCCGGGCCGTCCTGTCGCGCACCAGGATCAGCCGGATCGTGGCAGAGCTGGAGCGGGCGGGCTATGTGGAGCGCGACCCCGATCCACACGACGGCCGGGCCACGCTCGCCACGATCACCGCCACCGGGCGGGCCGTGCTCAGGCGGACCGCTCCGTTGTACCTCGCCGGCGTCGAGCAGCACTTCAACCGCTACCTGACACGGGCACAGCGCCGGTCGATCGAGACCTCCCTGCAGCGCGTCATCGATGCCCACCAGGCCGAGCTCGATCTCCGACGATGACGATCGGCTCCCGGTTCGTCGCCGTCCTGGGTCAGCCCGGCCGGGTGGTGCAGATGTTCTGTATGTGACGGTCGGGGCTCAGCTGTCGACGTCGCCGTCGATCGACTCCCGGATCAGATCAGCGTGCCCGCAGTGGCGGGCGTACTCCTCGATCATGTGAACCACGATCCACCGCAGGCTCCAGTGCTCACCGTGCCGATCTGGATGGACCGACAGCTCGTCCAGCGAACTGGCTGCGTCCACGCGAGCGCGGGAATCGACGACCGCTGCATCGAACTGGGCGAACAGCTCGTCGACCGACCAGGCCTCGGCCAGCGTCATTTCGGCGCCGCGATCGGCCTCCCAGTCGAGCTCGGCGAACGGATCGGCGGGGAAGGCGAGCAGCATCGTCCGCTCATCGGCCTGGAGCGGGATCGGCGGTGGAGCTGGGCGTGTCATGACCCGACCGTAGTGTGTCCTGTCCGGTTGATCCGTTGACGAATTCTGCGGATGATCGGCGCGGAGTCGGTCGAAGCGCCGTAGCTCCGTTGACACACCGAGCCAGGTGGGGAATCGTTGCGGCATGCTCGACCACATAGCCATTCAATGCGCCGACGTCCAGGCGAGCGCCGCGTTCTACGACGCTGTTCTCGGGACCATCGGGGGCGAGAGGATACTGGAGTACGACGGCCCGACCATCGGGTACGGGGTGCCACCGATGCCCGACTTCTGGCTGGGGCCGAACAGGACCGGTGAGGACTTTCGAGAGTCGCACATAGCATTCAGCGCTCGGGATCGAGCTGCCGTCGACGAGTTCTTTCAGGCCGCGGTCCAGGCCGGTGCGGAGGTCTTGCACGAGCCCAGGGTCTGGCCCGAGTACCACCCGAACTACTACGGCGCATTCGTTCGAGACCCGGACGGCAACAACGTCGAGGCCGTCTGCCACACCCCTGGGTAGTTCCGGAGCAGACGACCGGCAGGTCGGACGAGCTTGCCAGCACCGATCGTCGCCGCGACGGTTGACAAACGGACGATATCTTCCTATAAGTTGGGTATGCGGAGAAAGCCTGGAGCGATCCTCCCGCTCGAAGCGTCGATCCTGGAGACTGCCGTCAGCCTGTCAACGGCAGGAATCGAGCAGTTCCACGGTTTCGAGCTGGCCAAGCGGTTGCGCGGCGACGAGGGGCAACAGAGGCTGACCGCGCACGGGACGCTCTACAAGGCGTTGACCCGGATGGAGAAGGCCGGTTTGTTGGAATCGGTGTGGGAGAACCCCGACACCGCAGTCGAAGAGGGTCGACCTCGCCGACGGCTGTACTCGATCACGTCCAAGGGGCGGGTGGCCGTGGCCCGGGTCGAAGCAGAGCAGGCGGCCGCCTCCAACCTCGATCCCGGACTGAGCACGCCATGACCGGTGGCGAAACCCTCGTGGTGGGCCTGGTCCGCTGCTGGGCCCGGCTGTACACCCGAGGCTTGGCCGTCGACGAACGCGAGCGGCGACGCCTCGAGCTCGAGTCGGACGTGTGGGAGCACCTCCACGATCCTGACGAGCAGGCGACGAGCCGAGCCGTGTTCGGACGCTTTCTGCGTGGCATCCCTGCCGACGTGCGGTGGCGATATCGCACGCTCCTCGACTCTCGGGGAGCCCGGCACAGGAGTTACGACATGACAACAACCTCGAGGTTCCAGTGGTGGACGCCCACCACGATGGTGATCGGCGTTACCGTCACCGCCCTCGCTCTGCTGGGTCTTGGATTCGGCGAGCTCGAATCCGGAGGATGGATCATCGCGGTCAGCTGGCTCGTCGCTGCCGTCGTGCTCCTCGCCGGGCTCGCGGTGCTGCGACGGCGGCCCGTCGTCGGATCGTGGACCGTCATCGCCGGGTGCGTCCTGTTCGGGTTGGCCGAGCCGCTGGCGATCCCGCTCTCGGCGCTCGTGATCCTCGGCGGGCTCTGGACAGGCAACCTGGTCACGTCCCACGACGAGGCCGGGACGAAGGTCCCGCTGGCGCCCCGTCAGTTCTCGCTGACCGAGCGCTGGTATGCCTGGCTCGGTGTTGCGGCCGGTCTGGGTGCCGTCGGGTTCATCGTGCTGCTCGTGTGGCCCGCAGTGACGCCCGATCACTGCACCGAAGCCAATCCGTGCTGGGAGGACACTGCGGCTTGGGCCACCTGGATCCTGAGCTGGATGGCCGCACTCGTCACCGGCGGCGTCGGGCTCGTCCTGGCCGGCCTCCGCCTCGTCGTTCGCCACCGCACGCGGCTCGCCTGACACCCGCTGGGTGCCTGCGCCACGTGAGCAGTCGTGGCCCCCTCCTGGGGGTCACGACTCGCGTGGCGCTTTGTCGCTGACCTCCGACGCTCGCCTGATCGGTCTGGTCTCAGCTGCGACCCTGCTCCCGTGGCTCGTCGTGGGGCCCGTCGGCGGCGCCATCGTCGACCGTACCGATCGTCGCCGCCTCATGATCGCCGGACAGCTCGGCCGAGGCGTGCTCGCCCTCGTACTGGTCGCCCTCATCGCCGTCGACGCATTGTCGGTGTGGGCTCTCGTGCCCCTCGCGTTCGGGCTCGGTGTCGGAGAGATCCTCGTCGATGCCCCGTCGCAAGCGGCGATACCGCTGCTCGTCGATCCGGGCGATCTGGACCGTGCGAACGGGCGCGTGATCGCGGCCATGACCATCCTCGATCAGGTCCTCGGAGTCGCCGTCGGAGCATCGCTCTTCGCCGTCGCCGCTGGTCTCCCGTTCGCCGTCGACGGGCTGACGTTCGTTCTCGGGGCCGCACTCATGACCGCCCTCCCCGCCGTGCTCGCTGCGAGCTACTTCCTGAACGCGGCTGCGTCATCGCCGTGGGTCGTCGCTGCGGCGTTCTTCGTCGCCAACTTCGCCATCGTCTGTTTCAACGTGCCAGGGCAATCCATCCGCCAGTCGATCACCCCGGAACACCTCCTGGGCCGAGTCGTCACCTCGTACCGCATGTTCGGTACGGGCGCCGCCCCGCTCGGCGCAATCCTCGGCGGCTTCATCACCCAGGCGACGAACGTGCGAGCCGCGAACGTCGTCGCCGGTGTCGTCGCCATCGTCTCGGGCGCCGTCCTCGTCGCCGCGCTCCGACACCTCGACGAGGCCACCCGGAACGCAGCCTGAAGCGTGGCCCCCAATGGCCAGGCTCTCGTCTTGGTGCAGGGGCGGAGGTAGGACCTCGGACCCTGGTCGACGCCAGGCTTTTCGATCACGCTCTATGGCAAGCCGAAACCAGGATGTCGACCCATGTCAAGCGAACCGCCCGCTCCCGAGCCGATCGGGGAACCGACTCCCATGCCACCCGGTCCGCCGCCCGGGACCGCTCCCTCAGCCGCTGGCCCACCGGCGGCCGGTCAGCCACCCGGTCCGCCACCGGTCGGAGCCCTGCAGATCACCGGTGCCTTCGGCTACGGCTGGCGGAAGCTCATGGAGACACCGGGACTGTGGCTGCTCGTGGCGCTGGTCGCGCTGCTGGCCGGCTCGGTCACCGGCTGGCTCGCCCAGGTCACGAACAACTCCGGCGGCAGCGCTGTCTTCGGTCTGCTGCAGTTCATCATCAGCAACCTGGTCGGCTACACGCTGCTCGTGATGGCCCTCCACGCGGTGAACGGCCGGCCCGTCAGCCTCCCCGACTTCCGGAACGAGCTCAACCCGATCGCCACCTACTTCGCAGGCACCATCCTCTACAGCGTCGGTGTGTTCTTCAGCCTGATCTTCCTCATCGTGCCCGGCATCATGTTCGCCGTCGCCTACTACTTCTACGGCTTGATCATCGTCGACACCGGCGCCGACCCCGTCGCTGCGCTCAAGGACGCCCGACAGCTCAGCAAGGGCAAGCGCTGGCCGCTGTTCGGGGCCGGCGTGTTGGCCTTCCTGATCACCATCCTCGGCCTCATCGCCTGCGGCATCGGGCTCCTGTTCACCATCCCCGTCAACAGCATCGCCGCGGCCCACATCTACAAACAGCTCCGCGTCCAACCGATCGCAGCCTGAGTGGACGAAAGGGGTCGCAGCCACTCCGCTGCCGGCTGCGACACCGCGGCGTCGGCACTGGGAGACTGCTGAGCAATGCATGCCGGGGTTTCGACGGTCATCCATCCACCCACTCTGCGTCCTCGAATTCGCCATAGCGCTCACAAGCTGTGGCGAATCCTGCGTCCTTGACCGGGGGGGCGTCTGGCCGCCGAAACCCTCACCGGCATTACTCAGCAGTCTCCTCTAGATCGGCTCGCCCTCCTCGGGGGGACGTCCGAGGCGGAGCCGGAGCTCGGGCTCACCGGTCGCCTCGTCCAGGCGCCGCTCGACGAGCTCGAAGCCGTAGGCATCGTAGAATCGCCGGCCGATGGAGTTGGCCTCGAACACGCCGAGCTCGAGGAATGGACGGGACTCTCTCGCTGCGTCCATCAGAGCCCGACCGACCCCACGACCCTGCGCGTCGGGGTCGACGAAGATGGCGCCGACCTCGTTGTCGATCAGGGACAGGAAACCGATGACGCCCTCGTCGGCCTCGAACACGATCGTCTCGGCCATCGGGAGCCACCGCTCGGCGATCTCGCGCCGCTCGACCTCGAAGAAGTCCGCTGGGAGGAACGAGTGGGCGATCGACGATGCCCGAAACCAGACATCGAGCACGACATCGACATCCTGGTCTGCATAGGGGCGAACCGTCACCCGACGAGTATCGCCGATCCTCGCTGCCTCGCGTGGTGGCGATAACGTGCCGCAATGGTCGATCGAGTGTTTGCCGATCCGGCGATCCAGCGGTATCTCTCTGGCAAGGACGTGGTGATCCTGGCCATGCTCACCGAGAGCGGGGGGCCACTGGCCACGCCGATGTGGTTCGTCAACGACGAAGAGCAGCTCGCCATGGTGAGCGTGGACGGGCTCGCCAAGATCCGCAATCTCGAGCGCGACCCGCGGGTGTGCGTCGTCGCCGAGGGAGGCGAGCGAGGCGCCATAGACGGCCTCGTGCTCACCGGTGAGATCCGGTTCCTCGACGGTGACGAGCGTCGAGCGTGGGGCCAACGGTTCCGCGACGAGTACACGCCGGACATCGAGCGGCTGTGGGGTGGTACGAACATCCCTGACGACCGGCGGGTGTTCGCGTTCAGTCCCCGCGTGGTGTCCGCCTTAGGACTCTGAACCGGCCGCCGCGGCCCTTCTCGGGTCGTGGTTGCCCGCAGTGACCACCCGGGCCCGTCAGGTCTGCGAGCTGGCCGGCGGAACGAGAGCCAGCGGCACTGATGCCCGGTGCAGCACCTTCATCGCGACACCCCCCGCCCGGAGGCCGGTGAAACCGCCGGCACCCCGCGTGCCGACGACGAGCAGGTCTGCCTGGCGGGTCGCCACGACATCGAGGAGCCCATCGGCCGGGTGGAGATCACGATGGGCGATGTGCTCCACGGCAGCGCCTGCCGCCGACAACGGAGCGGTCCACTGGTCGATCTCGCGTTCGACGTCGCGGCGCCAGTTGTCCGGGCTCGAACTCGGCGTCCACTCCAAGAACGGCTCCTTGACGGCCACGGCCAACACGGTCAGATCGCCCGCCGCCGCGAGGTCAGCACACCAGGAGACGGCCTGCAACGATTCGGTGGATCCATCGACCCCGAGCACGATCCGCCGAACCGAGCCCCAGCCATCGGCCGGGATGACCGCCAGCGGTCGTCGTGTGTGATGGGCGGCATACTCGACGACGCTGCCGAGATGGAGGAAACCCGGCCCGCCATCACCGCCCGTCCGACCGAACACCGTCAGATCTGCGTGCTCGGCCTCCGCCGATTCCAGGACGATCGAGCGTGGATCGCCGTGTACGATCTCGGTCCGGATCGAGACGCCTGATTCGAGCGCCGGACGAATCCAGTCGCCGTTCACCAGGGCCCGACGCTCCTCGAGCAGCTCCTGGCTGCGCTCCGGGGTGACCCCGGCGAACCGGTGCGCCAGGGCGTGGACCGCCACGATCTCGGCCCCGGTCCGGGCCGCCAGCTCGCAAGCCCAGGTGAGTGCCCGGCTGGCCAGGTTCGATCCGTCGATTGCCACCACGAGTCGATTCACGTCAGCTCCCGTCATCCTCCGACATCCTCTTCCAGCATCGCTGGCGCCGAGACGGACGAGCAGGGTCCTTGGTCCTCAGCCGATCGAAGGAGCCGGAACGGTGCGCGGTAGCGAGACGCTGATCGACACCGGTGGCAGCGGACCTTGCGCAGCAGGAGATGCCGTCTGCGGCGGACCGCGACCGAATGGAGCTGCACGAAAGGGGAGCCGGCCGGGCCGAGGTCGTCACTGCGAGCGCTCACGTACCACTCGGGCCACATCGAGAGAGGTGACGGTGCGGGCCGCAGGCCACTGTGCCAATCCGCTTGCCGCCATCACCGCCATCGCCGAGAACAGCAGGGTTCTACCTCGCATCTGCAGGTCGAAATCGAACAGGTCGCTGCTGAAACTGCCCATGAACAGCGCCGATGCCCGGTAGCCGACCAGGAGGCCTGGGCCGATCGCCAGCGCTGCGAGGAGCAGGTTCTCGGCGGCGACGAGCCTCGCCAGCTGCCCCGGAGCCGCCCCGTTCACCCTCAGGGCGGCCAGCTCTGGCGCTCGCTCCGATGCGGTCACGGTGGCGGTGTTGAAGAGGAGGGCGAACGCCATGATGGCTCCGAACGAGAGCATCACTGCGACGAATGCGTAGAAGAGCGACAACAGGCTCTTGGCCGTGTCGTACAGTGCCCGTGAATCGACGTAGGCCACCACCCCGGGCAGCGCCGTGAGCCGGTTGCGCATGACCGCTCGATCCACCCCTTCGGTGAAGACCACCATCGCCGACATCGACTCGCTGCGTTGCTCGAAGGCCCCGACGGTGGCGATGCTCGTGTAGAGGAAGGTGCCGAGCGGTTCGTCGACGAACCCGATGACGGGCAACGACACCGAGACGTCGGCGCTCGTCGCAGCGACGGTGATGGTGTCGCCGACATCCACGCCGAGGAGGGACTCCAGGGCTCGGCCGGCCACGACGCCCCCGTCGGGCACCCCCGTCCCAGCGAAGTCGTGCATACGGGTGTCCGGCTCGAAGGCGATGAGCTCGGTGGCGTAGCGCCGACCGTTTGCACCGGCCACGACGCCCATCTGCGCCACCTGCTCGACGCGAGCGACGCCCTCGATCTGCCCGATGGCGCCGACGAGACCGCCTGCCGATGGATCGAGAGAGACCGCCGGATCGAGGAAGAGCTGTGCGTCCTGTCGCTGTACCTGGTCGAACTGTCGATCGAGGAGGATCTCGACGGTATCGATCATCCCCCACGACGTCAGAATCAGGGTGAGGGCGAGGACGACGCCGATGGCGGTGGAGAACGAGCGGCGACGGTCACGTCCGATGCCTCGGAGCACCATTCGCCACCGCGCCGGTAGCCGGCGGAGAACCGGCAGGAGCCGCTCGATCAGGCTGAGCCCCCCACCGCCGGGAGGAGTGACGCCACGCACGGCGGCGGCTGGCGGCGAGCGGCCGGCGGCGACGGCCGGTGCTGCCGCGGCGGCGGCTCCGGCCACCAGCGTGATGAGCAGACCGATGACGACGGTGGTGAAATGGAACCGGGTGACGATGTCCGGCACGCCGATCGCCGTGGTGTACACGCCGGTGATCAAACGGCCGAGGCCGATCCCGACCAAGAGGCCGGCGACGCCAGCCACCGTCGTCACCGCCAGGCCCTCGCCGAGGTAGTGGACGACCACTTGTCGCATGCCGACCCCGTTGGCCCGCAGGGTTGCGATCTGGGCCTTCTGGGAGCGGACGATCCGGCTCAGCAGGATGAAGGTGGCCATCGTGGCGGTGCCCAGGAAGAGCAGCGGGAACAGGAAGGAGAGCTCACCGAAGCCCGACACGTCTTCCTGCAGTGCGGCATTCGACGGCTGATCGGCACGGAGCTGGCTACCGGCCGCTCCGAGCGCGATGGCCTCGGTCTCGAGCTCGGCGAGGAGTCCACGGTCGGCCGTCGGCGCGAGCCGGACGAGGACTTGCGTCGTTGGATCGGTGACGGCGCGCTCGAAAACGGCCGTCGGCGCGAAGATCACTCCGAAGTCGTCCGAAGAGGTGAGCACGTCCTGGCGACTCCTCGCCGGCCAGAGGTACTCGGGCGAGGCGACGGTGGCGGCCACGTCGAGCGGCGTCCAGAGCGTGCCGGTCCGTATCTCGACCTGCGAGCCGGGCTCGAGCCCGAAGTGCTCGGCCATGTGTCGCTCCACCAGAACCGATGCAGGGTCGTCGACGGGTGGCCACGACCCGGTGAGGACGTCCACCTTGTTGACGCTGGGTTGGTCGAAGTCCGGAAGCTCGACGATGCGGCCCAGCAGCGCATGGGCTCGGTCGACGCGGAGACCGATGTCGGCCTGTCGGCGGGTCGCGACCGCCTCGACGCCGTCCCGATCGCCGAGTCGGCGCACGAGCTCGGCGCTGTCGCCGCCGGTGATGGTGAGGTCGGCGAAGGCCAGCCGATCGTAGGTCTGCTCGTAGCTGGCTTCCAGGTTCAAGAAGGCGTCGTACGAGGCCGCGAACAGCACGACACCGAGGAAGACGGTGACCGCGACGCTGACGAACTGCCATCGCTGGCGGGCCAGGTCACGACGGACCTTGCGCCGCAGGACGCTCACCAGGCCACCTCTTCGACGGGGAGCGGTGCCGGTGGCCGGTGGTCGGCGGCGACTCGCCCGTCTCGGAGGTGAACGACCCGGTCGGCCAGTCCGGCGATGGCGGAGTTGTGGGTGACGAGCAGCACGGTTCGACCGTCGTCGGTCGCCCGGCGGAGCAGGCCGAGGATCTGCTTGGCGGTGTCGAGATCGAGCGAGCCGGTCGGCTCGTCTGCGAGCAGCACCGGGGCGTCCTTCACGAGCGCCCTGGCGATGGCGACCCGCTGTTGCTCCCCACCGGACAGCTGGGCAGGGAAGTGATCGCGTCGATCGACCAGACCGACCTGAGCCAGGGCCGCGTCGGCCCGCTCGCCGGCGAGATCGCCGATGAGCTCGGCGATGACCTCCACGTTCTCCGCAGCGGTCAGTGTCGGTACGAGATTGAAGAACTGGAACACGAAGCCCACCATGCTCCGCCGATAGGCGGTCACCGCCTGGCCGGTGAGGCTCGAGACCTCGGTCCCGGACACGGTGACCGTTCCCGAGGTGGCGGACTCGATCGCCCCGATCACATTCAGCATCGTCGTCTTGCCCGAGCCACTCGGGCCCAGCAGCACGACCAGCTCACCGGCGTCGAAGCGCAGCGACACATCGGACAGGGCATGCACCTCATGAGAGCCTCGCAGGTAGGTCTTGGAGACACGGTCGAGGACGATCTCGCCGAGCCGGGGCGCATCGAGCCGCACTGCTCGGAGCGGTTCCGACCGACGACCCGGTTTGGCCGTCACGATCCGATCCTCCCGAGGACGGTCGAGCCGAGCGGTCTCGACGGGAGGGATCCGATGGCTGTGCCGCTCGGGCCTCGACTCATCTGACGATATGATAATCTGTTGAATAGCTGAGGAGGTTCGGTTTGCCGAAGCCCGTGTACGAGCTCAAGGCGCAGTTCTTCAAGACCCTGGGGCATCCGGCTCGGATCCGGATCCTCGAGGTTCTCGCTGGTGGACCGCGGTCTGTGTCCGAGTTGCAGCCGGACGTGGGGATCGAGGCGTCGCACCTGTCCCAACAGCTGTCGATCCTCCGCAAGGGAGGCATCGTCCAGGCCGACCGCCAGGGCTCGTCGATGATCTACTCGGTCACCGATCCGCAGATCTTCGAGTTGTTGAACGTGGCGAAGCAGATCATCACCACGTCGCTCAGCGGGGCGGGCGAGCTCTTGGCCGATCTCGACTCGATCTCCTACAGGGCGGCCGCTGCGGCGAAGAAGCAGCAGCGGGGCCGGTAGCCGGCTCCACTCACCCCCTGTGGGCAGAACTCGACAGCGGCCGGAGCTCATCGGATCGGGATCGCAGCCATCGGACAGGACAGCAGTGGCGGCAGCAGGCGGGCGATCGAGCCGGCCAAGACACCCGCCAGGGCGCCGGGATGGTGGGATCCGACGACGACCATGGCTGCGTCGGTCTCTGTGGCCACGGCCGCGAGCTCCTCGAGGGCCGGCCCCTGGCGAACGTCGGAGGAGACACCGATCGAGCGACGCTGACCTCGCAGCGTCTCGACCAGGCTGTCCATCTGGCTCTGGACGCCAGCCTGGACGCGGTCCATGTGGAGCGGATACTTGGCATCGACGAATGGCGTCGGCTCGATGAGCGTCACGAGGTGAACCCCGGTCTGGCTGCGCTCGGCGACGTCGAGCGCCCAGCTGAGCTCGAGCTTCGTGTCGTCGACCGGCCGAGTCAGGCCGACGACGATCACGCCACCGAGCGGCTGGGCCGGTGTCTGGTCCGAGGTGAGGATCAGCGGTACATCGCACCGATGCAGCAGGCGGCCGGCGGTGTCGCCAACGTGGCGCTGACTCCAGCGGCTGTGACCCTGGTGCCCGATGGCGATCGCATCCGCCGAATGGGACGCCGCGACGTGGGTGAGCGCGTCCGCTGCGCTCTCGTCGACGAGGACGGTGCGGAACTCGGTGCCTGCTGCCCGGGCCGGCTCGGACCAGTTCGTATCGAGCAGCTCGCGCCGCTCGGCCCGAACCAGGTCGAAGTCGATCTGGAACGCAGACGCCAGCAATCCGACGCCCGGCGAGAAGCCGTGGACGATGGTCAAGCGATCGACGGACGATTGCGCCGCCGACCACTCCAGAGCACGACGGGCGCCGTCCGAGCCGTCGACGCCGACCACGAGGTGGTTGAGACCGGTCATGTGGTTCCTTCGGTTGGTGGCTCCGAGCAGCCATCAGCGTACATAGTTCACTATGTCACGATATGACAGTATCATCAGGTCTGTGAACAGAGTCGGACGTCCCTCGTAGTAATCGCTCCAGGGCCATTCGTCCCCGGTCGGGCTGCTCTCGGTGGGGGCCGGCCAGGGGCATCTCGTCACCGGCCACGGATTGTGATTCCATTACACCGGTGAAGATCGTCATGGCAGGAGAGGGGGCCATCGCCCGGAAGCATCTCGCCGGGATCGGCCGCATCGAGGGGATCGAGGTGGTGTCGCTGGCCGGGGGGAACCCGACCGACACCGAGGAGCTCGCGAACGAGGTCGGTGTCGACCACTGGTCGCTCGATCTCGACGAGTGCCTGGCCCGCCCCGGGGTGGACGCCGCCATCCTGACGACGCCGACACAGCTCCACGCCGCCCAGGCCATCCAGGTGCTCGGGGCCGGCAAGCACGTGCTGGTCGAGATCCCGATGGCCGACAACCTCGCCGACAGCCGGCGCCTGGTCGATGTCGCCGAGCGGTCCGGCCTGACGGCCATGGTCTGTCACACCCGCCGCTTCAACCCCAGCCACCAGTGGCTGCACCGCCGGATCGCAGCCGGTGAGCTGAACCTGCAGCACCTCGTCGTCGAGACCTTCTTCTTCCGTCGGGAGAACAAGAACGCCCTCGGCAAGCCCCGAACCTGGACCGACCACCTGCTTTGGCATCACGCCTGTCACACCGTCGACCTGTTCCAGTACCAGACCGGCGAGATCGCCGACAACGTGTCGGCCCTCCAGGGGCCGTCGCACCCGGAGCTGGGCATCGCCATGGACATGTCGATCGGGATGACCGTGCCGTCCGGCGCCGTCTGCTCGCTCGCCCTCAGCTTCAACAACGAGGGCCCGCTCGGCACGTTCTTCCGCTACATCTGCGACAACGGCACCTACATAGCCCGCTACGACGATCTGGTCGACGGCGACGAGAACGTCATCAACGTGTCGGGTGTCGACGTGTCGATGGACGGGATCGAGCTGCAGGACCGGGAGTTCTTCGCGGCGATCGACGAGGGCCGTGAGCCGAACGCGTCGGTGGCCCAGTGTCTCGACGCCATGTCGACCCTGGACAGGCTCGAGCAGTCCCTGAACTGACGGTTCACCGAGCGCCGCCGCAACCGGCGTCGCTATCGTGCAGGCACGACCCGAGAGGTGCTCACGATGAACCGTGTCATCGACTGCCATGGCCACTACACCACAACCCCTCCCGCCGTCGGCCGGTGGCGCGACGCCCAGACGGCCGCGGTGGAGGCCGACCCGGATCACGTCGGGGAGAAGGGCGCGATCGAGGTGTCCGACGACGAGATCCGGGAGAGCCTGGAGGGCGCCCAGCTCCGACTGCAGCGGGAGCGGGGGGCGGACCTGACGATTTTCTCCCCCCGGGCGTCGTGGATGGGTCATCACGTCGGGAACGAGCACACCTCGCTGTTCTGGTCCCAGCACCAGAACGAGCTGATCCGTCGGGTCTGCGACCTCTATCCGGACAACTTCGCCCCGGTCTGCCAGTTACCCCAGTCGCCCGGTGCACCCATCGACGGCTCGGTGGCCGAGCTGGAGCGCTGCGTGGTCGAGATGGGGTTCATCGGCTGCAACGTGAACCCCGACCCTTCCGGCGGCCACTGGGACGGCCCACCGCTGTTCGCCCGCCACTGGTGGCCCTTGTGGGAGAAGATGGTCGAGCTGGACGTGCCGGCGATGATCCACGTGTCGGCCGCTTGCAACCCGAACTTCCACACCACCGGCTCGCACTATCTCGGGGCCGACACCACGGCGTTCATGCAGGCCCTCACCTCCGGGTTCATGGCCGACTTCCCGGGGCTGCGCTGGATCATCCCCCACGGGGGCGGTGCCGTTCCCTACCACTGGGGACGCTTCAAGGGGATGGCCCAGGACCAGGGCTGGGACTTCGACGGGCTGTTGGAGCACATCTTCTTCGACACCTGCGTGTACCACCAGCCGGGGATCGACCTGCTGGTCGACGTCGTGCCGACCGCCAACATCCTGTTCGCCTCCGAGATGGTCGGGGCCGTTCGAGGGATCGACCCGGAGACCGGGAACCACTACGACGACACGAAGATCTACATCGACAACTCGGCGCTCGACGACGCTGCGAGGCGGCTCGTGTTCGAGGACAACGTCCGCCGGGTCTTCCCGAGACTGGAGCTGTGATGTCCGTCAAGCCCAACGCCCACGGCCGCCACGTCATCGTCCGCACGATCCAGCGGCCACCGCAGGACGTCGTCGACCGGTTGGCGCCGATCGGTACGGCCACGGTGCACGAGGCGATCGGCCGGCGGGGCTTCGTCGATCCGGCCATCAGCCCCATCCAGCACGACGTGCGCGTCGCCGGCGCCGCGGTCACGGTGCTCAGTCACCCGGGCGACAACCTGATGATCCACGCCGCGGTCGAGGTGTGCCAGCCCGGCGACATCCTGGTGGTGGCCACCACCGCGCCATCGATCCACGGCATGTTCGGCGATCTGCTGGCATCGTCGGTCATGGCCCGGGGGGTTCATGGCCTGGTGATCGATGCCGGCGTCCGTGACACCCAGGACCTGCGCCACATGGGGTTCCCCGTCTGGTGCCGTCACGTGTCGTGCGAGGGCACCGTGAAGTCCACTCCGGGGTCGGTCAACGTGCCGGTGGTGCTCGGTGGTGTCACCGTCGACCCCGGCGACGTGGTGTGCGCCGATGACGACGGCGTGGTCGTCGTGGGCCGGGCCGAGGCCCGGTGGGCCCTCGAGCGCGCCGAGGAGCGGCTGGCCAAGGAGGTGGAGGCCCGTCGCCGTCTCGAAGCGGGTGAGCTCGGACTGGACTTCTACGGGCTCCGCCAGAAGCTCGTCGAGCTCGGTGTCGAGTACGTGGACTCCGTCGACGAGCTCTGAGGCGAGCCCGCCTCCGTTGCGCCGGCTCAGCCGAAGTCGTAGAGACGCTCGGGGTTGTCGACCAGGATCCGGTTCCGGACGGCCTCGTCCGGCGCGTAGGCCGCCAGCAGATCGAGCAGCCGACCCTCGTCCGGCATGATCTCCAGGTTGGGGTGGGGCCAGTCCGTCCCCCAGAGCACCCTGTCGGGAGCTGCGGCGACGAGTGCCCGGCCGAAGGGAATCACGTCGTGGAAGCCGTCGCCGTCGCCGACGGGTCCGTCCGTGAGCCGCTCGGCGCAGGAGATCTTGACCCAGCAGCGCTCGTCGGTGGCCAGGAGCTGGAGCAGCTGCTGGAACGGCTCCTGGTCGACACCGTCCCGGGCCGGGACCCGAGCCATGTGGTCGATCACATAGGGGACCGGCAGGGCATCGAGCAGAGCGACGTGGGTCGGCAGGTCCCTGGCGTCGAAGTGCAGCACGATGTGCCAACCCAACGGCTCGACGCGGCGGACCAGGCGCCAGAACCGGTCGAGGTCGGGGGCGCCGCCGAGGTGGGCCACGAAGTTGAACCGGATCCCCCTGACCCGGTTCTCGTGGAGGTAGGAGAGGTCGCCGTCGGTGAACGTGTCGTCGATCATGGCCACGCCGGCGTAGCGGCCCCGGCCCCGCTGGATGGCGTCGATCATGGCGGCATTGTCGGTGCCGTGGCAGCTGGCCTGGACGAACACCGCCCTGGCCAGGCCGAGCCGTTCCTGCAGGCGCTCGAAGTCCTCGATGCCGGAGTCGGGCGGGGTGTAGGTCCTGGTCGGCGAGAACGGGAAGCGGGCGGCCGGACCGAAGATGTGGCAGTGGGCGTCGCAGGCCAGCGGTGGGGGCGTCAGCGCCCTGGGAGGGGACGCCTCGGGCAGGGGTCCCGGCACGGTCGGCACGATCGGCTCGGTGTGCGGCGGGTTCGCGGTCGCCATACCGTTCCTCTCGCTCAGTAGGTCCGGGGGTGGACCGTGCCGTCCATCAGCTTGCGAGCGGTGCGGATGATGCCGGCCCGGTCGACCACGGTGGTGTCGTCGACGGTCCGGACCGACACGCTGGCCTCGAAGCTGCCGGTCGGGTGCTCGAGGACCACGCTGTCGTCTGCGCTGCCGGTTGCGTGGCTGTCCGTGCGGTCGGCCATCACCTCGCGGGCCGGCGAGCCAGGCAGCAGGGCTGCGGTGGCCACCGAGACCGCACCGAGCACGCCGATGGCATCGTGGCATCGGTGGGGGATGAACGTCCGGGTGCACAGGTGGCCACCGGCTCGCGCCGGTGCCACGAGGGTGAGCTTCGGCACGGTGGTGCCGGTGACGTCGCCCAGGTTCATGAGCTTCCCCGCCTCGAGGCGGATGTCCTCCAGCCGGGCCCGCAACACCGCGTCGGCCTCGAGCTCCTCGCAGGACTCGTAGCCGGTGACCCCCAGCGCCTCGGCCCGCATGACCACCACCGGCATGCCGTTGTCGACCAGCGTGGCAGCGACGCCGGCCACGACGTCACGACTGCTCCCGGTCGGCAGCAGGGCACCGGTCGACCCGCCGGCCAGGTCGTCGAAGTCGAGCCGGATCGCCGCGGCCGAGCCCGGCACGCCCGAGATGGCGGTGCCACCGTCGTAGACCGGCCGGCCGCCCGCCACAGGGAAGGTGGCGGTGGCGGTCGACCCGGTGTTGCGCAGGTGGATGCGGAGCGTGACCTCGGTGGCCGAGGGGTCGACGGCGACGAGGCCTCGCTCGACGGCGAACGGCCCGACCCCGGCCAGGAGGTTGCCGCAGTTCTGGCGGTCGGTGACCACGTCGTCGTCGACGCCGACCTGGAGGAAGAGGTAGTCGAGATCGTGGCCGTCCTGGTCGGCTGGAGCGACCACCGCGACCTTGGACGTCAACGGGTGGGCCCCGCCGATGCCGTCGATCTGGCGAGCGTCCGGCGAACCCATGATGCGCCGGAGCAGCTCGTCGCGTTCGGCGGTGTCGGCCGGCAGGTCGCCCCGAACGAAGTACGCCCCCTTCGACGAGCCACCCCGCATCAGTATGCAACGAACACCGTCGGACATGCCGGTAGTCTCGCGAATGCCGGGGAGGTTATCGACTCACGAGGCTCCCGACGCCCCCGGGACGGCCATCAATCCTGCCCCGACCCGTCGAGGATGCCGTCGATCTGGCCGAGCGCCTGGCTCATGCCCTCTGCCGCGCCCATCTCGAGGACCTGCTGCATCGCCTCGAGCGACCCGAACGCGCTCGTGATCACCATGGTGGTTCGCTCCTGCGACGAGGCGCTGAGGTCGACCCGCGTGGTGGTCACCGGTAGATCGAGATCCGGCTCGCCGCCGTCGTCTGCGAAGCCGTCCTCGAAGACCAGGCCGTGGGGAGGGTCGACGGAGACGACCCGCCACCAACCGTGGTACCTCTCTCCCTCGGGCCCGGTCATGAAGTACGTGACCTTTCCTCCTGGCGTCAGCTCGTGGTCGACGACGGTGGCAGGATGGCTCGGGGGACCCCACCAGCGCTCGAGCTGGCGTGGGTCGGCCCACACCTGCCACACCCGATCGACCGGGGCGGCGAACTCGGAGGTGATGCGAAGCTCCAGGGCCTCGACGTCGGTCTCCACACTCATGACGGTCATTGCTCGGCTCCTTCGTTGCTGTCGACCAGTTCATCGATCCGGTCGAGGCGGTCGCGCCAGAGCGCTTCGAGCTCGTCGAGAAGCTCCCGGGCGCGGGTGATGGTCTCGATCCGACTCTGCACCAACTGCTCACGACCCCGGCGGGTTCGCTCGACCAGGCCAGCTCGCTCCAGGACGGCAACGTGCTTCTGGACCGCCGTGGTGCTGATCGGGTACTCGCGGGCCAGGGCCGAGACCGACAGGTCGCCTCCCGTCGATCGGCGGACGATGTCCCGCCGGGTCGAATCGGCCAGCGCACGGAAGATCAGGTCGGCCTGCTCTCCCGTCGGTAGATCTACAACCATTCGGTTGTAGATTAGTTCGGCGCAGCCGGCGGAGCAAGGCCTGCTTCGCCGCGGTGCCCACGGTGGATTCGCAGCCCGCTCGCCATCAGTCCGCTGTCCCCTGCCGCTCTGCGATCGACGACGGCACGAACTCCTCTCCGAAGTGCTCGATCAGCTTCGCCTCCGCCTTCGCCCCGAACAGCACCTCCGCCACCTCTCCGAGGCCCTTCGAGGTGCGGAGGTCTTCCGCTCGAACCACCTGGGCGATCTTGCTCCGCCTGCGGAGGAAGTCGTCGAGTCGCGTCACCATCTCGTGCCGAGCGGTGTGGTGGAGCTCGGCTCGCAGGTAGTCGGCCGAGTCCATGATGTCCTCGCCCATGGACGGGTCCTCGCGTATCGCGTCGAGCAGATCGAAGGCCCGCCGTCCGTAGCGCCGCCACAGCCGGTCCGTCAGCGGCTCGACTCCCGGCTTGTCGCGGAGGTCGTCGAGCCGTAGCCCGTGAGCCTGCCTGTAGAAGGACCGACGTGTCTCGGCCGGAGGCTCCCCGTACCAGCGCTCGTCCTGTGGCGCCAGCCGGATCCCCACGGCCTCGACCGCCTCTGCGATCTCTTCGCCGACGTTCAGGCAATCGGTCAGCTTGCCGCCGAGGATCGAAACGACCTGGCGGTCGGTGTCGACGTCGATCTCGTGCTTGCGCGACAGCGACGTCCACTCCGCATCGTGATGGTCGTCGTCAGTGGCACTGACGACCAATGGGCGGGTGCCAGAGCGCTCGGCGATGATGTCATCGAACGTCAGCGGCGCCGGGAGGTCGAGCCGATCGTTGATCTGGGAGAGGAGGAACGACCGATCCTCGTCCGTCACCTCCTTGGTCGGCTCGTCGACCCGGGTGTCCGTGGTCCCGATCATCGACCGCTGGCCCATCGGGATGACGTAGAACAGGCGCCGGGTGTCGTCGAAGAACGCCAGTACGCGGTTGTTGGGCGTGAGCTGGTTGACGATCAGGTGGATGCCCTTCGAGTGGACGATGCGGTGGGCGGTGCGGACGCCGATGCTCTCGTTGAGCCCGTCCGCGTAGGGCCCTGCGGCGTTGACGATGGCCTTGGCCGTCAGGGTCAGGTCGGCGCCTGTCTCGACGTCTCGCAGCTCGGCCCGCCACACGCCGGCGGCCCGCTCGGCGGCGACCAGCTTCACGTAGTTGGCGGCCGGGGTGCCGAGGTCGAGCGCCGTGCGGACGAAGGAGAACACGAACCGGGCGTCGTTGTCCTTCAGGTGGGCGTCTGCGTACTCGACGCCCCCCTTTATCTCGGTGGTGTCGATGAGCGGTTCCAGCCGCTCGACGGCATTGGCGCTCAGCATCCGCGGGGCTGCGGTCTTGAAGTTGCCGATGGCCCAGTAGGCGTAGGCACCGACCCCGGCCAACCAGTGGGGGAACGGCGCGGTCTGGCCGAGTGCGGCGAGGAAGCCGATCTCCCTGATGTTCGCCGGGTACGCCTTCATGAGCCGGTTGCGGCTCAGGCACAGCTTCCTGACCAGCCGGATGTCGTAGTTCTCGAGGTACTTGAACCCACCCCAGACGAGGTTCGACGATTCCTGCGACGTCGCCGCTGCGAAGTCCCCACGGTCAACCAGCCCCACGCTGGCGCCCCGACCGGACAGCGCCGCGGCGGCAACGGCCCCGTTGATGCCGCCACCGACGATCAGGACGTCGAGCTCGCCGTCATCGAGCCGATCGAGGCTTGCATTCCGCAGATGAGACATCCTCCGATCATTCCATTTCCCGATGGCTCTGTCACCAGCGGGACACTTGGGCGACGCGGCCCACGGACCGGTTCACCCGGCGGCATGGATCGCTCTACGGTGGGGGGATGTACCGGCCCGATGCGTTCGCCCTCGAGTCCCGGAACGAGATCCTCGACGTGCTGCGTCGAACGGCGTTCGGCCATCTCGTCACCCACGGCCATGAGCTGGCCACCGAGGCCGGGCTCACCGCGACTGCGCTGCCGTTCGTGGTCGACGACGAGCTCTCGAGCGTGCGAGCCCACGTCGCCAGGGCGAATCGTCAGTGGCGATCGATCGACGGAGGCGACGCGCTGCTCATCGTGGCCAGTGTCGACGCCTACATCTCGCCCCGCTGGTACGCATCGAGAGACGAGCACGGCAGGGTGGTGCCGACCTGGAACTACGAGCTCGTGCACGTCCGCGGCACCGTCGAGATACACCACGCCGCGGCCTGGAAGCGCGCCGTCGTCACCGACTTGACGAGACACAACGAGCGCCGGGTTTCCGGGTTCGATCGGAGCCGAGCCTGGGAGGTCGCCGATGCCCCGGCCGAGTTCATCGACGCTCAGCTGGGAGCGATCGTCGGCGTCGAACTGCACGTGACGAGCACCGAGGCGAAACGGAAGCTCGGCCAGAACAGGCCAGCAGCCGACCGGGCCGGCGCAGCCGAGGGACTCGTGGGATCCGATCGTCGTCGGGACCTCGACACCGCCGACCTGATGCGCTCACTCGACCCCGGCTGATCGGCCCACTTCTGGCCGGTCCGTGGTCATCGGCCCGTCGCACCAATCGATGGGCGGCTCAGTCGATCCAGTAGCGGCGCTGGAGCACCCCATTCTCGTCGTCGACGTGGGACTCGAACACGCCGCCGCAGCGCTCGATGACCGTGCGCGAGCCGACGTTGTCGTCGTCGCACGTGACCAGTACCCGTGCGACACCGTGGGACCGGACGATGATGAGGCACTGGCGGAGGATCTCGGTCCCGTAGCCGCGGCGACGGTGGGTGGGCAACACCCCGTAACCGATATGGCCGCCGACCTGTACCAACCGCTCGTTGAGGGCATGTCGGATCGAGGCCCGCCCGACGATGACGCCATCGATCTCGGCCAACAGGAAGGTAGCGGCCACGCGCCCCGCTGCAAGACGACGGCCGCAGCGCTGATCCTCGAGCAGTCGACAGTAGGCGTCGAACGGCTCATCGGGTTCATAGCCGAGGCCGAAGAGGAAATCGGGCAGCATGGCCAGATGGGCGGCCCGGAACTCGGTTTCGTCCGCTGCCACCGGGGGCCGCAGTCGAAGTTGGGCGGACATGGGTCAATGGTACGGCCGGCGGGCGCACCGGTTTGTCGAAATCTCGGCGATGTCCCCGCCATCGACAGCAATCTTGGCCGCAATGACCACCATTCGCATTTGCGATATCTCGGCTCGTCAACTCCGCAAGATCGACCTGATTCGGCATGGTTGTTGCGTGATTCGTCAGAGAGGGTGAGATGCACCCGTTGACTGACGATGGGGGAAGCTCGATGAAGACGTTGACGCGACTTCTGGCCGTGCTCTTTGCCGTCGTGTTGGTCGCCAGCGCCTGCGGCGACGACGACGATGCAACGACCGCCGACGAAGGGACCGACACGACAGAGGCGACCGCCGCCGACGACGAAGTGGTCGAGGACCAACCCGCCGACGATGGCGGAGACGGGGAGGCTGACGAGCCGATGGACGACGATGCGGCCGCCGGCTTCGTCCCCGGATCTCCCGAGTGCGTCGCGCCGGCCGATGCCGGCGGCGGGTGGGACTTCACCTGTCGCTCGATCGGTCAGCTGTTCGAGGACCTCGGGTTGACCGAGAACGTCGTCGTGACGAATCAGCCCGGGGGAGGGGGTGGCGTCGCGTTCAGTGACATCGCCGCGAACCGCAACGACAACAGCGATCTAGTGATCGCTGCGTCGCCTGCCACCGCGATCCGGTTCGCCCAGAACCAGTACGAGGGCTTGACCGCCGACCAGTTCCGGTGGATCGGAGCGATCGGCGCCGACTTCGGCGTCGTCGCCGTGACCGACGACAGTGAGTTCGAGACGTTCGATCAGCTGATGGAGGCGGTCGAGGCCGACCCGACCTCGGTGGTCTGGGGCGGCGGCTCGCCCGTCGGTGGGCAGGACCACTTCAAGGTGCTGCTGTTGGCCCAGGAGCTCGGCATCGACCCCGCGGCGGTGCCGTGGGTGGCCTACGACGGTGGCGGCGAGGCCCAGAATGCGCTGCTCGGTGGAGAGATCGCCGTGTTCCCCGGCGATGTGTCAGAGACGATCGGCAACGAGGATCTTCGCATCCTCACGGTCATGGCCCAGGAGCGGGTCCCGGCCCTGCCCGATGTGCCGACCACCGTCGAGCTCGGCTACACGACCATCTTCCCGATCTGGCGCGGCCTGCTCGCTCCCGGTGAGATGAGCGACGAGGCCTATGCCTTCTGGGTCGATGCGCTGGGGCAGGTCGAGGCCTCCGACGAGTGGGTGGCGGCCAGGGACGAGAACGGGCTCTCGCCGCTCCGCCTGCTGGGAGACGACTTCCAGGGGTTCGCCCTGGACGCCGTCGATGACTTCCGGACACTGTCCGAGCCGTTCGGGATCATCAACGAGTAGCGGCGCAGGCTCGAGCGCCGGAACCGGGTCGTGTCGACCATCGACTCCGGCGACGGGCCGGGTGCCGCCGCCGACGACTCCGGCCCGGCCGTCACCGGCGACGCCGCCAGCCCCGGTTGGAGTGACCGCGTGCTCGGTCTGGGCTGCCTGGCCCTGGCCATCTGGTACACCGCGGAGGCCCGGACGTTCGAGGGCACGGCGTTCGCGTCCGGGCCGGTGGGGCCGAAGACCCTGCCGACCGGGATCGGTCTGCTGTTCGGCGCGCTCTCGCTGTCGCTGATCGTCCGGCCCGATCCGGCGCCGAGATGGCCGAGGGCGACCGCGTCGTGGCAGATCGGTCTCGTGCTGGTCAGCTCCTATCTCTACGGCCAGATCCTCGACTCGACCGGCTTCATCGTCGCCAGCGCAATGATGACGATCATCCTGGGCCTCCTGTTCCGAGCCCCCCCACGCCTGCTCGTCCCGCTCAGCGTGGCGTTCCCCACCGTGTTGGCGTACGTGTTCAACAACTGGCTCGAGCTCCGGTTGCCCGACGGCTGGTGGGGTGGCTTCTGACCATGATGCTCGGGTTCAATCTCGTCGACGGGTTCGCCGCCGCCCTCACACCGGAGAACATCGCGCTGGCCCTGCTCGGGTGCCTGCTCGGCACCTTGATCGGGGTGCTGCCGGGAATCGGGCCGATCACCGGCGTGGCCATCCTGTTCCCGATCACGTTGTCGCTCGGACTCGAGGACGCCTCGACGCTGATCCTCCTGGCCAGCGTCTACTACGGCAGTCAGTACGGGGGATCGACCACCAGCATCCTGCTGAACGTTCCCGGTGAAGCGTCGTCGGTGGTCACGACGCTCGACGGCTACCAGATGGCCAGGCAGGGCCGAGCCGGGCAGGCCCTCGCCATCGCGGCGATCGGCTCGTTCATCGCCGGTACCGGGTCGGTCATCGGGCTCATGGCCTTCGGGCCGCCGCTCTCCGAGGTAACGACACAGTTCCAGTCGCCGGAGAAGTTCCTCGTGGTCGTCCTGGCCTTCGCCACGGTCTCGAGCCTCGCCGGGAGCAACATCTTCAAGGGGCTGCTCGCCGTCGTGTTCGGGATCATGCTGTCGACCGTCGGGATCGACCTGCAGACGGGGGTCCCCCGGTACACCTTCGGCGAGCTGAAGCTCCAGGAGGGCATGGACTTCGTCGTCATCGCCATCGGTCTCTTCGCCGTCAGCGAGGTCCTGACGCTGCTCGAGGACACGGTGCGGGGCGAGAACGTCGTGTTCCAGCAGGCAGAGCGAATCTGGGTGACGTTCCGCGAGTTCCTGTTCTCGCTCGGCGCCATCGTGCGGGGCAGCGCGATCGGGTTCTTCATCGGTCTGCTGCCCGGGACGGGGGCGTCGGTCGCGGGGTTCATGTCGTACGGCCTGGAGAAGCGACTCTCGGACCGGGACGCCACGTTCGGGAGCGGCGACATCAGGGGTGTCGCCGCTCCCGAATCGGCCAACAACGCCGCGGCCGGTGGCTCGCTCGTCCCGCTCCTCACGCTGGGGATCCCCGGATCCGGAACCACGGCGGTGATGCTCGGGATCCTCATCTCGATGGGCATCCGGCCGGGATCGGGCAACGTGTTCGCCGAGACGCCCGAGCTCATCTGGACCCTGATCGCCTCGATGTACATCGGCAACCTGATGCTGTTGCTGCTCAACTTCCCGCTGGTCAAGGTCTTCGTCAAGATCCTCGAGATCCCACCGTGGTTCCTGATGCCGATGATCCTCGTCATCTCCTACATCGGGGTCTACTCGGTCAACAACAGCAGTCTCGACATCACGATCATGACGATCTTCGGTCTGCTGGGCTTCGGGCTCCGCAAGCTCGGCGTTCCCCTGGCCCCGATCCTGATGGGCCTGATCCTCGGTGACGATCTCGAACAAAACTTCCGCCGGTCGCTGGTGGCCAGCCAGGGAGACTACGCCACCTTCCTCGACGGATGGCTCAACCTCGCCTTGATCGGGCTGAGCATCGTCGTGCTCTTCCTCCCCCAGTTGCTCAGCCGAGCCAGGGGATCGAACGTCAAGGACGAGTTCGCCGACGCGGGCGCCGAGGTCTGAGCGCGATCCGGAGCGGCCCGATCGGGAACCGGGGGCGGCGCCGGAACGTCCAAAGGTCATGTTGCGATCGATCATCGTTGCCGCCGTCCGCATGGGAGTGCTCCTGGCGCTCGCCTCCGCCGCCTGCGGCGCCCAGGGTGAGACCACGGCCGCCGACAGCCCGTCGGCGGATACGGCCACTCCGGCCACTCCGGCCACCTCGGCCAGCGATGGGCCCACCGACGGCCTCGACCTCATCGCCCTGCCGGACTCGTCCGGTGCGCTGCCGGCCGACGTCGAGATCGGTTGTCCCAGCGGGCCCAGCTTCCCGGCCTCGGCCCTCGAGGAGGTTCGACCACTGGCCGGCAGCGGACTCGACGAGGTCGAAGCCGAGGTACGGGCGTTCCTGGAGAACGAGGAAGGCCAGTTCTGGCCTCAGGAGGGCTGGCTCATCCTCCACGAGACCGAAAACCTCGTGCTCGTGGTCAACGCCGGCGGGGATCCGGACGCCGCCGAGTCAGGCATCTCGTTCATGACCATCGAGCGCTCGGCCAGCGGATGGCGGTGGGCCGGCGCCTCGAGCGGTGGTTCCTGCCCGCTGGTCACCAGCGTTCCGGACGACCTCAACACCGTGGAGTGGCGAATCGACCCGAACGGCCCCCCCTTGGGACCGGACACGACCCGGATCGAGCTCCTGGTGACCGAGCGCGAGTGCGCGAGTGGTCAGGCCATGGGTGATCGCCTGCTCGGTCCCGAGATCGTCACCACCGACAGCGCCGTCTACCTCGCGTTCGCCGCCGAGCCACCGCCTGGCGATGCCCATGACTGCCAGGGGAACCCCGATCAGGCCGTGGTGGTCGAACTGGGTGAGCCGCTGGGTGACCGCCCGGTCCTGGACGGAATGGCCGTTGCCGGCGACCTTGGCGAGCATCTCGAGCGACTGGCCGGCTGAGGCGACACACCCATCGCCGCCACGGGACCGGTCAGCCGGCGTTCAGGTTCGATCACTAGTTTCACACTCGTACCCGGTGTGGGCGACACGGCAGGACGGAGGGCGAGGGTGAAGTCGCTGACGACGATGTGCGAGGGCAACGTGTGGTACCTCGGCGAGGACACCGCCGAGTTCGAGGACGGCGAGATCGTGAGCACGGCCGGGTCGTTCGAAGCCGGGGTCGACGGTGCACTGCCCGGGATCATCGTCCCCGCCGAGCCGCGTCCCGGGATGCGGTATCGCCAGGAGTACTACGAGGGTGAAGCCGAGGACAACGGCGAGGTGCTCAGCACCGACGAGATGGCTGACGTGCCGTACGGGCACTTCGAGAACATGCTGTTGACGAAGGACACGATCACGATCGAGCCCGACGTGCTGGAGTACAAGCTCTACGCGCCGGATGTCGGTCCGGTCCTCGTGCTCGGCGTGTCCGGTGGGAGCGGTCGGGAGGAGCTGATCTCGATGGACCTGGCGTCGCCGACCGCCGGGACCGGCCCGCTCGGCGATCCGAACCCGTGACCAGTCCCGGCAGGTGGCCTACCGCCTGCCGTGGCGGATGGCGCAGACGCCGGCCGTGTTCCCGGCCCCGGTCGCTCATTTCGTCTCCGCCATCACCACCTTCCTCGCCGACAAGTTCGACTTCAACAGCGGGGCGATCGGCATCGGCAGCCGCGTCGCCAGGGGTCGAGCGCTCGTGGCCGTCGATGCGAGCGACGCGATCGGTCGAATCCAACCCGGCGACATCCTCGTCACCAGTCCGACGAGCCCGGCCTACGGCGCCATTCTGCCGATCGTGGCCGCCCTCGTCGTCAGCGAGGGAGGCTCGAGCTGCCACGCAGTAGTGGTCGTCCGTGAGCTCGACCTCCCAGCGCTCGTCGGCTACGCCGGGGCCCTCGCCTCGATCCCGGACCGTGCGACGATCGAGCTCGACCCGGTCGGCGCAACCGTTCGCGTCGTCGCCGACCACGGACGACGGATCGCGCACGGGCCGACAAGGCAGCCGCCGGCGGCGTCTAACAAAGAGGGGCAAGGTTCCGATCGGGAAGGGTGAGTCCCGCTGGTGCGGTCCAATACGGGTCGGTCGCCGGTGTCCCAGAACCCGAGTCGTTCGGTCGGTTGTGGACCATCCGGACCGTGGCCCTGCTGACACTGAGCATCTCGACGGTCTACCTGGGGTGGCGGCTGCTCTTCACCCTCGATTCCGGCTCATGGTGGGCCAGCGCCTTCCTGTTGGCACTGGAGATCCACAACACGGTCGGTCTCGTCCTGTACACCATCGCCGGGTGGAGGGTGGACGCGCTGTCCCCGGCACCGGCCGTGGACGACACCGAGCTCTCGATCGCCGTCCTGATCACGACCTACGACGAGCCGGCCGAGGTCCTGCTGCCGGTGATCGCCGCCGCCCTCGAGCTCCAGCCGGCGCACGAGACGTGGGTCCTCGACGACGGTAACCGCGAGGAGATCCGACAGCTCTCGCTGGGTCTCGGGGCGTCCTATCTGACCCGCCCGAGCAACGACCATGCCAAGGCGGGAAACCTCAACAATGCGCTGGACAACATCGACGTCGACCTGATCGCAGTCCTCGATGCCGACCATGTTCCCGGCCCCGGGTTCCTGCAGAACACCCTCGGGTACTTCGACGACCCGTCCGTGGCGTTCGTGCAGACCCCGCAGGACTTCTACAACACCGACAGCTTCGAGCACGACGTCGTTCGGGGTGACCGCTCGTTCAACGAGGAGGCGGTGTTCTACCGGGTGATCCTGCCGGCCAAGAACCGGTGGAACGCTGCGTTCTGGTGCGGAACGGGAGCTGTGTTGCGAGCCGAGGCCCTTCGCTCGGTCGGTGGTGTGGCCACCGAGACGGTCACGGAGGACATCCACACCAGCATCCGTTTGCACGCCCGCGGCTGGCGATCGGTGGCCCACAACGAAGTGCTGGCTCGCGGACTGGCTGCCGCCGATGCCAGGCAGTACCTGCTGCAGCGGAACCGCTGGAGCACCGGCGCGATGCAGGTACTCTCGGTCGACAATCCGATGACCCGCCCGGGCTTGACCCTGTCACAGCGCCTGGCCTACGCCGCCACGTTGTTCTCGTGGTTCGACGCCTGGCGCAGCCTCGGGTACGTGGTGTTGCCGGTCGTCGTCGCCCTGAGTGGCCGGAGCCCCGTCGGCGCTCCGGCCCGGGTCTATCTCCCGGTGTTCGCGACGGTGCTCGGCGCCCAGTTCATCGCCCTCCGGCTGCTGGCCCGTGGCTACTACCCGCCGTTCCTGTCCGTCCTGTTCGAGATGCTTCGCATGCCGGCGGTGCTGCCGGCCACGATGGCCCTCCGGGGTCGGCGCCACCGCTTCCAACCGACGCCGAAGGGTCGAACCGGTTCCGACCGGGCCCAGATCGCTCCGCCAAGGCTCCTGGTGCTGCTGGCGGCCATGTCGGCGCTGGCCATCCTGGCACTGCCCTTCGGTCTCGCCGGCCTCCTCCCGTGGAGCTACCAGGTGCCGGCAGCGGCCCTCGTGTCGGCCATCTTCTGTGCCGGCAACCTGGTCCTGACCGTGGCCGCCATCCGCCGGATCCGATCGATCCGCTTCGCAGGCGAGCGGCGGAACGCCTACCGCATCGAGGTCGACTGGCCGGGTGCCTACGACGGCCTGCCCTGCCGCGTGGTCAACGTGTCCCTGACCGGGGCGCAGATCGAGCTCGATCCCGAGGTCGAGGGGAGAGGTCGAGGCGCCGGTGGTTCGGTGAGCTCGCTCGTCGTCTCGACCCCGCTGCGGGGCGACATCGAGCTCCGGGCGCTGCCACGGCGGCTGCTCGGCGTGCGAGCGACGGGCGCCAGAGCCGTCGGCCTCGCCTTCGCTCCTGGGCAGCTCGACGCCCGCCGTGAGCTCTCGCTGGCTGTCTTCCACGACCCAGTGGCAGAGGCGGCGAACATGCACCAGCGGCCCGAGCGACCGGCGCTGCGTGCGACCGCCGAACCAGCCGAGCCCCGAAACGGGCAGGTCGGGACCCCGGAGCCTTCCCAGCCGGCCGGAGTTCGGCCGAGGGGCTAGGATTTCGTCGTGGCTGACACCTACGTAGTCGAGCGCGCGGCGACCATCGGAGCCCCGGCAGAACAGGTCCATGAGTATCTGGCGGACTTCCACCGCTGGACCGAGTGGTCCCCGTGGGAGGACCTCGATCCCGACCTGCGACGGACCTACTCCGGGCCGGACTCGGGGATCGGTGCGATCTACGAGTGGAGCGGCAACCGCAAGGCGGGCGAGGGCCGGATGGAGATCATCGAGGCGGTGGACGTCGCCAAGCTGAAGATCGCCCTCGATTTCCTCAAGCCGTTCAAGTCCAGCAGCACCATCGCGTTCGATCTCCAACCAGAAGGTGGGACGACCCGGGTCACCTGGACGATGGTCGGACCGAAGACGCTGGTCATCCGGGCGATGGGGCTGTTCAAGAGCATGGACAAGATGGTCGGCCCCGATTTCGAGAAGGGTCTCGAGCAGCTCAAGGCGGTCGCCGAGCAGTCCGACGCCTGAACCGCTCCGCCGCCGGCGCCTCAGATGGCGGCCGCGGCCGTTGCGGCGAGCTCGGTGACCGCCCGCCGCGTCTTGAGACTGGTCGAGAGGTAGCCATTGCGGACCGGCCGCCACAGCATCCCGAGCACCGCTGATGCCTGGGCTCGTGCAGCGGCCGAGGGGCGGGGTCCGGTCAGGAGTCGGTGCACCCGACGGTTGTTGGCATCGAGTCGTGCCCCGAGGTCGCCGTGGTTGAGGATCGACTTGTCACCATCGATCCAGGCCGCCACCTGCCGATGGCGACACAGTGCGTCCAGGTAGTCGACCAGGATCGACCGTGCCCGGTCCTCGGACTTCGGCTCCCGCTCGTATCGGGCAGCCACATCGTCGAGCTCATCGAGCAGCGGGGTCGAGAGCTCGAACAGCAACGCCTCCTTCGACGAGAAGTGATAGACGAATGCGGCCTTGCTGAGCCCGGTCGCGTCGGCCAGGTAGGCGACGGATGTTCCCTCGTAGCCCCGATCGACGAAGGCGTCTATCGCTGCATCCAGCAGATCCTCTCTTCGGTTCGTGGCAGCGGGCTTTGATGGCACGGACCCTCCAGAGGATTCCCTTGACGTACGTACAGTAGACACGTAGGCTGACCGTTAGCAACTGGTCGATCGTACAGTGACAGCGATTCGGCCGCTACGAGCTGACGACCGTGTGGATCCACCGATTGGGTGGCTCGACGCGTCGTTGGGGCCCGTGGGTCGCGTGCTGCCCCCACGCAACGGCGACTCAGGGCCCCGGCTGGGCGCGTCCCGGTCCCCCCACCCCGCAGGGAGAGACGGGGTGGGGAGCGACTCGGACCCTGCTTCCATGGCCATTGCTGCAACAGCTATTGAAGCAGCGGCGCAATGGGCTATCGTGCGCCGTGGCACGACCGACGTGAACACCCATCGAGAAGAGTCGAACGACATGAGCACAGTGCTGGAACCAGCCGAGCCAGGCGGATCGCCGGGCAACGGCGATGTGGAGCCGTCCGATGTCGGCCCCGCCGCCGGGCAGAGGCGGCTGGTGGTGGCGTCCGGCGCGCTGCTGGCGGCGCTCGTCGTGTTCGCCACGGCCTACGGTTTGTTCAGCGTCGCCAGCAGCGAAGAGGTGGAGACGACCGAAACCGGTGACGCCGAGACCGCCGCCGACGGCAGCCCGCTACGAGACCAGCCAGCCGACGAGCCGCCAGGGTCGTCAACGGCAGGGTCGTCAGCGGCGGCGTCGTCGACGGCGGGGTCGACGGCGGAGCTGGCCGACACCCTGCTCGCCTTCGGTGACAGCTGGGAGGCTGGCGACTGGGACAGGCTGGGAGCACTGGCGAGCGCCGATGCGGTGACCGTGGCGCAGGAGTGGTTCGCCGATGGCGGTGACGTGATCGTCGGCCCCGACAACCTCGACGCGATACTCGACGGTTGCTCGGCCGGGGAAGGCGGTGCGAGCTGTGAACTGCTCTACTCCCGCGGAGACGGAGGTAGCGCCCTGATCTTCACCGTCACCGTCGCGGAGGCCGAGGTCGGGATGACCGTGACGAGCCTGGCCTTCGCCGGCGACGCCGGCTGACCGGGGCGATCGGAGGGCCCCGCCGGCTAGCGTTGCGACATGGCCACGACCGCCCCGCACGACAGGATCGTCACCAAGATCATCTTCCCGGTGTCCGACATGGATGCCGCTGCCCTGTTCTACCGCTCCCTGGGATTCGACGTCGACAGCCACGACGGTGGCTACAGCTGGGTGACCCACCGGGGCGAGGAGATCCTCCACCTGGCGCTCGACCCCGAGCTCGACCGCGACGCCAATCGGGCCGCCGGCTACTTCCATGTGCAGGACGCCGACGACTGGTACCGGGCATGGGCGGGCGCCGGCGTGACGCTCGGTCCGATCGAGGATCACCCATGGCAGATGCGGGAGTTCTCCCTCCGGGATCCCAGCGGGAACCTGCTGCGCGTCGGCCAGAACGTCTGACTGTGCCCGTCCCGCCGCCCTACCGGGAGGTGCGGTACTTCGCGCTGTCGGACCAGCTCTTCTTCCGCAGCGCTCGCTCCACCTCGTTGAAGCGGAGCCTGACGGACTGCTGCATCCGCTGGCTGTGGGACATCCGTGCCGTCAGATCCGCCAGGGTCAGCCCGACCCCGTAGTACTGGATCCGGAGCAGGAGCCGGCCGATCCGGTCGTGCCAGCGGAGCAACCACGCCCTGGCCGGCCCGACGGCCAGCGGCGGTAACCCCGACGGGTCGAAACCGAGGGTGGTGAGCCGGGTCCCGACCCGGGCCTCGGCGAGGCGGACCTCGGAACCGGACAGGCGATCCCGCCAGTGGCCGGCGACGGCAGCGCTCGGCACCCGGTAGTCCGTGTCCGAGGCATAGTCCAGCATCTGAGCGGTGTAGTCGACGCCGATGAACCGGCAGATCGTGTTGAGGGTGGCGTCGTAGTCGGTGATCAGATCGGAGAAGCGAACCGTCAGCAGCCGATCGGCGGGGAGCCGGGTTGCGAGCGCCGCCCACTCGTCCTCGACCTCGATCCACTGGTCGAGGGCATGCCAGACATTGCCCGCGAGCCCCTGGTGGATCCGGGCCGGGGCGACGTCTCGGGGGTCTCGAACGAGGTGGATGAACTTCGCGTCCGGCCACAGGGCGAGCGCCTTGGTGAAGCCCTTATGGATCGTGGCCCCCCAGACCGTGGCCCCCTTCTTCTCCTGACGGGATCGGAGGAACCCGTTCACCAGGTCCGGGAACGACTTGGTCTCGTCGAACACGAAGCCGCTGGTGGAGAACGAGCGATCGAGGGCGAGGTATCGTTCGAACGACGGCATCGAGGGAAAGCTGCCGTCGTCAGCGATCGGCTCGACGGCGTACTGCAATTCCTCGGCGAAGGCGATCTCGGGGTGGGAGTCGAGCATCAGACGCAGCAGGGTCGTACCGGACTGCTCGGCCCCGACGAGGAGCGTGGGTTGGCTCACCACGTGTCCAAGCATAGAGATGCTGACTTCATTCTGTAACATGATCTGCAACGATTTGCCACCGAAGCCGACCGGCTGTCTGGCCGTTGCCGCCCGGCCACCTGTCACCGGCCGCTGCCTGGCCCCGACATCGAGTGTGTGGCCGGTTGTCTGTACTGTGTAGCAATGGCCGACCAAGCCACCTTCGTCGAGGACACCGAGCCGTTCATGCGGTCGCTGTACTCGACGGCGGTCCGGCTGACGGGCAACCGGACCGACGCCGAGGACCTCGTCCAGGAGACCTACCTCAGGGCCTACCGGTCCTACGGCAGCTTCCAGGCGGGGACCAACCTCCGGGCCTGGTTGTTCCGGATTCTCACCAACGCCCACATCAACCGATACCGGGCCAAGAAGCGGCGGCCGGACGAGACCGAGCTCGACGACATCGAGGACCTGTACCTCTACCGTCGCCTGCGTGACGAGACCCGCTACGGGCAGAGCGCCGAGGACCAGCTGATGGAGCTGTTCTCCGAGGCCGAGGTGGTCAGCGCGGTCGAAGCGCTCCCGGACGCCTACCGGATGGCCGTTCTGCTGGCCGACGTCGAGGGTTTCAGCTACAAAGAGATAGCAGAGATTCTCGAGATCCCGGTGGGCACCGTGATGAGTCGCCTCCATCGGGGAAGAAAAGCGCTGCAGAAAGAGTTGTACGAATTTGCGGAGGCACGAGGGCTCGTCTCGGCACCGTCGGACTGAGACCTGTCCTCGCCCATGATCATGAGCCTCGACCAGTGACCCGCTTGTCAACAGAGCGTCGTTGGCCGAGGCACCGTCTACCGAGTTTGTTGTGATGAGTGACGATCCGAGATCCGAGAGCCAACCGGCCAGTGAGCCCTCCGGGGCCGACCGGGCCGCCGAGCGAGCGTCGACCAGCGGGTCGCTCGGTTGCCAGCCGTCGCTCGAGGAGCTCTACCGGTACATGGACGGCTTCCTCGACGATGGCCGCCGGGAACGGATTCGCTCCCACCTCGAGGCCTGCGGTGGCTGTGACGAGCTGTACCACTTCCACACCGGGCTCCGGCACCTCGTCGGCCGTCGCTGCCAGGCCGATCTGCCGCCGGACCTGCCACAGCGGGTCTTCAAGGCGATAACCGATCTTCGCTGAGCGGGCAGCCTCGCCCGTCACGAGACCGCCATCGGGGCCGACGCCGGTCAGGGAGCCGGTCACTCGAGCCCCTACACTTGGCCAGATGATGAGTGGAGTGGTTTGGCACTGGTGGCTCGGGTTCTTTCTGGCGATCGGCGGGGTGATCGGCGTTCTGGCGCTGTTGGCCGGCTACCTGATGAGGGTCCAGAACCCCAAGTACCCGAAGCGGCCTTGACCAGAGGCCGCTGGTCGGCGCCTGCCGAACCGGACCATCGAGCGAGACGAAAGAGCGGAGCAGCGTGAACGCCGAAGTCGATTGGGAATTCGCCAGGGTCGTCGCCGGCCGCGTCGCTGGCCGTGAGCCGTTCGCCGACAGCTACCACAACGAGTCGCTCGACGCCGATCTCCTGGAGCTGACCGCCCAGGCCGAGGACCTCGTCGAGGCCGAGACGGGTCTCCGCTCTGCCTCGGGATCGGCCAGGGCCAAGGTCACCGACCGCATGGGTTGGATCGACGCCAACCTGGCCAGCTTCGATCGCCTCCTGCGCCCGCTGCTGGGCAAGATCGACGATGCCGCCTCGCGGGAGGCGGACGACGGCGACGGCCCCGGATTCGCCGACAGCCCGCTCGGCCGGGCCCTCGGCCCGTTCGGGCAGTTCCTGGCCCCGGTTGGCGGTGCGGTCGGTTCCGCGGTCGGCGAGGTGTTCTCTCAGGTCGGCAGCGCAGTGGGCCCGAAGGTCGCCGGAGCCGAGGTCGGCGCGCTCCTGGGCTGGATGTCGGGCCGGGTGCTCGGCCAGTACGACCTGTTGATCATCGAGGACGAGCGCCCCGAGGACCAGGACTGGGTCTACTACGTGGGGCCGAACGTGCTCTCGCTCGAGAAGCGCTACGGCTTCCCGCCCCGCGAGTTCCGGTTGTGGATCGCGGTCCACGAGTGCACCCACCGGGCCCAGTTCACCGGGGTGCCTTGGCTGCGGCCGTACTTCCTGTCGCTGGTCAACGAGCTGCTCGACGCCGTCGAGCCGGACCCGAAGCGGCTGGTCGAAGCCATGCGCGATTCGATCGCCGAGCGGAAGGCCGGCAACGGTCGGTCGATGAAGGACGGCGGCATCTCGGCCCTGCTGGCCACCCCGGAGCAGCGGGCCACCATGGACAAGGTGACCGGCCTCATGAGCCTCCTCGAGGGTCACGGTGACATCACGATGGACCGTGCGGCCCGCCACCTGATCCCGAGCCAGCCCCGCTTCGCCAGGGTGATGAGCCAGCGGCGCAAGAACGCCTCCGGTGTCAGCAGGGTCATCCAGCGGCTGACCGGCATGGAGGCCAAGCTGGCCCAGTACGAAGAGGGCGAGGACTTCGTCCGGGCCGTCGAGTCCGCCGGGGGGAAGTCGCTGTTCGACGAGGTCTGGTCGGAGCCGGAGACCCTCCCGACGATCGACGAGATCCGGTCCCCGGAGCTGTGGATCGAGCGGATCGGTTCCGCCGCGTCGGCTTGAGCCCAGGCCCGTGAGCCCGGTCTCGTGAGCCCCAGACCCATGAGTGCCGCAGAGGGGCTCATCCAGGAGTTGTCGCCGCGCTGCACCTTCCCGGCGGCCGGGACGGAGGCGATCGCTGCGGTGTCGGGTGGCGCCGACTCGCTCGCGCTGCTGGTGCTGGCCTGCGAGGCCGGCGTCGCGGTGACCGCCGTACACGTCGACCACGGTCTCCGCCCCGGCTCGGCCGAGGAGGCCGACGTGGTGGCCGCAGCGGCCCGTCGACTCGGGGCCGAGTTCCGGGCCGAGCGCGTCGCCGTGGCCGAGGGCCCCGACCTCGAGCAGCGGGCCAGGATCGCCCGCCGGGCCGTCCTCGGGCAGGACGCCATGACCGGTCACACCGAGGACGATCAGGCCGAGACGCTGCTCATCAACCTCATGCGAGGAGCGGGCCCGGCCGGTCTGGCCGCCATGGCCCCCGGGCCGACCCATCCGATCCTGGCGATCCGCCGATCGGAGACCGCGGCGCTGTGCCGGGCCATGGGACTGGCGCCGGTGGTCGACCACTCGAACCTGGACCCCCGGTTCCAGCGCAACCGGGTCCGGCGCGAGCTGATGCCGCTGCTGGCCGACATCAGCAACCGGGATCCGGTGCCGCTGCTGGCCAGGACCGCTCGTCGAGCCAGGGAGGTCCAGGCCGGGATCGAGCAGTTGGCGGCCGACGTCGACCCGACAGACACCAGGGCGCTGGTCGACCAGCCGGGCGCGGTGGTCAACGAGGCGCTGCGGCGGTGGTTGGTCGACGATCGCGGCCATCCCCCCTCATCTGCCGAGCTCGAGCGGGTGCTGGCCGTCGTCCGTCACGAGGCGGTGGCCTGCGAGCTGGCCGGGGGGCGACGGGTGGTCCGGCGGGCCGGGATGCTGCGACTGGAGTCCTAGCAACGGTCTTCACTCCGTTCGCCGGCTTCGATGACCGCTCGACACCGACCGGACGCCGGGCGGCTCTGCAACTGTGCCGATCTAGCAGGTGTGAAATTGCATGTTGATCCTTCGCGCACCGAGTTGCTACGTTGATCCCTTGGTCGGGTACGGGGCACGCGGGGGCGTCGGGGCATCAGTCCCTCTCTCTGCGCCGCAAGTCGAGGCGGCTCGACGTACGGGTCCCTCTGCCATGTGGTCACACTGAACGCCTGATCCCACAGGGGGAGCGATGACAAACCGAGTACGAAGAGGTCGGACGATGCTGGTCAGCCTGGCGGCGGCGATCGTCATGGTGCTGACGCTCGCGCCTGTCGATGGCGCCGATGCCGAGAAGCCACCGAAGGTCGACTTCACGCTGACGATCCTCCACAACAACGACGGTGAGTCGGAGCTGTTGCCCCGAGGCGAGGACGATCAGGAAGGGGGTGTCGCCCGGTTCAAGAGCGTGGTCGACCGTGAGAAGGTCGAGGCGCGGACGAACGGCAAGGGCAAGAAGAACAAGCGCGACGTCATGATGGTGTCGTCGGGCGACAACTTCCTGGCCGGTCCCGAGTTCACGGCCAGCCTGGCCGACGGCGTCTTCTACGACGCCATCGCGCTCGACGCCATCGGCTACGACGCCATCGCCATCGGGAACCACGACTTCGACTTCGGCCCCGACCTGCTCGCCTCGTTCATCAGCGAGGGATTCAGCGATCCCGGGACACCGCCGTACGTGAGCGCCAACCTGGACTTCACCGGCGAGCCGGTGCTGCAGGCGCTGGTCGACAGCGACATCATCGCCGCCAGCACCGTCGTGA
>JAHELU010000156.1 GCA_024644005.1 Acidimicrobiales bacterium | reverse complement strand
TGGCGAAACCGGCGTTCTCCAAGTCCGGAGGACAGAGCAATGAAGAAGTCGCTTGTTGCAATCACAGCGGTCAGCGTCGGGTTCCTCGGCCTCGCCACCCCGAGCTCGGCCGCTCCCGCCGATCATGCCCCGAAGAGCTACGAGAGCTGCACGGTAGTCGAGGTCGAGGCCATCGAGGCCAACCGGTCGAGCATCGAGGTCGACGGACGGACCGCCCAGGTGGTGCCGAGAGGCTTCGACAGGTCCGGCGAGAGGCGTGCGACCGCTCGGAGGAATGACCCCCCACGTCGGATCCTGGTCTGCTTCCCGGAGACCGATGACGCCACCGAGGTGGACGACACCCTCATCGACGAGCCGGTCGACGCCGCGGTGACCGAGCCGGTCGACAGCCCGGACAGCGCCACCGAGGACGGCACGACCGGTCGAGGCGACAGCAGCACCGACGTGGTCAACTACTGATCGACCGCCCGAAACCCTCGCCAGCGGCCCGGCCCCCCTTCGGGGCCGATGGCCCGCGTCCGGGCCACGCCATAACATGAGCGGGCAGATGGACGACCTGACGGTGTACCCCGCAGCCCGCATCCACACGATGGACCAGGGCCGACCGACCGGCCAGGCGGTGGCGGTGGCCGACGGACGCATCGTGTCCGTCGGCACGATCGAATCGATGCAGCCCTGGCTGAGGCGCCATCCTCACGACATCGACGACCGCTACCGGGACAAGATCATCCTTCCCGGCTTCATCGACCCCCACACCCATCTCCGCCTGTCCGGCACCTACATGGCTCTCAACTACGTCGGGCCGATCGACTCCGCATCGCCGACCGGTCTGCGGCGGGGCCTGCCCGATCGCGCCTCGGTGCTCAACCAGCTTCGCTCCCTCGCTGCGGAGCAGCCCGACCCGTCGGAGCCGGTCCTGGCCTGGGGCTACGATCCGGCGTCGCAGGACGGCCACCTCGACCGGGACATGCTCGATGCGATCAGCGACACGGTCCCGCTCTGGGTGGTGGCCTACGCGCCCCACATCATCTACTGCAACTCGCCGATGCTGGCCATGATCGGCGTCGACGACGACACCGTCGGCCACGGTATCGGCCGCTACCCGGACGGTCGGCTCAACGGCTGGTTCGTGGAGAGCGAAGCCGCCGCTCGAGCCACCAGACCAGTGGCCGCCACAGTCTACGCCTCGGGGTTCGGCCGGGCGGCCGTCGATCGGATGGGGGCCGTTGCCAAGGCTGCCGGGGTGACCACGACCGCCGACCTCATCTGGGGGATCGGCGGTGGGTTCGAAGAGGAGTGGGCCGATCACGCCTCGGCCATCGCCGACGGGACGTTCCCGCTCCGGATCCTCATGATCCCGTTCGAGGGCGCGCTGGTCCGCAGCTACGGCGCCGACATGCTCGACTACCTCGCCTCGAAGCGGGCCGAGGGTGACGACCGGCTCGACACCCACGGCATCAAGTACGTCAACGACGGCTCCTACCCCTCGATGACGTTGGTGATGAACGAGCCCGGCTACCTCGACGACGACACCGCCCACACCGGGGAGATCCCGTGGGACGAGGTGGTGGAGCGCATGCTGCCGTTCTGGCGGGCCGGGATCCAGATCCACAGCCACGCCAATGGCGACCGGACGATCGACATGACGCTCGACGCCCTGGCCGAGCTGCAGCGCCGCCACCCCCGCTTCGACCACCGGTTCACCATCGAGCACTACTGCCTGTCCAATCCGGCCCAGGCCAAGCGGTTGGCGGCTCTCGGTGGCCTGGCCAGCGTCAACATCTACTTCGTCCACTACCGGGCCCAGCTCCATGCCGAGCACGGCTTCGGCCCTGACCGCAGTGAAGCCACCGGGCGGCTGGGGAGCCTCGACCGGGCCGGCGTCACCTTCGCCCTCCACAGCGACTACAACCTGGTTGTCACCCCCCTCGCGCCGCTGACGGCGGCCTGGTGCGCGGTGAACCGGATCGGGGCCGACGGCGAGACGGTCCTCGCCCCCGGGGAGCGGATCTCGGTCGACCGTGCCCTGCAGGCCATCACGATCGATGCCGCCCATGTGCTCAACCGGGACGATCGACTGGGATCGATCGAGGTGGGCAAGTACGCCGACCTGACCGTCCTCGACGACGATCCCTACGCAGTCGATCCCGCCGAGCTGCACCGCATCGGGGTGCACGACACCGTGCTGGGCGGCCGACCCCAGGGATCGTGACGAGCGACCCGGCCGACGAGCTGATCGTCGGCCTTCGCACGGTCACCGCCACCCTGGCCGCCGCAGCCCGATCGCTCGACCGGGAACCGGCCCCGCCGCCGACCGAGCGGATCCCCGTCACCCTGCTCACCGGATTTCTCGGAAGCGGCAAGACCACGGTCCTCCGCCATCTCCTCACCGCCGACCACGGCATCCGGCTGACGGCCGTCGTCAACGACCTCGGCCCGATCAACGTCGATGCTGCACTGCTCGGGAGCCCGGACGAGCGGCTGGCGCTGACGAACGGCTGTGCGTGCTGCACGCTCGGCGACGAACTGGTGGAGAGCCTGCTGGCCGCCGCCGGGTCCGAGCCGCCGCCGGAGGCGATCGTGGTCGAGGCCAGCGGCGGGGCCGATGCCGTTGCGATGGCGGCCACCGTCGAAGCCGAGCCAGGGCTGGACCTCGACGGCATCGTCTGTGTCGTCGACGGCGAGCGGGTCGAGGATCAGCTGGCCCACCCGGTGCTGGGTCGGCTCGTCCGACGCCAGATCGAGGCGGCCCACCTCGTCCTGCTGTCGAAGGTCGATCTCCTCGACCCGGGATCGGTGGCCGAGAGGGTGGGCTACGTGGCCGACGTCGCCCCCGGCCGGCAGGTCGTGCCGATCGGGGGCGGGATCGTCGAACCGGCCGTGGTCCTGGGGGCCGCCCTGCTCGGCGCGGCCCTCCGCCCCCGGTCCGAGGGCCACCGGATCGACCTGGCCACGGCCGCCGTACCGCTGCCCGACCCGCTCGACATCGAGCGGTTGACGGCCTGGCTGACCGCCCCCGACAGGGGCCTGCTGCGGGCCAAGGGATGGGTCCTCGGCTCGGACGGTGTCACGTACGAGCTGCAGCTCGTCGGCCGTCGCTGGGCCCTGCTGGCGTCGTCGGACCGGCGAGAGCCGGCACTGGTCCTGATCGCCGAGCAGGAACCGGCGGTCGAAGAGGCCGGCCGGGCCCTCCGGTCCATGACCTGACGGGCCGGAACCGGCAACGGCAAGTCGAGCAGCGCAGCGCAGCGCGGCAACGGGACGGGCCGGCTCAGCCCTCGATACGGGTGAACTCGTCCCCGCCTGCGACGAGGGCCCGCCACACGTCGGCCTCGTGATGAGGATCCCGCACCGGGCGCGCCAGGTGCCAGAGGGTCATCAGCCGCTCGCCCTCCGTCTCGTCGCTGAGGTGGTGGCCGGACCACGACGCAACGGAGCCCCGCCACCCGAAGTCGACGCAGAACGAGAACGCATCACCTTCTGCGAATCCGACGATGGGAAACGTCGCCGACGGCTCCGCGAGGCCGACACCGGAGTGGAACGTGCCGGTGATCCGGTGGTCGGCGCCGACGGTCAGCTCCATGGTCGAGCCGAGCCGGTTCCGCCAGCGGCCGTCGATGCCCGACGTCGGCTTCCGGCTCTCGTCCTCCACGTGCACGGCGTCGGCAAGGATCGTTTCGAGAAACATTGGTCCCCTCTTGTCTTCGTTTGTCGCCATGGTGGACCGGCTCGGCGGGCGGGCCCAGGGTCCAACGCCCCTTCTCGGCCACCGGACGAGACCGCCGGCCGTCCCCGACCGACCAACGGCTGCGATCCGCCGCATCGGTGGGACTTTCGACCCTGCACCGACGCAGACCGGACTGGGACAATCGCGCCATGGAAGAGCTCATGGCCCATCGCTGGAAGCTGGAATTCGAGACCCGGGAGGACGAGGATCACTGCGAGATGGTGGTCCACCTCGACGCCGGCGACAGATCGCTTGCCGGTCACGGCCGCTCTCGTCGCAACCCGTCCGATCCGTCGATACCCCAGATCGGCGAGGAGCTCGCTGCGGCCCGCGCGCTGCACGATCTCGCCAACCACCTGGCAGAGGACGCCTGGCGGATGATCGAGGCCGCCGGGGACGGCGAATCCTGACCGAGCCCTGGTGACGCGATCAGTCCCGGTCGCTACCAGGTATCGACCATCGGCCGCTTCTTGCCCCTCCGGGGGGCCGGCGGCTTGGCCGACTTGAGGGCCATCAGGATCCACTGCCGGCTCTCGGCCGGGTCGATGACGTCGTCGATCTCGAAGTAGCTGCCGGTGTTGACCGCTTTGCCCATGTCGTAGAGCCGAGCCACCCGCTCCTCGTAGGCGGCGAGCCGCTCCGCCGGGTCATCGATCGCTTCGAGCTCCTTGCGGAAGCCGAGCTTGACGGCCCCCTCGAGGCCCATGCCCCCGAACTCGCCCGTCGGCCAGGCCACCGTGAAGCTGGTGGCCTTGAACGAGCCACCGGCCATGGCCTGGGCCCCCAGCCCGTAGCCCTTGCGGGTCACGATCGTCATGAACGGCACGTCGATACTGGCTGCGGTGACGAACATGCGGGCCGCATGGCGAACGGTGGCCTCGTGCTCGGCTTGGGGCCCGACCATGATCCCCGGCGTGTCGCACAGGAACAACAGCGGGATGTCATGGGCGTCGCAGAGCTGCATGAACCGGGCTCCCTTGTCGCCGGCGGTGGCGTCGATCGCCCCGGCCAGGTGATGGGGGTTGTTGGCCACGATGCCGATCGGCCGGCCCTCGATGCGGGCCAGCACGGTGATCACCCCGTGGCCCCAGTCGGGTCGGAGCTCGAGCACGCTGTCGACGTCACAGAGCGTGTCGACAACGGTCCGCATGTCGTAGACCCGCTTGCGGTTCTCCGGAACGATGTGACGCAGGGCCCGCTGATCGTGCTCCTTCCACTGGGCGATCGAGCCCTGGAAGTACGACAGGTACTGCTTGGCGACCGTGGTCGCCTCTTCCTCGTCCCGGACGAGCAGGTCGATGACGCCGTTTGGCACCTGCACCTCGACCGGCCCGATCTCCTCCGGCCTGAACACGCCGAGGCCGCCACCCTCCACCATGGCTGGACCGCCGATGCCGATGTTGGATCCCTCCGTGGCGATGATGACGTCACAGCAGCCGAGCAGGACGGCGTTGCCGGCGAAGCAGCGGCCGTTGGTGATGCCGACGATCGGCACGAGCCCTGACAGCTCGGCGAACAGGGTGAAGGCCCAGCAGTCGAGACCGGAGCCGCCGATGCCGTCGGTGTCGCCCGGCCGGCCGCCGCCGCCTTCGGCGTAGAGCACCACAGGCAACCGATTGTGCTGGGCCAACTCGAACAGTCGGTCCTTCTTGCGGTGGTTCTGTCCGCCCTGGGTGCCGGCCAGGACCATGTAGTCGTATGACATCACCATCGCCTGGGCCACCTCCTCGGGGAACAGGTCACCGTTGACGCTGCCAACGCCGGCCACCATGCCGTCGCCGGAGGTGTTCTCCAGGAGGTCCTGGAAGTCACGCCGCCGCCGCTGGGCGGCCACCATCAGCCGGCCGTACTCGACGAACGTGCCGGGATCCACCAGCTGGGCCAGGTTCTCCCTGGCGGTCCGGTGGCCCCGTCCGTGCCGCTTGGCCACCGCCTCCGGACGGTTCTCGTCCAGCCCGTATGCCCGCCGCTCGAACAGCTCCTGGAGGTCGTTGCGGATCAGCTCGAGATCCATGCCAGCCGCTGCCTCGCCCCCCTCGACATCGACATCGGCCGGCTCGACGAAGACCAGGGAATGGCCTTCGAACACGGTGTCCCCGACGCCAACCGCCAGTCGGCGCACGATCCCCGTCGAGGTGGCCGTGATCTCGTGCTCCATCTTCATCGCCTCCATGACCAGCAGCTGCTGACCCGCCGCCACGGTGTCGCCCTCCTCGACCGAAACCGCCACGATCGTGCCCTGGAGCGGTGCTTCGACCGCGACGCTCCCGTCCGGTCCGACCACGACCGAGCCGGCACCGCCCGGGGGGCCGGGAGGGGGCGGCGGGGTGCGTGGCGCGGCGGATCCGGTTGCGGTGGACGGGGCGCCGGCCGGGCGATCGATGGCACCGTGGGCCAGAACGGCAAGCGGATCGGTCGTGTCGACGACCGCCCCCGCCAGTCCCGAGCCCCGGTCGGCGTCGATGGCGGCGAGGCCGAAGTAGCGCTGTTCCAGCCGACCGGCCTCCTCGACGAGCGCCGCTGCGTTGTCGGTGACGTAGGTCGTCGTCACGTCGTTGGCGACCACCTCGGGTCGATCGAGCAGCGCCTGGAGGAAGCCGATGTTGGTGGCGACCCCCTCGACCCGGAACTCGCCGAGCGCTCGGCGGGTCCGCCGGACCGCATCGGCGTACCGGGGACCGGGAGCGGTGCCGATCACCTTGGCCAGCAGCGAGTCGAACCCGGGATTGGTGGTGTAGCCGACGTAGCCGTAGGTGTCGGTCCTGATGCCGGGACCGCTCGGCGCCTCGAACGCCGTCAAGGTGCCACCGCTGGGCCTGGCCAGCCCCTCGGCCGTCATCGATTCCGTGTTGACCCTAACCTGGACCGCATGGCCCCGGGGTGCCGGCACGCTCGCCTGGTCGAGACCGAGCTCGTCGAGGCTGGCCCCACCGGCGACGAGGAGCTGGCTCTGGACGAGATCGATGCCGGTGACCTCCTCGGTCACGGTGTGCTCCACCTGGAGTCGGGCATTGGCCTCCAGGAAGAAGACGCGACCGTGGTCGTCGGCGTCGACCAGGAACTCGAACGTGCCGAGCGATCGGTAGTCCACGGCGGCCGCCATCGCCACCGCGGCATCGGTGATCACCTGCCGAGCCTCGGCTCCGAGCGATGGGCTGGGGGCGATCTCCACGATCTTCTGGTTCTGCCGCTGCAGGGTGCACTCGCGCTCGCCGATGTGGCTGACCGACGAGCCGTCCCCGATGATCTGGACCTCGATGTGCCGGGCCCGCCCGATCAGGGCCTCGACGTAGACCGCCTCGTTGCCGAATGCGGCCCCGGCCTCGCTCCTGCTCCGCTCCCAGGCCGCCGCGACGTCGTCGCCGAGCCGAACGGGGCGGATGCCCCGCCCTCCCCCACCCGCCAGGGCCTTGATCATCATCGATCCGTGCTCGTCGAGGAAGGCCTCGGCCTCGGCCACCGTCGTGTCGGCCCTGGTGCCCGGGGCCAGCGGGACGCCGAGCCGCTCGGCCAGTTCCCTGGCCCGGACCTTGTCGCCGAACTCGGCCAGCTGATCGGCCGTCGGGCCGACGAAGGTGACGCCGGCAGCGTCGCACGCAGTGGCCAGGTCGGCGTGCTCGGCCACGAACCCGTACCCGGGATGCAGCGCATCACAGCCGGTCTCGGTGGCAGCCGCGACCACGGCCCCGATGTCGAGATACGCACCGACGCCACGACCGGGCAGGGTCACCAGCTCGTCTGCGATCCTGGTGTGCAGCGAGCCCCGGTCGTCATCGGGGACGACGGCGACCGTCCGGAGACCGAGATCCCTGGCGGCCCGCATGATCCGGATGGCGATCTCACCCCGGTTGGCCACCAGCAGTTTCGTCAAGCCCATTTGCGGAGCCCCTTTCGATCCGAGTCCCATTCTTAGCGGTCGGGCTGGTGGCCGACAAAGGCGGTTGCCCCGTTGCGGACGACGATGCCGGGCCGGCCCAGCAGGAGCCGACCTCAGATGACCGCGGTCTCGGGGAACGGCTCGTTGCGGACGACGCGCTCGTAGCCGAGCGGCCCGAGATCGAGCGTCCGATACCGACCGTAGGTGATCAGCTCGGCCACGCCTCGTCCCATGGCGGGCGCCTGCTGGAGACCGTGGCCGGAGAAGCCGTTCACGAAGATGAAGTTCTCGACCAGGTGGTGCGGGCCGACGATCGCGTTCTGATCGAGCGTGTTGTGGGCGTAGTGACCGGCCCATCTCGACAGGAGCTTGATCCTGTCGAAGGCCGGTATCCGGTTCGCCAGCGCCGGCCAGACCTTGTCCTCCCAGACGGAATCGTCGACCCGGAAGTCGTCGTAGGCGACGGCCGGGTCGTGGTCGGGGGCACATCCGGCCATGTAGACCGGTCCGTCGCTGCGGACGTGGACGCCAGACGGATCGATGGTCAGCGGTAGATCTCGATGCAGCGGCTCCGCGGCGTCGAAGACGAACGTGTAGCGGCGGCGAGGCTCCACCGGTAGCTCGAGGCCGGCCATCCGGGCCGTCGCCACCGCCCGTGGCCCCGATGCATTGACCACTGCTCCACAGGCGATCCGCTCACCGGTGGCCAGGGTCACCGCCACGATGGTGTCGTCCCGGCGGTCGATCGACACCACCTCGTTCGCCAGGTACTCGGCACCGTTGGCCCTGGCCTTGCGCCGCAGCCACTCGAACATCGTGCCGGCGTCGAAATAGCCCTCGTCGACGGGGTTGTGGCTGCCGCACACGATGCCGTCGAGATCATAGAAGGGATACTCCGCGGCGATGGCCTCGGGGGTCATGATCCTGGTTCCCACCCCCAACGCGCGCTGGACCACCTGGTTCGCTCGCAGCCTGGCGGCCATGACCTCGTCGCCGGCGAGGTACAGGTAGCCGAAGCTGCGGAGCTCGATGTCGGGCACCTCGGGATCGTCGCCGAGGTGGTGCCGGAAGTTCCTGACGAAATCGGCGGCGTACTGGGAGATGCGGATGTTGAGCTCGTTCGAGAACTGCTGGCGCATGCAGCTGTTGGTGTGGGCCGTGGACGACTGCTCGTAGGTGGGATCTCGTTCCACCACGAGCACGGACCCGTCGAAGTCCGGGTGGTCCGACAGGAACCAGGCGATGGACGAGCCGATGACGGCCCCACCGACGATTACGACGTCGTAGCTGCGGCCCTGGGGCTCAGCGAAGCGAGGAGTGGGCATCGATGTCGCTCGTCGGGCGAGGCGCCATCAGAGCTCATCGACCGGCGGGAAGCCGGACGGCGGCATGATGTCGACGGTGGCCGAGCGCTGCTGGGCGGTCATGCCCCCGTCGACCTTGATGACGTCGCCGGTGATGTACGAGGCGTCATCGGAGGCCAGGAACAGGGCGGCCCCGGTCATGTCGTGCGGCTCCCCGACCCGGCCAAGCGGCACGTTCTCGCCTCGCAGGACGCGATCCTCGACCGAGAGGCCGGTCGTGTCGATCGAGCCCGGCATCAGCGCGTTGACCCGGATGTTGTACTGTCCGAGGTCGAGCGCCATCGCCCTGGTCAGCGCCTCGATGCCCCCCTTGGTGGCGTCGTAGGCGGTGAACGCCCGGTGAGCCTGCGTCGCTCCCCCCGAGCTCATGTTGATGATCGACCCGCCACCGGCCCTGGCCATGATGCGAGCGACCGGATGGGATACCAGGAAGTGGCCGGTGAGGTTGACGTCGACGATCCTGCGCCACCACGCCTCGTCCGCCTCCAAGAAGTGCAGCATCGGGCCGACCAGTCCGGCGTTGTTGACCAGGACGTCGATCGTGCCGTGCGCCGCCATCACCGATTGGATCATGGCATCGACCTGATCCGATGCGGACACGTCGGCGGCAACACCCATGGCCGTGCCTCCGCGGTCCCCGATCGCCGCCACCACATCATCGACCCGCTGCGGGTCGACGTCGTTGACGGCAACCGCCGAACCCACGGCAGCGAAGCGCTCGGCGATGGCCCTCCCGATGCCGTGGCCGGCCCCGGTCACCAGCACGATCTTGCCGTTCAACGATTCCTGCATGCTCGGGGCGCTCCTCGGCCGACGCTCGTTGCCCCATCGTAGTCAGCCGGCCAACGGTGACCCCCGACCGCCCGCTCGACCCCGAACTGCGCCCTGCCGCCCAATGACCGTCCGACGAAATCGCTGCGGATTGGCGCATGCACGGCGCTCGGTGTGACTAGTATCCCGCTAGTCGATTGGACAACCTTGGTCTTGATGAGACCAGGACCGAACTGCGAGGGTGCAAATGGGGAACATGGAGCGTGGGACGAGCGGACGGGGCCGGGTGGCGATCGCCATCGCCGTCCTGCTGGCCGCGGTGGCGAGCTTCGCCGCTGGACCGGTGGCGGCCGAGACGGTCGACGTACCGATCGGCGATACCGCCGTCGCCGGGCAGCCGGGAGACGTCATCCCGCTCGGCAGCGCTGCGGTCGCCGCCGACCTGGTCGGACGGGCCTGCGAGATCACGGCGGTCGTGACCAACCAGGAGTCGGCCCACCCGGGGAACAAGCTGATCATCACGAGCGGCGACTCGACGCTGGAGCTGGACGGCATCGAGGATGTTGCGAACGAGGTGACCACCTCCACCGGCACCGTGACGCTCGGCTCGTCGATCGACGTGGCCGTCATGCTCGGGCCGGACCGAACTCTCTCCAGCCTCGGCTCGAGCCTCACCGTCACCTGCGTCGCGTTGCCGCCGTCGCCGCCACCGCCGGCGGTCGAGGGTCAGCCGCCGTACACCGGCTGAGCGGGCCCGTCCTGAGCCGAGTCCGTCCTTCGTCGCCGTTCCCGCCGCTGCTGGCGGTGATGGTGGCGCTGGTCGGCGCGAGCTGCGCCGCGTCCGGCTCCGAGGCGAGCACGGCTGCCTCGATCGGCAGCGAGCCCGACAGCTCGGTGAGGATCGAGGTGGTCGATCCGTCGAGCGCGGCAGACGGCGAACCATCCCAACCGGCCGGCCCGGACGGGGGGAACGGCCCCCAGGCGGTCTACTCCATCGTGGCCCAGGCCACCGTGTCGGCCATCACGGCCAGGGTCGGGCCCGCCGACGACACCGCGGTCGTGGCCGAGCTGGGCCACCCGACACCGTCCGGCTCGCCCCTGGTCTTCCGGGCGGTCGACGACGCCGCCACCGACCCCGAGTGGATCGAAGTCCACCTGCCGATCGAGCCGAACGGCACGACGGGCTGGATTCGCCGCGACGAGGTGTCCCTGTCGAACAATCCGTACCGGATCGAGATCGATCGGGCCTCCTACTCGCTGACCGTGTTCGACCTCGACGAGGTATTCCTGGAGACGACGATCGCGGTCGGCACCGGTGACACCCCGACGCCGGTCGGCGAGTTCTACCTGCTCGAGCTCCTGGCCCCGCCGAACCCCGACGGCCCGTACGGCCCCTTTGCCTTCGGGCTCTCCGGGTTCAGCGAGGTCCTGAGCGAGTTCGGTGGCGCGGACACCGCCATCATCGGCCTGCACGGCACGAACGACCCGGGATCGCTGGGCACCGATGTGAGCCACGGCTGCATCCGACTGGCCAACCCGGTCATCGAGTCGTTGGCGGCGACGCTGCCGCTCGGCACCCCGGTCCGCATCACCTGACCCGTCACGAAGCGTTTGCCCTGCTGAGCGTCCTGACCGCTCGGCGGCTCGGAAGCCAGGAAGGAACAGTTCGTGAGCTGGCTGTGCAAGATCGGCGCTAGCAGGGTGCTGAAGATCGCCGTTGAGGTTCTCGGAGGCCAGGCGCCACCCAGTCAAGGACGCAGGATTCGCCACAGCTTGTGAGCGCTATGGCGAATTCGAGGACGCAGAGTGGGCG
>JAHELU010000303.1 GCA_024644005.1 Acidimicrobiales bacterium | reverse complement strand
ACCGAGGTCGAGCTGCTCATCGGCCCCGACGACGTTCCCGTGCCGTTCTTCCCCACCGCCCACCTGCACGCGATGGCGGCTGTCGACGCCGCACTGCGCTGAATGGCGACGACCTGGGTACCGGTCGTGCTGGCAGCCGCCGGGCTGGCCGTTGCTGCGACCAGCGGTTGCAGTGGTGAGATCGGCTTCGGCACCACGTCGGACGACGGCTTCCTCCAGGCTGGGGAGGAGCTGATCGAGGGAGAGCTGGCAGACCAGATCGGGCTCGGCCCGCTCGACGCCAGCTGTAGCGGCAGCGACCTGGCGGCGGGCGACACCTTTGCGTGCTCGGCCTCGGCGGACGGCGTCGATCCGATCGAGTTCGTCGGCACGATCGATGAGGACGAGGACGAAGTCAACATCGCCAGCGCGAACCTGCTGCTGGCCGAGCAGGTCGAGCAGGTCGAGGCGTTCGCCGCCTCGCTCATCGAGGAGAGCACCGGCCAGACGATCGGAGCGGAGGACTTCGAGTGCGCCGACACCAGCGTGGTCGTCACCAGTGGCGAGACACTGACGTGCCAGGTCACCGACCCCAGCGACGGCACCGTGTATCAGGGTCTCGTGACGGTCGACGATCTCGAGTCGCTCTCGATCACCGTCAACGTCGGAGATCCGATCGAGTGAGGATCCGATGACCGTTTCCCACACCGACGTCGTCATCGTCGGCTCCGGCAATGCCGCCCTGTGCGCCGGCATCGCGGCCCGCCAGGCCGGCGCTTCGGTGCTCATGGTCGAGAAGGGCGATCGATCGCTGGCGGGCGGCAACAGCAGGTACACCGCGGGTGCGATGCGGTTCGCCTACGACGGAGTGGACGATCTGCTCCCGCTCCTGGCCGAGCCGGACGATCCGAGGTTGACGACCACGGACTTCGGCTCCTACGACACCGAGCGGTTCTCGGCCGATCTGCTCGGCTTCAACGACGGTCGGGAGCTGTCGCCGGAGCAGCGGGTCCTGGTCGGCGAGTCGTTGCCGACGCTGCGGTGGTTGTCGGACAACGGTGTGAGGTTCGAGCCGATCTACGACCGGCAGTCGTTCGAGAAGAACGGTCGTCAGGTGTTCTGGGGTGGACTGACTCTGGCCGCAGCCGGTGAGGGAGCCGGGCTCGTCGAGGCCGAGCGCCGGGTGTTCGACGCGATCGGCGGCACGATCCGCTACGAGGCCGGGATGACCGGGTTGCTGACCGACGACGACCGGGTGGTCGGGATAGAGATCGAGAACGGCTCCGGTCAGCGGGATCTGGTGCTGGCCGGTGCGGTGGTGCTGGCCTGCGGTGGCTTCGAGGCCAACCGGGACCGACGGGTGGAGCACCTCGGGCCCGAGTGGGCTGCCGCCAAGGTCCGCGGCACCCCCCACAACACCGGCATCGGACTGGAGCTGGCCATCGAGGCCGGGGCCGAGCCGTACGGCTTCTTCGAGGGCTGCCACGCCACGCCGATGGACCTCCACATGCCCGACTACGGCAACCTCGACATCCCCCATGTCGAGCGAAAGAACTACCGCAAGATCTGCTACTTCCTCGGCGTGATGATCAACGCCACCGGCAATCGCTTCGTCGACGAGGGTCGCGACTTCCGCAACTACACCTATGCGCAGTTCGGGGCCGCAGTGCTCCAGCAGCCGGGCCAGTTCGCCTGGCAGATCTTCGACGCCAAGGTCGACGACCTCCTCTACGATGAATACCGCTTCGACGACGCCCACTTCGTTGAGGCCGACACCCTCGAGGAGTTGCTGCCGATGCTGGACGGCGTCGATGTCGAGCGGGCCAGGGCCACGCTGGTCGCCTACAACCAGGCCATCGACCAGACGACTCCGTTCGACCCGACGATCAAGGATGGTCGGTCCACGATCGGTCTGGCGCTGCCGAAGTCGAACTGGGCCCAGACCATCGACCAGCCGCCCTTCAAGGCCTATCCGGTGACGGGTGGCATCACCTTCACCTACGGTGGCCTCCGGGTCGACGACGGAGGCAGGGTGCTGCGACCCGACGGTACGGCCATCGGGGGGCTGCACGCCTGCGGTGAGCTGGTCGGTGGGGTGTTCTTCGCCGGCTACCCCGGCGGCTCCGGCCTGACCTCCGGGGCGGTGTTCGGCCGCCGGGCCGGAACCGGAGCCGCAGTAGCGGTTGGCCGGAGCCGGCTCTGAAGCACGCTTTGACCTGTCATCCCCGACAGCCGAGAATTGAGGTGCCGGCCACCGAGCCGGGCCCAGTGCACAGGAGTGGACGAGCGATGCAATCGATCTACGACGAGACCCACGAGTTGTTCCGCGAGAGCTTCCGCTCGTTCGTCCAGGCCGAGATGGTTCCCCGCCGGGAGGAGTTCGAGTCGGCCGGCATCATGGACCGGGAGGTCTACGCCGCAGCTGGCAAGCACGGCTTCGTCGGCATGGCCATACCGGAGGCGTACGGCGGTGGCGGAACCGCCGATTTCCGGTTCAACGCCGTCATCGACGAGGAGCTGGCGTTCGGGGCGACCGGCGGTGGCGGGCTCGGGTTGAGCCTGCACAACGACATCACGACGCCGTACTTCATCGAGTACTGCACACCGGAGCAGTCGAAGCGATGGCTCCCGGGCATCGCGTCCGGTGAGCTGATCACGGCCATCGCCATGACCGAGCCGGGAACCGGATCGGACCTGGCGGCCGTGGCCACCACCGCGGTTCGCGACGGCGAGGAGTACATCGTCAACGGATCGAAGACCTTCATCACGAACGGGATCAACTCCGATCTCGTCATCGTGGTGTGCAAGACCGATGCCCACGCCGGACACAAGGGCATGTCGTTGCTCGTGGTCGAGCGTGGCATGGACGGCTTCGAGCGGGGTCGCAATCTCGACAAGATCGGGCAGCACTCGGCCGACACCGCAGAGCTCTTCTT
>JAHELU010000302.1 GCA_024644005.1 Acidimicrobiales bacterium | reverse complement strand
GGGCTGTGCTGACGAGGGGCGACTTCACGCTCGGGCCCATCGACCTGGAGATCCACTGGGCCGATCGACTGGCCGTCACCGGTCCGAACGGGAGTGGCAAGTCGACGCTGCTGGCCGCCATGCTCGGCCGGCTCGATCCCAGCTCAGGGGAGGTCGGGTCGGGCTCCGGCGTCGTCGTCGGCGAGCTCGGACAGCAGCGGGACGGCCTCGTCGAGCGTACCGGTGACCCGGCGGCTGCCGAGCCCCGCCCGTTGCTCGCAGCGTTCCAGGATCGCAGCGGCCTGGCCACCGACGAGGCGCGTTCGGTGCTCGCCAAGTTCGGCATCGATGGTGAAGCCGTGGCCCGACCGGCCGGGTCGCTGTCGCCGGGGGAGCGGACGCGTGCTCAGCTGGCGCTGTTCCAGGCCACCGGCGTCAACCTGCTCGTGCTCGACGAGCCGACGAATCACCTCGACCTGCCGGCGATCGAGCAGTTGGAGTCCGCTCTGGCCGGCTTCGACGGCACGCTGGTGCTGGTCTCCCATGACCGCAGGCTGCTGGAGAACGTCGAGCTGACCGGGACCGTCGATCTGGGTCGGCGCTAGGGTGCCGACGATGAACGACGGGTCGAGCGACCACAGTCGAGCGAGCGCCGCCCTCGCCCCGAGCTACCGGGTGGCCCGAAGCCGGTTCCTGGCCGCAGCTGAGGCCGCCGGAGCCACCGTGACCGCCTTCGCCCATCGCGACCGGCGGGGACCCGATGGTGAAGAGCTCGCCATCGACGTGGCTGAACTGGGGTCGGAGGACGCGCCGGCTGCGCTCCTCGTGGTCTCGGCCACCCACGGCGTCGAGGGCTACGCCGGTTCCGCTCTGCAACACCACTGGCTGGATCGACTGGTGACCGCGCCGGTGCCGGACGGGTTGCGGCTGATCCTGGTCCACGGCTTCAACCCCTACGGCTTCGCCTGGTCGAGGCGAACGAACGAGGACAACGTCGACCTCAACCGGAACTTCATCGACTGGGAGGCGCCGGTGCCAGCCAACCCCGGCTACGACCAGCTGGCCGAGCTGCTGGTGCCCGAGGCGTGGCACGACGAGGCGGTCAGGGCCGCCACCACGGCCGCGCTGCTCGACGCAGCGGGACGGCTGGGGCTCGAGGAGCTCCAGCGGGTGATCACCGGCGGCCAGTACCACCATCCCGGCGGGCTGTTCTACGGCGGACGAGGACCGGTGTGGTCCCATCGATGGCTGGTGGCAGAGGCCGAGCGGCTGGTCGAGCCCGCCACCCAGGTCGGCATCGTCGACCTCCACACGGGCCTGGGCCCGTGGGGCAGCGGTGAGCTGATCGTCCACGAGGGACGAGGTGATCCCGTCTACGAGCGGGCAGAGCGGTGGTGGGGTGACGTTCGCTCGATGCGCGACGGCGAGAGCGTCTCGGCCGAGCTGAGCGGGGACTGGCTCGGGCGAATCGGTCAGCTCCTGCCGGCCGTCGAGCTGACCGCAGCGGCGTTGGAGTTCGGCACCGTCGATGGCGTAGCCGTGTTGCAGGCGTTGCGCGGTGAGGCCTGGCTCCATCGCCACGACGAGCGGGAGGCCGAGCTGGGAGCGGCCATACGGTCCGATGTGCGCGCCGTGTTCGCCGACGAGGATCCCCGCTGGCTGGCTGCGCTCCGAGCTCGATTCGACGAGGTGGTGGCGGCGGCGATCGATCAGCTGGTCGGCGCCGCTGACGGCGCCTGATCGAGCTCGGGAACCACTGCGGTCCCGAACAGCTCGATCGTGTCCATGAGCTCGGCCGTCGCCACGCCGCCCAGGTCGAACATGAAGAGGTGGCGGTCGAGGCTCAGCAGCTCCCGCCACCGGCAGATCCGGTCGATCACCTCGTTCGGCGTGCCGCAGATCGCCGGCCCGGCCGACAGGCGCTCGAAGTCGAACGGCGGCCACACCCCATCCGGGAGCAGGCCCCCGACGAAGCGCCAGTAGCCTTCGTAGTACGGCCGCCACGCCGCTGGGTCGCCGGTGGTGACATGGGTGTGCGAGCAGGCGCCGATCATGGCGTCGGATCGAGGCCGGCCGAGCTCGGACCACCGCTCGAGGTAGATCTCGACCAGTGGTCGGAACTGGTCCGGCGTGCCGAAGACCGTCGGCAGCATCAACCGAGCCCCGATCTGCGCTGCCAGTCGGGCCGATCCTGCCGATCCCGCGCCGATCCAGATCGGCATCGGCCCGTGCGGGCGAGGTCGGGTGGTGTGGCCGTCCAGCGGCGGCCGGAAGGCGCCCTGCCACGTGACGTGCTCCTCTCGCAGCAGCCGAGCCAGCAGCGCAACCGATTCGTCGTAGCGCTGCCGGGCGGTGTCGATGGACTGCCCGAAGCCCTCGTAGGTCCGCTCGAAGAGGCTGCCCCGACCGGCGACCAGCTCCACCCGGCCACCGCTGAGCACGTCGACCGTTGCGTAGTCCTCGGCCACCCGGACCGGGTCGAGGTTGCCGGCCAACGTGACCGCGGTGCTGAGCGTGAGCTCGGTCGTCCGCTCGCCGATGGCGGCCAGGACGACGGGGGGAGCCGAGACCATGTAGTCGGAGAAGTGGTGCTCGCCGATGTGGACCGCGGTGAAACCGAGTCGTTCCGCCAGCACGGCCTGGTCGACGATGGACCGGTGGCGCTCGCTCTCGGTCACGGTGTGGCCGGTGTGGGGATGGGGGAGGAGATCACCCAGCGACATGAGTCCGAGCTCCATACCGGCTGCCAATCGTCCCGCTCAGCTCGCCACGAGGCTCGTGACCAGGAACTGCTTCACGTCCTCGACCGTTTCGTCGTCGCGGTGCAGGGTCAAGAGCGCATGTCGCCGGCCGGGCACGTCGATGATGCGGAGGTTGCCGAGCGTCTCGTCCTGCCGTTCGCCCTGGTCGGGGGGTGGCAGCTCGTGGTCGTAGGTCCTGGC
>JAHELU010000301.1 GCA_024644005.1 Acidimicrobiales bacterium | reverse complement strand
CGCCTCCAGCGAAACTCCCCGCCGAACGACGTACCCTGGAGATCGGTCTTGACCGGCGGGCCGCGGCGCAGCCCCTCTGCTGCAGGCGTGCCCAAGCGGTTCGATCTTCGTCTCGACCGACGGGGTGCTTGCATCGTCGCCGAGCCCCGGCTAAGTTACTAACATATTTTAGTAACTTGTGATGCCCGGCGAGCGCCGGGCGCCGGGGGAGGACAGCATGAGGTTCTGGCGACGTGTAGGCATCGTGGCGATGGCGGTGGCCGTGCTCGCGGCGGCTTGCGGTGACGACGAGCAGGACGCATCGGACGGCGACGAGACGACGACCGAGACCACGGCCGAGACCGATGGCGACACCACCACCACCGAGGACGCGACGACCTCCGAGACGACCACCGAGGACGCGACGACCTCCGAGACCGCCGCTGCCACGTCTGACAGCGCCGATGACGGCGATGACATGGCGGCCGGCACCGTCGGCGTCGAGCTGGGGGAGTGGTTCGTCGACACACCGGACACGCTGGACGCCGGCACCTACACGTTCGCCGTGACCAACGTCGGCGAGAACCCGCACGCCTTCGCCATCGTCGAGGGCAACAGCTACGAGGAGCTGCCCCAGCTCGACAACGGCGCCATCGACACCGACGTGCTCGGCGACGCATTCCTCGGATCGACCGACCCCCTGGAGAGCGGGCTGGACGTCGAGATCGAGTTCGAGCTCGAAGCGGGCAACTACGTCTTCTTCTGCCCGATCCAGTTCGGACCGAACTCCCACGCCGCAGCCGGCCAGGTCCTGAGCGTCACCGTCGAGTAGCCTGTCCGGCCTGTGGAGTCGATATTCGGCCTGCCGGCCCACCCCCTGCTCGTTCATGCGCCGGTGGTGCTCGTCCCGCTCGCCACCCTGTTCGCCCTGGTGGTGGCGGTCGTCCCCCGCCTCGGGCGCCGGACCGCTTGGGCGCTGGCCGCAGCGGCGGCTGTTTGTCTCATCGCCACCCAGCTGGCGGTGTCGTCCGGCTATGCGTTCGACGACCTGGTGGCCGGGGCGGTCGACACCGACGAGCACCGGGGGCTGGGCGAGACAACCCGGAACCTCGTCCTGCTGTTCTTCGTCTCCGCCGCAGCCCGGGCCGGACTCGGCGCCCTGACGGTCACCGAGGATCGTCGGTGGCTGGTGCCAGCTACTCGTGTCTCGAGCGCGGTGGCTACACTCAGCTCCATCATGGCCACGATCTGGATGGTGCGCACCGGGCACGAGGGGGCGAGGCTCGTCTGGGACGGTGTGCTGAGCGCCAGACTGCTCTGAGCGATGGGCGGCTCCTACTCACGAGCCGATCTCCACGGTACCGGACGCCATCTGAGCGAAGCCGAGCTCTTCACCTGGACCCGGTTCCTCGACGCGGCCCGGCTGCTCGAGGAGATCCTGGCCCGACACGTGGCTCGTGACCACGACATGACCCACAGCGACTACGAGGTGCTCGTTCGTCTCGACGGGGCGGGTGGGTCGATGCGGATGGCCACGCTGGCCGAGCAGGTGGTCTCGTCGGCCCAGAAGCTGACCCACACGGCCAACCGCCTGGAGCGGCGGGGCTGGATCACCAGGCAGCCGGTGGCGGAGGACGGGCGAGGGCTGATGGCGTCACTGACCGCCGAGGGCACTGCCGCGTTGGGGGCGGCGTCGGGCGAGCACGCCGCCCTCATCAAGCAGTACCTCCTCGATCTGCTCTCGGCCGACGAGCGCGAGCTCATTGGGACCACCATGGATCGGGTGTCGGCCCACATGCGGGTCCATCGCCGGGACGAGCCCTGCCCCCGTTGCGACGGTTGAGACGGCGCGACGTCGACACGAGCTGCGCTGGCCGGAGGGGTCACAACCGCCGGACGGAGGCCGGCTTGCCGGTCGTGCCGTGGGCCATGCCGACCGCTCGGTGCAGGTTCCTCGTGTTGCGCAGCCGGCCGAAGATCCGCGGACCGGCGGCCAGCAGCGCTCCGTCGACCTTGATGGCCTCGCCGCTGACGAAGCCCGAGTCCGGGCCGGCCAACCACAGGGCGGCCCCGGCGATGTCGGCGGCCTCACCCCGCCGGGGCAGCGGTTGCAGCTCCTCGATCATCTGCTCGGCGTCAGCCTCGTCGCCGGAGTGCATCAACGGAGTGAAGATCACGCCCGGACAGATGGCGTTCACCCGGATCCCGTGGGGCGCCAGTTCCGCTGCGGTGGTCACGGTCAGATTGACGACGGCCGCCTTCGCTGCGGAGTAGGCCTGGGGGCCTGCCCCACCGCCGAGCCCGGCGACGGACGCGGTGTTGATGATCGACCCGCCGTCGCCCTGCTCGATCATCGCCCTTGCGCCGTGCTTGATGCCGAGGAACACCCCCCGGACCAGTACGGCGAACGTCGCGTCCCAGTGCTCGACCTCGAGCTCTGTGACCGGCCCGAAGGCACCACCGATGCCGGCGTTGTTGAACACGATGTCGATACGACCGAACGAGCCGACGGCCAGATCGACCGCCGCTGCCACGTCGGCCTCGTCGGAGACGTCGCACACAGTGAACCGGCTGCGATCACCCAGCGCCTGCACGGCTGCTTCGCCCGCATCGCGGTTGAGATCGGCTATGACGACCGCCGCCCCCTCGGCGGTGAACCGTTCTGCGGTGGCCAGACCCATCCCGCTGGCTCCGCCGGTTATGAGGGCGACCTTGCCCTCGAGCTGTCCCTGGCGCTGCTGTGCACCCATTGTGCGTTCCTTCCCGTCGGGGGCCGGCCGTCAGGCGATCAGCCCGGCCACATGGTCGATGGCCGAGCGGATCTCGTCCAGGTCTGCGGTTCCGGTTCCCACGACCAACTGATCGGCACCGGCCTCGGTCCACTCGTCCACCGCGGCCCGATCGGGGACCTGGGCGACGTCGATCCGAGGAGCGATCACGAGATCGTCGG
>JAHELU010000009.1 GCA_024644005.1 Acidimicrobiales bacterium | reverse complement strand
GGTTCGACCGGTACGGACATGACCCGGCCCGATCTCGAGCATCTTGGTCTGCAGGAGGGAGTGGTCGATGACGTAGCCTCGCAGATCGCCGACCTGGATCCGATCGCCGATCGAGTAGGACCCCGACGTGGCCCGCACGAATGACGCGACCACCGACTTGATGGGTTCCTGGAGCGAGATCGCCACGGCCACCGCAACCGCCACGAGCGACAGCCCTATCGGCCGCAGCTCCTCGGCCCAGACGAGGGCGACGCCGAAGACGCCGATCACCAGGGTGGCGTTGCGGACCAGCACCAACCACCGGCGACCTTCCTCGACAGAGGCCCAGTCCTGCTTGCGGACGAGCCGCCACACCCCGAACCGGACGAAGATCACGGCGACGACGATCAACCCGGTGGACAGCAGCTGGGTTCTCAGCATCTCCCTCTCCCCTCACGGGATCGGCGGCGCGAATACGGACGACTACCGAGGGTAGCGACGACCTGCGGTGGTCGCGGTGCAACGGCCCACCCCGGCTCACCGTGGGCCCAACGGCCCACCCCGGGTCACCGTGGGCCCAACGGCCCACCCCGGGTCACCGTCGGCCCGAGCGCCCCACGCCGGGAGGAGGACCCGTCTCGACCGGGACGCCGAGCTCGTCGAGCCTCGACGCCACATGGGCCCGGATCCGGTCGACCGCCTCCAGCGGCGGGTCGGCCGGTCCGACCAGCGCCCAGGCCGCCAGGGTGGCCGCCAGCTCCTCGAGCTCGACGGCGACGGCCAGGAGGGGGACGGCCATCCGCTCCTCGTGCTCGAGGGTGACTCGCTCCTCGTACCCGGTCAGCAGACCGTGCTCCTCCACGCCGCCCGCCACCAGCCGGGCCAGGTCTGCGGTCCGGACATCTGCATAGGGAGCCACCGGCGGACCGGCCACACCGTCGGCCGTCACCGCCCGATCGCAGGTGACCGCATGGCGCTCCAGGCACCTCCGGACGTGGTGCAGCAGTGCGTCGAGTCGTCGCATCAGCTCCAGCACCGACCCGACCCGCACCGGATCGGGCTGGGCGAGCCGCACGAACGCCGAGCGCAGGGTCCAGTCCCCTTCGTAGGGGACCTCCGCGTAGTTCAGCAGCGAGTGGGTCGTGTCCGGCTCGGGCGCCGTGACGTGCCGCTCGGCGAGCCGACGTCCGACCTCTGGCGCATCCATCCCGTCATCGTAGGAGCGCCACCGCCCCCGGCACGACGATCAGCCGTCGGCCGGTTCGACGACGTCGCTTCGTTCCTTCATCCAGCCCGACATGGCCGGCATGCACCTCGTTCGTCCGCCGTTGCCGACGATGAGGCCGACATGGCCGGCCGGCAGGGCCAGCTCGGTGACGTCCTCCGATCCGACGAGGTCGGCCAACGGCAGGGTGGCCGGGGCCGGCACGATGTGATCGCGTTCGGCCAGGACGTTGAGGAACGGGACCTCGATGTCGGACAGGTGCACCCTGCGACCACCGAGCACGATCGTGTCGTTCACGAACCCGTTCCCATCGTTGAAGAGCTCGACGGTCTGCTTGAACGCAGCTCCGGGGAACGGGATGTGGTTGCGGGACCAGCCCGTCATCGCCCGGTACGTGTCGAGGAACTTCTCGTCGTCCAGTCGTTCCCAGAAGTCGGCGTAGGTGGCCAGGTCGGCGGTCGGGGTCAGCAGCGAGAACCCCGCCCGAACCGTCTCGGCCGGTACGTTCCCGTTCGCGTCGAGCACGTCCTCGGGGTGGATCCCCGCGGTACCGACGCCGCTCATGGCCGGCGGCATGTGGCGGAAGTCGACCGGGGTCGCCATGACGACCAGGTTGCGGATCGGATCAGCGGGATGGCCCGCCGCATAGAGCAGGGCGAGTAGGCCACCGAAGCAGTAGCCGAAGACGGTCACCCCGCTCCCGTCACCCATCCGATCGACGACGGCGACGGCCTCCGGCAGGTGGTTGTCGACGTAGGTCTCGAGCGTGTTGTCGGCGTCGTCTTCGTCGGGAATGCCCCAGTCGAGCAGGAACACGTCGAAGCCCTCGTCGCGCAGGTGCTCGACGAAGCTGTTGCCGGGCTGGAGGTCCAAGATGTAGGCCCGGCTGACGAGGCTCATGACGAGCAGCACCGGCGGGCGGACGGTCCGGTCGTCGCTGCGGTAGCGATAGAGCACCGACTTGCCCCGGGACCAAACCGCATCACGGGGCGTGGCGCCCACCTCGGCGCGGTCGATGCCCAACAGGTGACGGGTCAGGTTCCAGTTCCGCTTGACGTTCTTGGTCACCGCCTTGGTGATCACGCCCAGCGGATCGGGAGCGGAGCGGGAGGAGGTCGGTTTCGGGGAGGATGCGGCCATGTCGGCTCCTAGTTGGACGATCGGACGAAGCCGTCCGACGGGGAATCGACGTCGAGCGCGGTGAGGCGCAGCAGCCGGTCGGCCGTGTCGGCATCGACCGCCGACCGCAGAGCCTTCCGGAGGGCGGCCACCTCGTCGTCGAGCTCGGAGATCTGGCGGCGCAACCGGCGAACGTCGCTGGCAGCGGGGAGGTTCCAGAGATGCAGCCATCGGCGGGAGGCCTGCTCGGTCTGCTTGGCCATCGCCGCGTTCCACCTGGTGACCAGCGCCATCACGTCACGGAACTCCGACGATGCCGTCAGGTCCTCGAGCCCAGGGGCAACGGCCTTCTCCCACGAATCGAAGAGCTTGCGCCATGTTGGTGCCGTCCGTGCCATGGGGGTCCTCCGAGGATCGAGACCAACGTCGCCGAGAGATACCCGGCCAAACGATGTCTGACAAACGATGTCTGACGTAGTGCAAGTATTTCATTCGACAGATCGAACAGTCAAGAGACTTCTCTTTCAACGATAGATGCCGTACACTATGCAGATGACGGAACAGCCGGACCGCCAGTACGACCGACGTGGCCCCCATGCCCGGCAGCGCACCCTGGCGATCGACGTCGACGACATCGACGAGTCCCTGGCCATCGATCAGAAGGTTGCGGCACTGTGGCGGTCGGCTCGTCTCGGTCCGACGGTCGAGCGGTTGCGACGACATGTCCTGCGCAACGGTTCCCGATCCATCGAGGCCGGCCAGTTCCGGGCCCTCGACGCCGTGGCCGCCCACGGTCCTGTCTCCGTTCGTGATCTGGCCGTGATCATGGATCTGGAGCCATCGACGGTGACCAGGGCCACCACCAAGCTGGAGTCCGCCGACCTGGTCCGCAAGAGCCGGGCCAGCCACGACCACCGCCAGGTCCTGATCGAGCTGACCGACGAGGGGGCGGAACTGCACGGGTACTTCGTCGACCGGGCCTACGAGATCTACGAAGAGATCTTCGCCGTGTTCTCCGACGACGAGCGGGCGCTGTTGGCCGACTACCTGGAGCGCATGCTGAAGGCCACGGATGTGGCACTGGCCCGGGTCGAGCCCTGATCACCGACGCTGATCTCCCATCTCGACACCACGGTGGCCACCCAGCTCCAGCCGTGGTCCTGCCTGTTCAAATTCTTACTCTGTAATCCGTCCGCTACTGTGGCTGTAACGGTTGCGAGGAGCGGTGATGTTGACATTTGCCGAGGAGATGTTCGGGCAGACCAGGGACTGGTTCGTCGGGCATCGTGAGGAGGACCTGCCGTCGGTCCGGTGCACCCCGGACCTGGTCGGCAAGTGGTTGCTCGACGAGTGGGCCCTCCAGTTCGAGATGGGCAGCAACCGGATGCGCTGGCCGACCGTCGACTTCCGTCGCCGCCTGCGATCGGAGCTCGGGGACGGCGTGGAGATGTTCAACGAGCGGGGCTGGGTCGACGATCCCCGCTCCTACCACGAAGACCCACCACCGCTGACCGATCCCATCATCGAGCCGAGGCACCTCGGGCCGACCCGGTTCGAGCACCTCATGTTCACCAGCGGCTACGAGCCGCACGTCGGCGAGCCGGGACGGGAGCGCTGGCTGGCATACGAAGCCAACGCGACCGCCCATGCCTGGGTGCTTCGGCACCCCGGGCCGCCCCGACCGTGGCTGATCTGCATCAATGGCTATCGGACCGGTTCTGCCGTCATCGAGTTCGTGTCGTTCAACGCCCGTCGCCTCCATCGTGAGTTCGGGCTCAACCTCGTGTTCCCGGTGTCACCGCTGCACGGCCCTCGAGCGGCCGGAGCCTCGGGCGATCGGGTGATCTTCGCCGGTGCCATGAACACGGTCCACACTGCCGCCCAGGCCCTGTGGGACATCCGTCGCATCAAGAGCTGGGTCACCGACGTCGAGGAGGCTCCGGCGGTCGGCGTGAGCGGGCTCTCACTCGGCGGCTTCCTCACGGCGCTCCTGGTCTGCTTCGAGGACGACCTGGCCTGTGCGATCGCCGGGATCCCCGAGTCCGACCTGGTTCGGGGGATGCGGCGCAACGTCGAGCCGCTGCTGCCACCGTTCTACGAGCAGTGGGGCCTGAGCTGGCGGTCCCTGGAGCGGGTCAACCGGGCGGTCTCACCGCTGGCGATGGATCCGCTGCTGCCACCGGAGAAGCTCTTCATCTTCGCCGGACTGGTCGACCGGTGGGTCAGACCGGGCAACGTCAAGGGGCTGTGGGAGCGATGGGGGCGTCCGGAGATCTGCTGGTACAAGGGTGGCCACCTGTCGTTCCCCATCGAGCCCGAGGTCAGGAAGTTCGTGGCCAGAGCTCTCGAGCGGTCCGGGCTCATCTCGCAGTCGTGACCGTGGGATGTCCCTACCGGGGGTAGGCGGCGTCGAGCCAGCGGGGCGGGCGGAACGGCTTCCAGTCGTCGCCTCGCTGCACCAGCCGATCGGCGATCGCGGCCAGGACGAACGGATCGAATCCGAGGGTCAGGTGGGTGGCCCGGACCTCGATGTTCTCCCGCCGATGCCCCTCCTCGATCACCGGCGACGGCCACCGCACGATCCGGTCGTTCCGGGACCAGATCGAGGTCAGTGGCACCGGCAACGGCGATGACCCGGACTCGGTGTAGCCGAGCGGACTGCCGAGCGTGACCACCAGGCGGACACGGTCCGGATCCCGTCTGGCGATGTTCCAGGCGTAGACCCCACCGAGGCTCCAGCCGACCAGGGCGATCGGTCTGTCATAGCGGTCGGTCAGCTGGCGAACCCGGGCCCCGAGTCCCTCGATCGTGTCCGGCGTCGGACCCTCGTTCCGACCCAGCTGCCAACCGTGAACGGGATGGCCGAGCAGCCGCAGCTGCCTCCGCAACGGCACCGTCGACAGGTCGCTGGCCCCGAAGCCCGGCAGCACCAGAACCGGCTTCTCCCGTCGCTTCCACGGTGCGCGGGCGACCTCGCCGAACCTCGGCGTCGATCGTGGTTGGCGGGGACTGCTCACACCTCCAACATAGGAGAAGTCGCGGCGAAGCAGTAGATCAGCCGGTCGTCGCCGAGCTCGTTTCGACATGGCGATCCATGCCTCGCTCGACGGCCGCTATCAGCTCCGGCCGTAGTGCGCTGGCCGTGATGATCCGGTCGACGGAGCCGACCTGCTGTGCTCGCTCGATGCTGTGGACGGCGTCGAACTCCGCAGCGATCTCGCCGAGCTTCTCGGACCGGACGACCTCCATGGTCGCCGCCAATTCACGACCCAGCTCCGAGCGCTGCTCGCTGGACGCATCGGCGAGTGCCGCCTCCAGCGCCAGGATGCGCTGATCGCGGGCCACCCGCTTGGCCACCTCGGCGGAGAAGACGACGGCTGCGGCCGGCGCCCCGCCGAGCACGCTGGCATAGGTCCCCTCGACGGCCAGGACCGTCATGTTGTCGTGCAGCGTGCCGGAGAACACGACGAAGGCGCCGCCGTGATAGCGGGAGACCACGCAGAACACGATCGGACCGTCGAAGTTGACGATGGCCCGACCGATCTCGGCTCCGTACTCCAGCTGCAGCTCCCGCAGCGATTCCGGTGACCCGTCGAATCCGCTGAGGTTGGCCAGGATCACGAGCGGCCGATTGCCGCTCGCAGCATTGATGGCCCGAGCCACCTTCTTGGAGGACTTCGGGAACAGGGTTCCAGCTGTCCACTGGTCGGGCCCGTCGGCCGGCAACGTCCCGAACCGGCGTAGCGGCCGTGATTCGACCCCGATCATGGTCACCGCCAGGCCACCGAGGGTGGCGTCGTACACCACGGCGGACTCCGCACCCTCCATCGCCGCCCATCGCTCCATGAGCTCGGTGTCCTGGTCGAGCACGGCTCGCATCAACGTTCGTATGTCGAACGGCTTCTTGCGTCCCGGATTGGTGACATCGGAGAAGATGTCGCCGACCGTGGTGAAGTCGCCGCCGTTCGGGGGGTGGGCGCATGCTCGGACGTCCCGATCGTAGGGGTCCTCGGTGTCCCGGCGCCGGGGGAACGTCTCACCGGGAGCCCGGTAGGTGTGCTCGTAGTGGTTGAACAGCACCTCGCAGGCGCCGGTCAGGTCGGGTGCCCAGTACTGGGCCTGCCCGTTCGGTCCCATGATCCGGTCGTAGCCGCCGATGCCGAAGTTGTCCTCGGCCGACACGCCACCGGAGATGTCGAGGGCCTGCTTGCCGGTCAGCACCATGGCGCTCTGCGGTGTCATGACCAGGATCCCCGTCGTGTGCTGCAGCATCGTCGCCTCGGCATTCCAGTACGGCTGGGCGCCGACGTTGATACCGGCGACGATGATGTTGATCTCCCCTCCCCCCTGGGTGAAGTCGACGATCCGACGGAGCGTGGCGGCGATCCAGTCCATGTTCTCCGTGCCGCTGTCCATGGCGATCCTGGCGCCAGAGGAGAGGGAGATCCACTCCACGGGGATGTCCTCCTGCTCGGCCCGGTCGAGTGCACCGATGACGACGCGGCACTCGGCCTCGGTCAAGGAGCCGAGCGATTTCGTCGGATCCCCCATCAGCACCATCCGCTTCATCCCCTCCGGATAGCGGACCGACGGCGTGGTGGCCATCCCGGCCACCACCGATGCCGAATTGAGGCCCGGCGCCCGATCGACCGCCACGAGCTCGCCGTCTCGGTCGATGTCGTACTCGACGAAGCTCCCGCCTGGACCTGCCATCGCCGAGGTCAGCTCGTAGGGGTAGACGGTCCCCCGCTGGCGGCAGATGACGACCTTCCGCTCGTAGTCGTTGACGGCTCGGAGCGGAACGGTTGGGACGTCGACGACCTCGAGCACCGGTTTCTTCGCCGCCTGGGCCTCGATCCGCACGAGCGACTCGGAGAAGCTGCCGTCTGCCTGGCGCAGCTTCGCTTGGATGCCGACCTCCTCGATCCCCAGCCCTTGGCCGAGCGGCTCCAGCTCGTTCACCACGAACGCGGCCTCTGCGACGTCGAAATCGACCGGCTGCCACACGTAGATGAAGATCCGATTCCACAGCAGGCGTCGCTCGCCGTCCCGTTCGATCTGGGCCCTCCGGAGTCCGTCGATGCAGGCGGCGTAGGCCTGCTCGAGTCCGGGCAGGGCCGTGAGGCGACCGTCCTCGTTTCGAACCGGGGCCAGATCCCGGACCTCGGCAGCGGCGAAGAACCGCTCGTCACCGGGGTCGTCCTTGGCAACCGCTCGGAACAGATGCGTCTCCGACAGACCCGTCTTCGGCTCCAGCTCGAAGTTGGGGCGAAGGCGCCACAACCCGAGCCGCACCGCGATCATGGGATGGATCCCCCGCATGGCCTCGTCTTCCCACCAGCTGCTCCTGGATCCGTCGGTCCTTCGGAACGTCACCGCGGCCGGCACGCCATCGGGGCCCGCCGCCGAGAAGGCCACCCGATCGGCGGCAGCCGGGAGGTCGACCGTTGCCAGGGCCTCGGCAGCCCTCGGGGCCAGGGTGGCAGCATCCACCGTCGTGTCGTCCAGCGAGACGTAGACGTCGATGACGATCCGGCCGGCGGTCTCGACGTCGGCTGCCACGGCCCCGACGGTGCCGAGCGCGGCCGGCAGCGCCGAGACGTCGGCCAGCGTGGCCACCGAGTGCAGGCGCTCGCCGTCATCCGGCCGCCGATACCTCGTGACGAGCACCGGTGCGGCCGTGGTGCCCCGCTGCTCGATGCCCTCGATGTCGCGGATCTGATAGTTCCGGGTGGTGAGCACCTCGAGCAGCGGGGCGTACATGTCGAAGCTCGTCGACGGCTCGTGGTCGGCCAGCAGGCCGACCAGCGGATAGGGGCAGCGCGCCAGTTCCTCGATCCGGCCCTGCCGGTCACCGCGATCGATGGCGGCAAGATGGTCTCGCATCGAGCCCAGCACCCGTTGTCGGGATCGCTCGATGCTCGGCTCGTCGAAGATCCGGAACCGGACGCTGCGGGCGAGGTCGCCGACCGACGGATGGCGGACCTGGGTCGCATCGACCAGTCTGTCCAGGGTGGACCGCACGGCGTCGCCCAGCTCGCTGCCGACGAGCTCCGAGCCCATCGACCGGGTCGGGGCCGGCAGCTGGCTCAGCACCGCCATGACCACCGGGCGACGGGCTCCGGTCTGGCGCTGGGCCAGGAACAGCTGGTGGGCCGCCACCTGTAGCGCTGCGGTCTGATCGAGGTCCGACACGCCCAGGTGACCGAGCGCCCGCCGTAGCTTCACCCGGAACGACTCCGGCAGCCCCTCGGCCTCGGCGTCCAACGACCGCAGGTAGCGATGGAAGTAGAGCTCCGGGGAGCGCAGCTCGTCGACCGGCGAGCCGTCGTCCGGGCGGTTCCTGGCCAGGGCGCAGACGTCGGCGAACGCCTGCAGCAGCTCCAGCTCGGCTTGGAGGATCTCCTCGTCGAACCCGAGCTGACCTCTCAGCTCGCCGTATCGATCGAGGAGCTGCGACTCGTGCCCGGCATCGAAGCCGAGCAGCAACCACCGCAACGCAGCCACGATGCGGACGCAATCCGATCGTGGCGTTGCCCGGTCGGCCCCGGTCGCCTCGGCGGGGGCGAACCGGATCCGTCCGTCCTCTGCGCCGAGCGACTCGGGGGAGGGTGCCGAGTCGTCCGGGTCGAGCAGCAGCAGCGGTGCCCCGGCATCGATCTGGGTGTTGGCCACCGCGTGGACGTCGCGCACGGTGCCCCCGATCGGGGCGGCCAGCGTGGTCTCCATCTTCATCGACTCGAGGACGACCAACGGCTGGCCCTTCACCACCGTGTCGCCGGGCTGCACAGCCACCGATACCACGAACGCCGGCGCCGGAGCCCGGACCAGACCGGCGGAATCCCGGGAGACGCGGTGAGCGTGGCCGTCGATCTCGATGAGATGGTCGGCCCCGTCGATCACGGAGGTGACCCGATGAGAGCGATCCCCCACCCGCAACCGGGACGCCGGCGCTCGCAGCCGCTCGTGCCCGACATCGACCCGGTCGCCGTCCAGCTCGATGCTGTAGTGGTCCGGGCTGACCTGGACCACCGACACCTGGTACCGCTGGCTCAGGACCCGGAAGTCGATCGTCCGGTCGCCGTCGTCGGAGCACTGCGGTCGGCCCCTGGCGGCCCAGCGGTAGAAGCTCGCTCGCTCCAGGGACCGCTCGAGCTCCCATGCGTCGATGGCGGCCACGATCAGCGCCAGATCCAGATGGGTGGGGTCGACATGCGCCCCCGACTCGGTGAGGCGATCGAGCCAGCCGGTGTCGACCGACCCGTCGACGAACTCCCTCCTGCCGAGGATGTCGGTCAGGAACGCCTTGTTGGTCGTGCCGCCCCGGACGACGATCGAGGTCTGACGCAGCGATCGGAGCAGCCGGACTCGGGCCTCGTCCCGGTCCCGGCCCCAGGCGATGATCTTGGCCACCATCGCGTCGTAGTCGGGGGGAATCACGTCGCCGACCGCCATGCCGGTGTCGAGACGGATCCCGGGGCCTGGCGCGAAGTCGAGGTGCTCGATCAGGCCGGGCGCGGGGCTGAAGCCCTGCTGGGGATCCTCTGCGTTCAGCCTGGCCTCGATGGCGTGGCCGTACGGTTCCGGGGGCAGGCCGATCAGCCGATCGCCGGCGGCGAGACGGAGCTGCAGCTTGACCAGGTCGACGCCGGTCGTCGCCTCGGTCACGCCGTGCTCGACCTGGAGCCGGGTGTTGACCTCGAGGAACGCGAACTGGCGCTCGGCCGGCTGGTACAGGAACTCGACCGTGCCGAGGTTGCGGTAGTCGGCCGCTCGGGCCAGGTCGACGGCGGCCGCTGCGATCTCCTGCACCTGGGCCGGATCGAGCACCGGGGATGCCGACTCCTCGATCACCTTCTGGTTCCGGCGCTGGACCGAGCAGTCCCGCACGCCGAGCGCCCACAGCCCACCGTGGTGGTCCGCCGCGATCTGGACCTCGATGTGGTGGGCGCCGGTCAGCCTTCGCTCCATGAACACGGTGGGGTCACCGAAGGAGCGGGCCGCTTCCAGGCTGGCCCGCTCGTAGGCGTCTGCCACATCGCTCGGCCGGTCGACGAAACGGATGCCCCGCCCCCCGCCGCCGGCGGCGGCCTTCACCAGGAGCGGGAAGCCGATCTCGGTGGCGTGCCGCTCGGCCTCCTCGGCGGAACGGACCGGACCGCCGCTCCAGGCGGCCACGGGAGCGCCGACGGACTCGGCCAGGCGCTTGGCCCCTATCTTGTCGCCGAGCAGCCGCATCGAGTCGCCGGACGGACCGATGAAGGTGATCCCGAGCCGGTCGCACAGGTCGGCGAATTGTGCGTGCTCGGCCACGAAGCCCCAACCGACCCAGGCAGCGTCGGCCCGGGAGGCGATCATCGCCCGCTCGAGCTCTGCGTAGTCGAGGTAGGCGATGCCGTTGTCGCTGGCGATGACCTGGTGGTCGTCCGCCTCCCGCACGAACAGCGCTGACCGCTCGGCCTCGGTGCAAAGGGCGATCGTCGTGATGGATTCGCCGCTCAGCCTCAGCTCTGCAGCAGCCCGGATGAGCCGCATCGCGGCCTCCCCCCGGTTGATGATCGCAATCCGTTCGATCGACACCTCGGCCTTCCTCGACGCTCGACTGGTTCCGTTGGACCGCTGCGCAGACGTCAGCTTTTCAGATTTGGCCCCGAGGTGCGACCGAGCGCCGTTACGAGCGGGCGAACCGCCGCGCCTCGGGCAGCCACCGGTAGGCGAACGGGCGCTGGCCGTCGTCGGTCTCGAGGGTCGAGGTCGTCTCGCTCATCGGTCGTCTCCGGTCCGATCCGACGCTACCGGGACCGCCACGACGGGATCCGCAACGGCCTCGGTGCCGGCTCGGTGGTGGGCGTGGGCGGCGATGACGTCGGCCACGAGGTCGGCCGCCTCCCACGGCAGTGCGTGACCGCCCCCCCGAACGATCTCGAGCCGGGCGTTCGGCACGAGCCCGGCGATGCGACGGCTCTCGGCCAACGGGGTCACCTGGTCGAGATCCCCACAGATCACGGTGGTCGGGGTGGCCAACGCTTCGAGCATCTCGCTGAAGTCGTAGTCCCTCAGGTCCCGCATGACTCCCGCCCTGGTCGAGTCGGGACACGAGACCCAGCCGTGGCGGACCACGTCGAGCACCGTCAGGGCCGGATCCGACCCGACGCCGCCCCTGGCCAGGACCCGCCCGTGGACGGCATGGGCCATGACCAGCCGGGCCAGCGTCGTGCCGCCGAGCCGTCTCATGAGTCTCCCCAGTGGCACGGAGACGGGCCTGGCGAGCGTGGCCACGAGCACCAGCCCGTGAACCCGGTCGATGACCGGCTCCCGCTCTGCCAGCAGGGCCTGGATGCCGATGCCACCCATCGAGTGGCCGGCCAGTACGGCCCCATCGGGAGCGGAGACGGCCAGTACCGCGGCCAGGTCGGCTGCCAGATGGGCCGTTCCGAACCGGCCGCTCCCGCTGCTGGAGCGACCATGACCTCGTTGATCGAACACGACGACCCGGACGCCGCCGGCCAGCAGCCTGGAGGCCACCGGTGCCCAGTGGTGGGCGGTTGCGGTGTAGCCGTGGGCCAGGACGACGGTCGGGCCGTCTCCGGCCTCGATCACCCGGAGCCGGGCTCCATCGGAGCTCTCCACCCAGCGCTCGTCACCGAGCACCGACTGCGGCTCGTTGCGATAGAGGTCATCGGCAGACCAGCGGGCGATCGCCCGTCGCTCGGCTGCATAGGTGCCGGCGGCCCCCACCGCCAGCGCGCCGAGGGCCAGCGCCGGACCGCTCGGCCGCCCGCTCGCCGCAGTTGTCGACCGGCTGGACATCATTGGGCCGGGGGGCCGGCCGCGGCCAAGCGGCTCAGATCGCTCAACGCGTCGAAGGCCTCGTCGACGATCGTCGGCAGGTGATCGGTGCCGCTCGAGGCCGTCCACCGCCGAATCGAGACCCGCAGCGCCGACATCGCGGCCCCGGCGACGATCTCCGGCCTCGGGTCCATCACGGGATCGACCCCGAGCCGTTCGCTGATGGCACGGATCAGCTCCCGCTCCCACTCGGCCTGCACCACGGCCCGACTGTAGGCCGACACGGCCGGATAGGCGGCGGCGAGCCTGGCCTGGAGGAGCCGGTGCTCGCGCTCGGCCTCGTAGTTGTCGGCCAAGGTGAGGATGGCCTGGCGAACGGCATCGATGGGTGGCTCGTCGGCCGGGCGATCGGCGAGCGCAGCCCGCATCCTGAGCCGCAGCTCGTCCATGTCGCCGTAGAGGACCGCCTCCTTCGAGGAGAAGTGGCGGAAGAAGGTCCGCTGGGACAGATCGGCGGCCTCGGCGATGTCCTCGGTGGTGGTCTCGTCGAAGCCGTTGGCGGCGAACAGCCGAACCGCTTGCTGGATGAGATCGTCCCGGGTCCGCCGCTTCTTCCGCTCCCGGCGCCCTGGCGTAGAATCGGTGACGGTGTCGGCCATGCAGTGGAAACACTAGCCCATCCGCCGACAAAAGGCATCCACCGACAAATAACACCGCAAGACACAAGTATGTCTTTGCATCTTGTCAGTGACTGACACTAAGCTGTCGATTCATCGTGGTCCGCTCGACTCCCGCTTCCAGCCCTGATCCGCCGGCCGATCCGCCTGCGCACACCACGGCGCACTCGACTCCCGACTCCGCGGACTCGACCGCACAGTCGACGGCACAGCCGACCGCACAGTCGACGGCACAGTCGACGGCACAGTCGAGGGCACAGCCCGCAACGAAGGCACCGAACCCGCTACTGATGGCGCTCGAGGGCCGCGCTGCGCTCGAGGGGGCGCTGGGGCTGCTGTCGAGCCCGCTCCTGACCCGGCTGCCGAAGGGCGACGGTCACCCCATCATCGTGCTGCCGCCGTTCGGCGCCGCCGATCAGTTCACCGTCGGGCTGCGACGATTCCTCGGCAACCGTGGCTACGACGTCCATCCCTGGGGTCATCCCGAGGTGCTCGGCCTCCATCGGCTCGTGCACGTCGCGGCCGACCGGGTCCACGAGGTCAGTGACGAGCGGGGCCAACCGGTGACGCTGATCGGCCACAGCCTCGGCGGGGTCTACGCCAGAGAGGTGGCGCGGTTCACCCCCGAGCGGGTGCGCTTCGTCGTCACGCTCGGATCTCCCATCAACGACCTCAAGGCCAACCACGTGTGGCCGATGTTCGAGGCTGCCAGCGGGACCCGGGTCTCGTCGCTCCCGGCCGACTTCGCGGCGCGCATGGCCGAGGCCCCACCGGTTCCGACCACATCGATCTTCTCGAAGAGCGACGGTGTCGTCGCCTGGCGGTCCTGCCTCGATCGCTCCACGGGCCCGGTGGAGAACGTCGAGGTGGTCGGCAGTCACATCGGTCTGCCCAGCAATCCGATGGCGATCTACGTCGTCGCCGACCGCCTCGCTCAGCCGATCCACGAGTGGCAGCCGTTCCATCGCCCCGGCACTCGACGCCCGGGGTTCCCTCGGCCCAACCCCAAGGCCACCGGCGGGGCCGCAGACGGCGAAGAGAACGGGGCGGGCTAGTGGAGCAGCTCGGTGGCCTCGACGCCAACTTCCTCAACATCGAGACGCCGACGGTCCACGGCCACGTCGGGTTCCTCGCCCTGTTCGACCCCGGCGACGCCGCCATGACCCTGGATTCGGTGAAGCAGCTGGTCGAGGAGCGGCTCCACGAGCTGATTCCGTTCCGTCGACGGCTGATGACGGTCCCGTTCGGGATCGATCGGCCCTACTGGATCGAGGACGAGGAGTTCGACCTCGACTTCCATGTCCGTCACATCGCCGTACCACGACCGGGAGACGACGCCAAGCTGGCCGAGCTGATCGGCCGGCTCCACGGTCGTCCCCTCGACCGCTCTCGACCCCTGTGGGAGCTGTACCTGATCGAGGGCCTCCAGGGCGGGCTGATTGCCCAGTACACCAAGATCCACCACGCCTGTGTCGACGGGATCACCGGCACGGAGGTCCTGACCACGCTCCTCGACACCGGCGCCGACAGTCGGCCTGCGGCGGCCCAGGCCGTGCCCTGGAGTCCCGATCGCGTCCCGAGCACGATGGAGATGCTCGGCCGGGGCCTCGCCGCCCTGGCCACCCAGCCGAGGCTCCAGGTCAGGCTGCAGCGCCGAGTCCTGGCGGCTGCGCTCCAGACCGGTCGCAGGCAGGTGGCGCCAACCGTGGCCACGATCCAGGAAGCAATGCAGCGGACGCCCGGTCTCGCCCATCTCGTACCGGAGCCCGACCAGCCGGACGACTTCCTGTCGCGACCGGCCCTGGCTGCGCCTCGCTTGTCGTTCAACCGGTCCATCTCGGCCCACCGTCGCTATGCCTTCGGCTCCATCTCCCTCGACGAGGTGAAGGAGATCAAGGACCGCCACGGGGTCACGGTCAACGACGTCATCATGGCCATCTGCGCCGGCGCCCTCCAGACCTGGCTGGAGAGCCGCCACGAGCTCCCGACCGATCCCGTACTGGCGATGGTGCCCGTCTCGGTGAGAACGGACGTCGACTCCCGCCGGCCCGGCAATCGCATCTCTGCGATGATCGCTCCCCTGCCGACGAACCGACCAGATCCCCTCGAACGGCTTCGGCTGGCGCATGAGGCCATGGAGCTGGCCAAGACCGAGCACGCCGCCCTGCCGGCCGACACCCTGCAGGACTTCGCCCAGTTCGCACCGCCGGCCGTTGCGGCCCGGGTGGCCAGGCTGGTGGCCAGGACCAAGCTGGCCGACATGACGAACCCGCCGTTCAACGTCGTGATCTCGAACATCCCCGGTCCCCAGTACCGGCTGTTCTGCTCCGGCGCCCCCCTCGTCGCCTCCTTCCCCGTGCCGGTGATCACCGACGGGGCGGGGCTCAACATCACGCTGTCGTCCTACAACGGCTCGATCGACTTCGGCCTCCTCGCCTGCCGGGACGCGATCGACGACCTGTGGCCGCTGATGGGCAGCATCGAGGAGGCGGCGGCCGAGCTCGTCCGAACCTCCCGCAGATCCCGTACATCCTCCAAGAGAACCCAGGAGACCAGATGACCGCACTCGCCATCTTCGACCTCGATCGGACGTTGATCGCCGGATCCACCGCCCCGGTGTTCCAGCACCATCTCGCCGAGGCCGGTGTCTCGAGCACACCCCAGATCCCCGCCGTCGACGCCCTCTACAAGGTGTACGAGCTCGTCGGCGAGAACCCGTTCGCCATGCAGGCGGCCCGCTACGCCGTACGGGGGGCCAAGGGGTGGCCGATCGTGGATGTCGCCAAGGCCATGGAGGCGGCAGCCGAGGAGCTCATCGAGCGGGTCCAGCCCTATGGTCGCATCCTCATCGAGGAGCACAGGGAAGCCGGCCGGCTCCCCGTGCTGGCCACCACCAGCCCTCGTTGCTTCGTCCAGCCGCTGGCCGACCGGTTGGGCATGGAGCACGTCTTCGCCACCGAGTGGGCCACCGACGGCGACGTCTACTCCGGTCATCTCGAGGGCCGCTTCCTGTGGGGCCGGAACAAGATGACCGCCATCAAGCACTGGGCCAGGGAGCACAAGATCGACCTCGGCGCCAGCTATGCGTACTCCGACAGCGTGTACGACGTCCCGATGCTGCGGACCGTCGGCCACCCGGTGGCGGTGAATCCCGACGCCCAGCTGACGATCGTGGCCAGGCTCAACGATTGGCCGATCCGTCACCTCGACGTCCCCCCCGGCGTGGTCAAGGTGGCCGGCCGGGAGCTCCAGGACTGGCTGCGCCCGCTCAACCGGCCCGAGCTGGCAGCCAACGCGAGGTTCGACATCGAGGGCACCGAGCACATCCCCAAGGAGGGAGCGGCCATCGTGGTGTTCAACCATCGCAGCTACTTCGACTCGAGCGCCGTCAACTTCACGCTGGCCAAGGCGGGCCGACCGGCCCGGTTCCTCGGCAAGAAGGAGGTGTTCGATGCGCCGATCATCGGTCAGCTGTCGAAGATGATGGGCGGCATCCGGGTCGATCGAGGCACCGGGTCCGACGAACCACTGGAGGCGGCCATCCAGGCACTCCAGGCGGGTCAGCTGATCTCGATGGCGCCCCAGGGCACGATCCCTCGAGGTCCGGCGTTCTTCGAGACCGAGCTCAAGGGCCGGTGGGGTGCTGCTCGACTGGCCCACGCGACGAAGGCCCCGGTCATCCCGGTCGGGCTGTGGGGCACCGAGAAGGTGTGGCCTCGCAGCCAGCGTCTGCCGAACATGGACACCACCGATCCGCCGATGATCACGGTCAGGGTCGGACCACCGGTCGAGCTCCGCTACCGCAGCGTGGATGCCGACACGAAGCGGATCATGTCGGCCATCGTGGACCTGCTGCCCCCCGAGGCCAGGATCCCCCACACGCCGACCGAGGAAGAGCTGGCGCTGACCTATCCGCCGGGTTATGCCGGTAACCCGAAAGAAGAGGCCGATCGTCGGCCCGGCACCGACACCTGAGGAAGAAGATGGCAGAACGCCCAGAACGAGAGCAGCGCTTCGAGCGCAAGATGTCCGATGCCGAAGCCCTGATGTGGAACATCGAGAAGGACCCCTGGCTCAACCCGAGCGGCGCCATGGTCTCGGTGCTCGATCGACCGATCGACGTCGACCAGCTCCGCCATCGAATGGCCTATGCGGTGTCCAAGATCCCTCGGCTCCGGGAGCGAGTGGTGTCCGGCTTCGGCCGGCTGTCGCCCCCGACGTGGTCGACGGACCCCGAGTTCGACCTCGGCTACCACCTCCGCCACATCGGGCTACCGGCCCCGGGCACCATTCGCCAGCTCTACGATCTCGCCACCCAGCTCTATGAGGACCCCTACGACCGGACCCGCCCGCTGTGGCTCTTCGTGGTCATCGACGGCGTCGAGGGCGGGCGAGGGGCTCTGTTCACCAAGATGCACCACTCGATAACCGACGGCATCGGGGCCGTCCGGTTGTCCGAGCTGTACATGGAGGCCGAGCGAGAAGCAGATCTGCCCCCCGCCGTCGACCTCGATCGCGTGATCGAGGAGGCGATCGCCGCAGAGGGGGACGAGGACCGGGGAGGCGAGCGGGCGTCGACCCTCGGCTCCGCCACCCAGTCGCTCGGCCACGTCTGGCGGCGGCAGGCCGGGATCGCCAAGCGGGCGATGGGCGAGGCGGCGCTGTGGTCGGCCGATCCCAGTCGTGCCCAGGACGTGGTCGGCGACCTCGTCGGAAACGTCGGCGAGGCGGTCAGGCAACTCAGCCCGGCAGAAGGCGGAACCGCCGGCGGCTCACCGCTGTGGACCAACCGATCGCGCCGGCGACACCTCGAGTCGCTGGTCATCCCGCTCGACGCGGTCAAGGCCGCCGGCAAGGCCATGGGGGCCAGCGTCAACGACATGTTCGTCGCCGGGGCCGTCAACGGCGCCCTGGCCTATCACTCCCGCCGCGAAACCGAGGTCGAGGCACTCAACATCAGCTTCGTGGTCAGCACCAGGAGCGACAAGGCGATCGGCGGCAACTCCTTCACCCCGACCCCGGTTCAGATCCCGGGCGGCGACCTGTCACCGGAGGAGCGCCTCCACGACGTTCGGGACCGCATGGCGGCCAAGCGGGAGGCGATCAGCGGCGAGGGGGCCCTCAGCGGTCTCGCCGGTCTGGCCAACCTGATGCCGACATCGGTCGTGACCCAGCTCGCCAGGTCGCAGGCGGCCAAGATGGATTTCGCCACCTCCAACCTGCGAGCCGCTCCGTTCCCCACCTTCATGTCCGGCGCAGAGGTCCTGGAGACCGTCACCATGGGTCCGGTGGCCGGTACCGCCTTCAACATGACGACCATCTCCTACAACGGGAACCTGCACATCGGGATGTTCATCGACCCTGCTGCAGTCGACGACCCCGGCGACCTGACCGACTGCATGACCGAAGCCTATGGCGAGCTCCTCGCCGCTGGAGGTGTGGTGCTCGATGGCTGAGCCCGATTTCCTCGACACGATCCAGGCCGGACGCGACGCGCTCCGGCGGATGCAGGAGTCGTTCGCCCGCTACACGATGTCGGCAGAACAGCGCCAGGCCGTGCTCGACGGCATCTCCCAGCTGATGTTCCCGACGGACGCCGTCAAGGCCATGAGCGACATGATGGACGCGTTCGGTCCCCCCCTGGCCCAGATCGAGGCGTTGCGAGCCGAGCTGGCGGAGCAGCGCCAACAGCTCAGCGAGCTCGACGATCGGCTGGCTCACATCGAGATCACGGCCGAGCGACTGGCGCTGGCCGGCGAGCAGATCGTCGCCTACCAGGAGCCGTTCGCCAACATCATGGCCCTGATGACGGGGCAGGGTCTCCGCCGCGGCAGTTCCGACTCCTCTGCCGATCGGGCAGACGAAACCCCGGCCGACACCGACGACGGCCAGAAGGCCGGCCCGGAAAAGGCCGGCCCGAAGAAGACCAGTTCCAAGAAGGCCGGCGCCAAGCGGGCCGGTTCGAAGAAGGCCGGATGAGCGACGAGTACAAACGAGTGGCGGTGATCGGCGCCGGCTCGTGGGGCACGGCGATGGCGGCCCTCCTGGCCGAGCACGGTCATGCGGTGACCCTCTGGGCCCTCGAGGACGAGATCGTCGAGGCGGTGAACCAGCGGCACGAGAACCCGCTGTTCCACCCGGAGGTTCAGCTGCCACCTGCCCTGCGGGCCACCGGCGACATCCACGAGGCCGCCCGGGACATCTCGCTGATCGTCGTCGCCGTGCCGACGCAGTACATCCGACGTGTCGTCGGCGGGCTTCGTGGCTCGGTGGCGCCGACGGTCCCGATCGTCAGCCTCTCCAAGGGCATCGAGGACGAGACGCTGCTGCGACCGACACAGGTGATCGGCGAGGCACTCGGCGGGCACGAGACCGTCGGGGTCCTCAGCGGACCGAACCTGGCCCGTGAGATCGTGCGCGGCCAGCCGGCGGCGACCGTGCTGGCCTTCCGGGACCTCGACCTGGCCCACGGGCTGCAGCCGGTGTTCAGCGGTCCCCGATTCGATGTGTACACCAATGATGACATCATCGGCTGCGAGCTCGGCGGCTCCATCAAGAACGTCATCGCCGTCGCCGCCGGTATCGCAGCTGGGCTCGACCACGGGCACAACTCGATCTCGGCGCTGATCTGTCGGGGCCTGGTCGAGATGGCGTCCCTGGGCTCGGCCCTCGGCGCCCGACCCGAGACGTTCCTCGGCCTGGCCGGCCAGGGCGACCTCGTGGCCACCTGCCTCAGCTCTGAGAGCCGCAACCATCACTTCGGCCGGGAGCTGGCGGCGGGCCGGACCGTCGAGGAGATCTCCGCCACCACCAACATGGTGGCCGAAGGGGTGAAGAGCGTCGACAACATGCTGGAACTGGCTCGACGGACAAGTGTTCAGACCCCACTCATCAACCTGGTCCACCTCGTCGTCAACGGCCTTGCGACCCCAGCCGAGGCGTTCGAGCTCGGTCGTCCCACCGAGTCGATCCACGAGCTCCACGGCCTCATCGAGGCCGCGCTCGCCAGCCAACCGACCTCCCCCGGAGAAGACCGATGAAACAACTGACCGGACTCGACGCCAGCTTCCTCTACATGGAGACGCCGAGGTCGTTCGGGCACGTGAGCGGGCTCGGCATCTATCGTCGCCCCACCCCGGACTACCAGCCGTACGAGGCCTTCAAGGCCCAGGTCGAGAGCCGGCTGCACCTGCTGGATCCGTTCCGCCGCCGGCTGGTCGAGGTCCCGATGGGACTGGATCACCCCTACTGGATCAACGATCCCGACTTCGACATCGACTTCCACGTTCGCCACATCGCCATTCCCCCACCGGGTGACCTCGAGCAACTGGCGGCCCAGGTGGCGAGGATCATCGGTCGGCCCATGGACCGGAGCAAGCCGCTGTGGGAGGCCTACGTCATGGAAGGCCTCGAGGACGACGACTTCGCCGTGCTGACCAAGATCCATCACGCCACCGTCGACGGTGCTTCCGGCGTCGAGCTCCTGACGATCCTGCTGGACGCCGATCCGGCCGGTGACGAGATCGCGCCGGACAAGGGCGTGTGGAAGCCCGACTCGATCCCGACCGACCTCGAGCTGTTGAGCCGCACGGTCAGCTCCTACATGAGACGGCCGGCTCGACTGGCCAGAGTCCAGCTCAATGCCTTGCAGCAGATGGCCGAGATCACCCGCAACCGGGGGCTGGAGACCATGGTGGCCAATGCCAGGCGGCAGCTGCCGAGGTCCCGAAGATCATCGACCAACGGCGACGATCAGCTCGGGACCCCGTCGATGACGGCCCCGCGGACGCCGTTCAACCGGTCGATCACCCCGCACCGTCGCTTGGCCATGCGCTCCGTGCCACTGAGCGACATCAAGAAGCTCAAGACCAAGGCCGGTGCCACCGTCAACGACGTGGTCATGGCGATCTGTGCCGGCGCGCTGCGACAGTACCTCCTCCACCACGACGCCCTCCCGGAGGAACCGCTCCAGGCCATGGTCCCGGTCTCGATCCGGACCGGGGACGAGGCGGACCGATGGACCAATCGCGTCTCGGGACTCGTGGCCGCGCTGCCGACCAACGTCGACGACCCGCTCGAGCGGATCGAGGTCACGCGGGTGGCGATGGAGGCGGCGAAGGACCAGTTCGAGATGGTGCCTGCCGACGCCCTGGTCGATCTGGCCAACTTCTCCTCGCCGGCACTGGCCGTCCAGGCCGCGAGGCTCGCCAGCTCGATGAGACTGGCCGACCAGACCAATCCGGTGGTGAACGTCGTCATCTCCAACGTCCCGGGTCCCCGTCAACCGCTGTACGTCGCCGGTGCCGAGATGCAGCACTACTACCCGGTCTCCACCATCGCCGAGGGCATGGGGCTCAACATCACGGTCCACAGCTACCTCGACACGCTCGACATCGGACTCGTCTCGTGCCGGGAGCTCGTCCCCGATCTGGAGCTCCTGGTCGATCTCCACCTCGAGGAGATCGACACGCTCTTCAAGGCCTTGAAGCTGAAGAGGCGCAAGGCATGAGCTCCGAATCGCAGGGACGAGGATCGCGCTTCGAGCGCCAGATGTCGCCGGCCGAAGCCCTGATGTGGAACATCGAGAAGGACCCGTGGCTGAACCCGAGCGGCGGGTCGCTCAGCATCATCGACGGCGACGTCGACGGCGAGGTGTTCGAGCGGTGGCTCCGTGCGGCGGTTGCCGCCCTACCCCGGTTGCGGGAGCGAGTGATGCCGGGCATCGGTCGATACGAGCGGCCGACCTGGGCCGCCGATCCCGAGTTCGATTTCCGGTACCACTACCGCCACGTCGTCCTCGCCGGCGATCGGAGCGAGCGTGGGCTCCTGGACTACGTCGCCCTGGCCATGCAGGAGCCCTACGACCGGACCAGGCCACTGTGGCAGGTGACGCTGATCGGCGGGCTCGACGGCGACCGCTCGGCACTGCTGATGAAGCTCCACCACTCCATCGCAGACGGCTACGGCATGGCCAGGATGCAGGAGCGGTTCATGGTCCGTGACCCGGACACGCCCGTTCCGGACGAGGTCGATCTCGATGCGCTGGTGGCCGAGACGTGCGCCGCCGAGGAACGGGAGCGGGGCCGCAGCGGCTGGTCGAAGCGGGCCGTCGACGTCGTGGCCACGCCACCGAAGATCGGCCGGGCCGTCATGGCCAGAGCGTCCCTCGCCGCAGCCGATCCCGGGATCTGGCTCGACACCGCGGAGTCGGCGCAGAAGTACGGCCGCATGGTGGCATCCCAAGTCCAGCAGGGACAGGACGATGGCGCCGGCAACGCCGGCTCGCCGCTGTGGACCGGACGCTCCCGGCACCGACACCTGGAGATCCTCCGGGTCCCGCTCGGCGACGTCAAGCGTGCGGCCAAGGCCCTCGACGCCTCGGTCAACGATGTCTTCATGACCGGCCTGATCAACGGAGCGGTCGCCCATCACGAGGCCCGGGGGCGCCCAGCCGAGGCGTTCAACACCTCGTTCGTCGTCTCGACCAGAACCGACAGCGCCGAGGGGGGCAACTCCTTCACGCCGGTCCGTGTGCAGGTACCGGCCGGCCCGATGAGCGTCGAAGACCGGGTCCGGGCCGTCCAGGAACGTGTCGGGCAGCAGCGGTCGAAGGTGTACGGAGGTGGCATGATGGGGGGCCTGGCCGGGGTGGTGAACCTGCTACCGACCTCGTTGACAACGAGCACGGCCAGGGCCCAGGCTGCCAGCATCGATTTCGCGACCACCAACGTGCGGTCGACCAGCAAGCAGCTCTACATCGGTGGCCACGAGATGACCGGGATCTTCGCACCGGGCCCTGTCGCGGGGTCCGCGATGATCGTTGCCGTCATCTCCTATCTCGACACGATGCACCTGGCCATGACCATCGATCCTGCGGCCATCACAGAGCCCGCTGCGCTGCGCGAAGACGTGGAACGGGCCTACGAGGAGCTCCTCGCCGAGGCCTGAGCAGGATCCGGCCCGAGGCTCCCGGCGCCTGCGCTCATCCGCCGGCGGCCGGCGCTGCCGGATCTGACGGCTGCTCGATCTGTTCGATCGCGAAGCGGCGCATCGCCCCGTAGTCGACCTTGCCGCTGGCGCTGCGGCCGATGGAGTCGATGACGACGACGTGCTTCGGAGCCTTGTAGGAGGCCAGCCGCTCCTTCACCGACGCGATGACGGCGTCCTCGTCGAACGCGTCCGGCCCGGCGTGCTCGACCACCGCGGTCACCGACTCACCGAAGCGCTCGTGGGGAACGCCGACGACGACCGCGTCGCCGATGGCCGGGTCGAGCTTGAGGACCTCCTCGACCTCCTCGGGGAAGACCTTCTCCCCGCCGGTGTTCACGCAGACCGATCCGCGACCGAGGAGCTCGAGCGTGCCGTCGGCTGCCACCGCTGCGTAGTCGCCAGGGATCGAGTAGCGATCGCCGTCGATCGTCACGAACGTGTCCGACGACTTCTCGGGGTCCTTGTAGTAGCCGAGCGGCTGATGACCCCGAACCGCCACCCTGCCCACCTGGCCACTGCCGGGGACGACATCGGTCCCGTCGTCGTCGATGACCCGAGTGTTGGCCGACACCTTGAACGTGGCTGTCTGCGCCGTCTCCGACGAGGTCGTCACCGATTGGGCCATGCCCATCGCCTCCGACGAGCCGAAGTTGTCGACCAGCTGCACGTGCGGTAGGTGGTGGAGGAGGCGTTGCTTCACCTGGGACGACCACATCACCCCCGACGAGTTCAGGACGCGGAGATGGGACAGATCCCAGCGACCGGGATGGGCGTCGAGTGCGGCCAGGATCGGCTTGGCCAGCGCATCGCCGACGATGGCCGAGACGTGGACGCGGTGCCGCTCGTAGCAGTCCAGCAGCTCCTCGGCGTCGAATCGGCGCCCCTCCAGCAGCACGACCGAGCCGGCCGTCGAGAGCAAAGCCAGCGACGAGAACCAGCCGGTTCCGTGCATCAGCGGACACGCCGGGAGCCCGGTTCGCCCGGGGCGGGTGAAGGTCTGTCTGACGCTGTCGTAGTCTGCCGGGCCCCGGTACCGCTTCGACGTGGCGCCGATCACGCCCCGGACCAGGTCGTCCTGGCGCCACATCACGCCTTTCGGCATCCCGGTCGTGCCGCCGGTGTAGATCATCAGCAGATCGTCGTCACCCCGCCCCCAGGGGGGCATCAGCCGCGGCGTCGCGGCGGTGGCCGCCGTCTCGTACGGCGTGGCCCACTCCGGACACCTGCTGCCGTCGTCGTCGACCCACAACCACCTCCTGACCAGCGGCAGCCTGGCCCGGAGTCGCTCGACATGGTCGCCGAGGCTGGCATGGAACACCACGGCCACCGCATCGGCGTTGTCCCAGAGATAGAGCAGCTCGTCGTCGGCGTAGCGGTAGTTGGTGTTGACCGGGACGAGCCCCGCCTTGAAGCAGGCGAAGCAGGTCTCCAGGTACTCGGGGCAGTTGTAGAGATACATCGCCACCTTGTCCTGGGCCGTGGCCCCGGAGGCCAGCAGGGCGGCGCCCACGCCGTCGGCCCGCCGATCGAGCTCGGCCCAGTGGACCGTGCGGTCCCCCTGGTGGATCGCCGGCGCTTCGGGCACGTTGTCGGCGACGATCTCCCAGATCGTGGCGAAGTTCCAAGCGGCCATTGCTGAGATGGTACGGCCGGGGCGTCACCGGCACCAGTGGCCGGCGGCGGTCCCATCGCCGGGAGACGAGCCGGTGTGGTCAGGTTTGCCCGGCCACCCGGTGCCCACCCCGGTCCGGCCCGCCATCGGCGAGCGCAGCGCAGGCGGTCAGGTAGGCCCGCCTGGCCACATCGCCCCGCCGCCGCCGGTCGTTGAGGTCGGCTCCCATGACACGGACGTCGGTCGGGCCCGGCTGGACCACCACGACGGGCCGGCCGTCGACGGTGCGGCGGTCGAGCTCGGTCCGCTGCCGCACCGTGTTGCGCAGCAGGGCCAAGGGCCTCACCCAGTCGACCGGTGAGTCTGCAGCGAGCGGTGAGCTGACGACGATGAGATCGGACTCGTCCTCGGCCACGCAGTCGAGATTGTCCGCCGAGTGCAGCGCCCCGTCGAGCAGCTCCAGCTCCCCTATCCTGACCGGCGCATGCAGTCCGGGGATCGCACAGGAGGCCGCAACCGCCAGTCCCGGTGTCGTCGGCCACGAGCGGTCGATGACGACCCGGCTGGCCCGGCGCATGTCGATCGCACAGAAGCGGAGATTCGGGCCGTCTGGCCACGAGGCGTTTGTCAGATCGTCGACGTAGTGGCGGAGCCGGTTGTGGGGCACCGTCCCCCGAGGCAGCAGGCCGGCGGCGATTGCGGCAGGCGCCTGCCGGCCCGAGCGGGAGGCGGCTCTGGCCAGCACGCCGGGCGCGGCGGGCAACGGGTTGGGCATCGACCGGCGGTCGTTCCCCGACGAGCGACGGCGAACCCGGCCGAGCAGCTCCTGCCCCTGCTCGGACAGTGCGAGGCCGTGCTCGCGGCGATAGAGGTCTTCGGGGCTGACACCCGCCCCGATCAGTGCCGTGGCCACTGCGCCGGACGAGGTGCCGACAACGGTGACGGCGTGGCGGGCGTCGATGCCGAGCGCATCGCGCAGGGCCAGGATCACGCCGGCGTGGAAGGAGCCGCCCAAGATCCAGCCGCCGCCGAGAACCAGCGTGACGCGCGGCTGGCCACGACCGTTCGAAGACAACATGGATTCCTCGCCTACTCCTGCCGCGCTCACCCAGACTAGTGTCGCTGCGGCCGGTAGCGACCCGGTTACCGGCCTATTACCGTCGGATGAGCGCTTCCTGTGGCCAGTCTGTCGGCTCGCCGGGATTCAGATCCTGCCTGCGATCGAGGCGATGGCGGCGGTGATCTCCGCCCAGCGCGGCTTCGGCAGGTCGTGGCCCATGTCCTCGACGGTCATGAGCTTGGCCCCGGGGATGGCCGCGGCAGTGGCCTCGCCCCCCGAGACGTCGACGAGCGGATCGAGCTCGCCGTGTATGACGAGGGTCGGTACGTCGAGCTGATTCAGTCTCTCGGTCCGATCGCCGGTCTTGGCTATGGCTGCCATCTGGAAGGGTGCGCCCTGGGGGTGGAACGAGCGGTCGTAGGCCTGCGCGATCCGGATCCTGGCCTCGACCTCGTCGAAGTGCGGGCCGGAGACCAGCTCACCCACTCGTACCCCGCGCTCGATCGCCCCCTCACGATCGGTCGGCGGCGGGGTGAACAGCGCCGCAATCGCCTCCTGGCGACCCTGGCCGACCTGGGGGTTCCCAGTGGTCGACATGATCGACGTGAGCGACAGTGTCCGTCCGGGGTGCTCGATCGCGAGCTGCTGAGCGATCATGCCCCCCATCGACGCGCCGACGGCGTGAGCGGCCTCGATGGCGAGCGCGTCGAGCACGGCCAGGCCATCGGCGGCCATGTGGGACAGGGTGTAGGGGACCTCGGCGCTCACCGTGCCACCAGCCGTGACCGCGGCCAGCAGGGCCAGCACGTTCGGGGGCGGGCCTTCGGACTTGGTGCTCAGCCCGGCATCCCGGTTGTCGAATCGTATGACGAACAGCCCGTGGTCGGCGAGCATCTGGCAGAACGCAGGATCCCAGGCGGTGAGCTGCATGGTGAAGCCCATCACGAGCAGCACGGCCGGATCGTCGGGATCGCCGATCGTGTCGTATTCGATGACGACGCCGTCGTTCTCAGCGGTTGGCATGTTCAGTCTCCGTTCCGTTGCTCTCCGATTCGGCCCGCGAGCGGCGGGTACCGGTCGTCACGACCGGGGCGGCCGGGCAACGACGAGCGGTCACCCGCTCGCGTCTCCCGACTCGACGAAGCCTCGGTAGACGGAGAGCAGCGCCTGCTTCTGTTGCTCCGTCAGCTCACGGCTGCCCCTGATGGCGGCCTCGACGTCGGGCTCGTCGGCGTCGTCGTCCTGCTCGCCGGCGCTGTCCTCCAGCCAGCCGGCATAGCGAAGCATCGTGTTGGCCCGGATGTCGAGGGCAGCGGCGATCGAGCGCAGGACCTTCACGGTCGGCTCGTGCATACCGCGCTCGAGCTGGCTCACGTACGCATCCGAGACATGGGCGATCCTGGCCAGCTCGCGCTGGGAGAGCTCTGCCATGCGCCGTTGGGCCCGGATGAACTGACCCAGGCCGTCGAGGTGCTCGCGTTTCGCTTCTGTCATGTCAACGGGGTCTCGGGAGCCGAGCTGCGGTCGAAGGCGGAGGAGAGCATGGCGCTCACCCTCCGCCGACGGCCTCGGTCGGTCAGGCCTTCTTGGCCTTGGTGGTCTTCTTGGTGGCTTTGGTGGTCTTGGTGGCCTTGGTGGCCTTGGTGGCCTTCTTCTCGACGTCCTCGGCCGGCTGCTCCGGCGCCCAGATCTCCAACATCTCCTTGTAGAAGGAGCGATTGGCCTCGGTCATCTTGGCGGCGAAGTCGAAGTAGGTGTCGACGAGCTCCTTGGGGTGCGGCAGCTCGCCCATCCCCGGAAGGGACCGGAGCTGGTACCGCTCGCCCGGCAGCATCCTGGTCATCGCCTCGGCGATGCGCTGGTTCATCTCGATCATCCGGTCCTGGGCGCTCTCGACCTCGGAGAGGATTCGTTCCTGGGTCTCGGTCATCTGTTCGGCAACACTCACGTTGGGGGTTCTCCTTGTGCAGCGCCGCGGGTGGCGCATGTGGTGTGGGTTACGTGCACGTACTATAGTTCGCAGAGCGAACAATGCCAAGCCCTTGCGTGGTATTGTTCGCAAAATCTTGCCTGCGAGATCGCTGGTCGCAGGATCGCTGCTCGGCGGATTCTCCGCCGGCAGATCTCCATATCCAGGTGACCGTCTGCAAGGATGGGTGAGAGCCGTTGGGAGGCGGGACCGCATGGGGGCACGGGAATCGCTCGACGTGGTGAGGAGAATGGGCCTCCTCGACCCGGCCCGGCTGGCCTCGGTGGCCGGTGCCGCTACCAGATGGGGCCCGTCGATCGCGACCTTCTACGGTGCCGCAGCGCTGCGCCACCCGAACCGACCCGCCGTCATCGACCACCGGGGAACGCTGCGGTTCGCCCAGCTCGACCGCCGCTCGAGCTCGCTCGCCAAGGGCATGGCGGCTCAGGGGCTACGACCCGGTCGCAACATCGGGATCCTGTGCCACAACCATCGCGACTTCGTCGAGGCGAATCTCGCCGCGGCCAAGGCCGGCCTGAACGCCGTCTACCTCAACACCGGCTTCGCCGGGCCCCAGTTGGCCGAGGTGTTGGAGCGCGAGCAGGTTGCCGGCCTGGTCTGTGATGCCAGCCTCCATCACGTCGCCGAGGCCGCCGGATGGGACCGGCCCGTCATCATCGCCGACGGCCAGGTCGACGGTCAGGACTCGATCGGGGAGATCCGCCGTATCGGTCGCCGGCGCCCGAACCTGCTGCTGCCCCGGCTCAGCAGTCCGGTGCTGCTCACGTCCGGAACGACCGGCGTGCCGAAAGGGGCGAGGCGAGGCACGGCGACCGACCCACGAGCGGCGTCCGGCATCATGAACCTGATCCCCTACCAACAGGGCGACATCTTCGTCATCGCCTGTCCCCTGTTCCACGCCTGGGGGCTCAGCCAGCTCATCATCGCCGCGTCGCTCGGCTCACCGGTGATCGTCTCGCCCCGGTTCTCCACCGAGCAGACCGTCCGCTCGGTGATCGAGCATCGAGCCACGGTTCTCGCCGTCGTGCCGGTCATGCTGCAGCGGCTACTGGCTGACGAGGACATCGATCCGAGCGCGATGACGACGTTGCGGATCGTGGCCACCAGCGGCTCGGCGCTGCCGGCTCCGGTTGCCACGGCATGGATGGATCGCGTCGGCGAGCACCTCTACAACCTGTACGGGTCGACCGAGGTCGGGCAGGCCACCATCGCCACGCCCGCCGATCTCCTGGCTGCTCCCGGTACCGCCGGTCGGGTCGTGCCGGGATCGGAGGTGGTCATTCTCGACCGCGACGGACGAGCGTGCGCCCCGGGGATCGAGGGCCGGATATTCGTTCGCAACGCCGCTCAATTCTCCGGTTACACCGGCGGTGGGTCCAAGGAGGTGATCGACGGTCGCATGTCGTCTGGCGACGTCGGGTACTTCGACCGCGAGGGCAGGCTGTTCGTCACCGGCCGGGCCGACGACATGATCATCAGCGGCGGGGAGAACGTGTTCCCAGGAGAGGTCGAGGACGTGCTGCTGGCCCATCCCGATGTGGCCGATGCGGCGGTGGTCGGGGTCAGCGATCCCGACTTCGGTCAACGGCTCGCGGCGTTCGTCGTCCCGGCTCCCGGTGCCGTGCTCGGACCGACCGAGATCCGGGAGCTGGTTGCGGCCCAGCTGGCCAGGCACAAGGTTCCCCGCGACATCACCTTCGTCGACGAGCTGCCTCGCACGCCGACCGGCAAGATCCGGCGGACCAGCCTCGCCGAAGAGGACACCGGCTGACGGTCGATCGGCCGTGACGAACGGCACGCTGGGCGCCTTGCGACGGTGTGACCACTGGATGATGATGAGGGGATGCTCCAGGATGCCGCCGCTCGTCCGGCCGAGTCGGTCGGGTCCGACACGGCGAACTCGTCGCGGAGCGTCCCCGCCGCGATCACCTTGACCGAGCGGCCGGTCAATCGGGTGACGTACGCCGGCCTCAGGTTGCTGACCGGGGCGCTCGCCAAGGGGTGGCAGCTGACCGTCGAGGGGATGGACAACCTGCCGACCACCGGTCCGGCCATCCTGGCCGCCAATCACGTGTCGTTCATCGACTCGCCCCTGCTGATGTTCGAGCTGCGCCGTCGGGTCTGGCTGATGGGAAAGGCGGAGTACCTCGAGACCCGGTTGACCAAGGCGCTCTTCCCGGCGCTCGGCATGATCCCGGTCGATCGAGGCGGCCGCAAGGCAGCGCTTGCGGCCATGCGGAGCGGTCTCGGTGTGCTCGAGGCCGGCGAGTGCCTCGGGATCTTCCCGGAGGGCACCCGCAGCAGGGACGGCATGCTCTATCGAGGTCACACCGGCCTGGCGTGGCTCGCGTTCAAGTCGGGGGCCCCGATCGTTCCGGTCGGCATCACCGGCACCGGCGAGGTGCAGCCGCCGGGCAGCCGACTCCCGAAGCTGCGGGGCGATTGCGGGCTCAAGATCGGTGAGCCGCTCGAGTTCCATCGCTACCGACCCAAGGACCGACGGGCCTACCGGAACCTGACCGACGACGTGATGTTCGAGATCGCCCAGCTGTCCGGCCAGCGCTACGTCGACCGGTACGCCGAGACGACCTCGTCGAACGGCATCGTGCCGACGCCTCGACCCCCCGATTGACACCAATGCTCCACAGGACCCGAGCCGCTCGACCCGAGCTCCCGAATCGATACCTGACTGACGCTGTAAGGGAGAGTGGCGAGGCACACGGTACGATCGACTGACGAATCGACACGGAGACGGGACCCATGCGTAACGAACTGATCGCAACGCACTCGCCGACGGCGGCGGCCCTGATCGAACCGGGGGGCGCGGTCTCCTACGGAGAGCTGGCCGACCATGTCGCCAGGACTGCGGGCGGGCTCCTGGCCGCCGGGGTCACCGTCGGTGATCGGGTGGTCGTCCTCGGCGTGAACGACACCGCGTTCGTCACCGGGCTGCTGGCCGCCCAAGCCGTCGGCGCCGTGGCGTGCCCGATCACGTCGCGAGATCCGCAGCCGGTCATCAACGAGCGCATCGAGGCGCTGAGCCCCAGGGCGCTGATCGCCGGCCCGAGCACGGCGGAACGAGTCGCCGAGGCCGTGGCTGCCGACGTGATCGATCGGTCCGCCGTCGGCACTGCGGCCGGCAGCCCGTCGTCAGAGCTCCCCCCGCTCCCCGACGTCGAGCCGGCACCGCCGCTGGACATCGATGGGTCGCAGGCCGGAGCGATCCTCCACACGAGCGGCATCGTCGGCGCACCTCGGGCCGCCGTGCTGACCCTCGACAACCTCGTGTTGGCCCAGCAGCGCATCATCCGGGTCGGGCCCGGTCTGGCCGCGGGCGACGTCACACTGGCCGCCCTGCCGCTGACCCATGTCCTCGGACTCAACATGTGTCTGCTGCCGAGCCTGCGGGTCGGCGCAACGGTCGTGTTGCAGGCCCCCTGGGAGGCCGAAGCAGCGCTGGAGCTGATCGCCCGTCACCAGGTCACCCACGTCGTCGGGGTGCCGCCGATGTGGGATGCGCTGGCCAGTGCCGGCGGTCATGGCGCCGAGGATGCCATGCGATCGGTCACCTTCGCCCGCACCGGGGCCAGCACCCTCAATCCGGCGATCGCCGATGCGGTGCACGAGCGCTTCGGGCTCGAACTGGCTCAGGGCTACGGGCTCACCGAGACCGCGGGAACGGTCGCCTTGGAGCTGGCCGCTCGTCGCCACCCGGGATCGGTCGGCCGGCCGCTCGACGACGTCGAGCTGCGGCTGGTCGAGGACGGCCTGGAGGTCGAACAGGGTGACAGAGGAGAGGTCTGGATCCGCACCGGCTCGGTCTTCCACGGGTACCTCGACGACGCAGCGGCAACGGCGGAGGTACTGATCTCCGACGGCTGGTGCCGTACCGGCGACGTGGCGATCCAGGACGACGACGGCACCCTGTACCTCGTTGGCCGGAGCAAGGACCTGATCAACGTCTCGGGTTTCAACGTCTTCCCCGCAGAGGTGGAGGCGGTGATCGAGACCCACGGCGATGTCGAGAGCGCAGTCGTGATCGGCGAACCGGACGAGGTGGCCGGTGAGCGGGTCGTCGCCTATGTGACCACGGTGGGCGGTGGCGACGTCGACCGCCAGTCGATCGTCGACCACTGCCGTCAGCGGCTCTCCAGATACAAGATCCCCACGTCGATCCACGTCGTCGACCGGTTGCCACTGACCGCCACCGGCAAGCGGGTTCGGAGCCAGCTGCGCTGACGGTCCCCCACCCGGCCTCGTGCGGTGACGATCACCGGACCGAGGATCGGACCCCGGCGGAACGGTCACACCACGTTTGCTGCCATCGGCGGTGGGTAGGACGGCCACCAGAGACGGGACGTAGCGATCAGCCGGCGACCCCGGAGGGCCGAAGCGTCCGACTGCCACCCCACCGCTGCGTCCACGTCGAGCTCGATCTGGATCAGCGGATCGCCGATTCCTCGGCGACTGACGACGACAAGGAGAACCAGAACGAACATGAGCATCCACCGCTTCTTCCTCGGAGTGCTCGAGCCGAGCCGAGACCGGTCGCTCCTGCGCCCAGCCGGGTCGCAGCGCGGTCTGATCCACGACCATGTCGACTGCAACCGACACTGACCCAGTCGGGCCGACCGAGCCCGTGCCGACCCCGCGAGCCGCCGAGAACGACGACCACCACGACGAGAGCATCGATCAACAGTTCCGCTCGTTCATGGAGGGCCTCCGGACCACCCTGCCCGCAGCCCAGGTGCTCGTGGCCTTCCTGCTCGTGCTCCCGGTCCAGGCCGAGTTCGCCACGTTGACCGGCGTCGAGCGGGTCGCCTACTACGTCGCATTCGCCGCATCGATGCTGGCCTCCGTGCTGTTGATAGCACCCAGCGTCCACCAGCGGATGCGCTCCCCGGAGTCCGGTGTGACCCGCAAGACCAAAGACCATCTGGACGTTGCGATCATCACCGCCATCATCGGCACTTGCGCCTTGCTCGTCGCCCTCGTGGCGGTCAGCTACCTCGTCACCTCGCTGGTCGTCGCCACCTCTGCCGCAGTCCTGGCGGCTGCGATGCTGTTCGCCGTCGCCGGCTACACCTGGCTGTACCAGCCGCTCGTGTCGTTCAGGAGATCCGATTGATCGTCGGAGGCCGTCTACCGCCCGAGCCCCGCCATGCGGGGCTCGGGATCGGGCAGCGGTTCGGGCGGATCCGGTAGAGGTGGGCCGGGCCGGTCGGGCGGTTCGACCGGCTCGATCGGTTCCGGCCGGGGAGGCGGCTCGGGTCCCGGATCCGGCACGAGCGGATCCGGGACCGAGAGCTCCGCCGTCGAGTGCTCAGCAGTGGAGTCTCGAGGCGCCATGACGAGGACCGATCACTGGGCGTCGAGCCGGCGCTCGATCTCTTCCCTCGATTCGCCGGTTCGCTCCTTGATACGACCGACCATCTCGTCGTACTCGCCTTCGGCCACATCGACGTCGTCGTCGGTGAGATCGCCCCAGGTCTGCTTCGCCTTGCCCTTCAGCTGATCCCAGCGACCTTCCCACTTCAGCTTCGAACTATCGCTCATGTCGGATCTCCTTGTCTCGTCTGGGGTATCCGGGTGGACACCGTCACGCCGTCATTCCCATTGCGCAGCGGTCGAAACATGCCGGAGCGAGTGGTTGCGAGCTTCGCCCACCGTGCGCCTCAACGCCCGGTGGGACGCTCTGAAGTCCACGGCCGCCGACCGATCTCTCCGGAACGAAGCCGCCGGACCCCGGTTCGTCGTGGGGTCCGGCGGCAGCCTGGCCGATCCCTGGCTCACCAGCGGTGGGCGACGTCGATCACGAGCCGAGATCCCGCTCCGGGCCCGCTCAGCGCAAGGACCCTGAAGGGGAGGCGGGCTCGCACACCGAGTCCCATTGTCGTCTGACCCTCGAAGCTGCCAGCCCAGGCGACGTCCCGAAACGTCCGATGACCTGCGACGCTCGTGCGGTCGACCGCCTTGAAGTCGATCGTCGGCCTGCCGGCGTCGTCATGGGCCGCAGCGTTGACGATGACCCGGAGGATCGCCCCGCCGGTCACCGGCACCTGGTCACCCGAGCCCTCCTGGGTCAGCCGCGGCACGTAGTCCACGCGATAGCCGGTAGCCGGGCCGTCGAGGTCGACCACGAAGCGGTCGAAGCAACGGTGCTGCCCTGCCCTGACCGCTATCGGCTGGCCGCTTCCGGTCGCAGACGACGACTTGGCCAGGGAACCCCACACCACGGAACACCGTGTTCCGGTCGCCGAGGCGGACGGGACCGCGAGCGTCGCCATGGCCACGATCGCGGCCAGGACCATCAGTACTTTCTTCATGTGCTTCTCCTTTGACTACTCGTCGTGTCACTGCGAGGCGACGCCGGCAACCACCAGCGCCGCCGAAACCGAGCGTGCGCCCCAGCGGCCACCACGGACTGCCCGTGGCCGAGCTGCGATGGAGCGATCCCGTGGGCGGTCGTCACGGCACCCACTGCTCGTCGATGGTCGAGACCTGCCCGTTTCCGACCTTGATCCACACACCGGTCACGAAGCCGCGGTCAGCGATCGCACGGGCCCAGTCGTCGTAGGTGGTCGTGGCCTTGGACGCTGGATCACCGAAGTCCGGATACCACGTCACCTGGCCGTTCGACCCGACGCGGACCGTCCGGATCTCCTTGTTGGCGTTGCGGATGTAGTAGTCGTTCGGCGGCGGCGACTCGGCGCCGTCCTCGGTCGCAGCCAGGGCTGCGGCCTTGCCCTGGAAGAAGCACGCGAGGTCGAACTCGAAGCCGTCGGTCTCGGTGTCGACCACGTAGCCGTACCACGTCCCGTCCGGGAGCTGGCCAGAGCCCGGGCTGCAACCCGATCCCTCGGCGACAGCTTTGGTCGGAGCGACGGCCGTGGTCGAGCTCGACGATGGCGTCGGCTTCTCGGTCGTCGATTTGGTTGTCGTCGACGTCGTCGACTGCTGGCTGTCGGTGGTCACCGGCGGCTTCGTCGTCAGGGTCGGGTCGGCGGTATCGTCACCCGAGTCCCGCAGGCCACATCCGCTGAGACCGACCAGCATGACGGCGCCGGCCAGCATCCCGATCGAAAGGTGTGCTCTCTTCATGTCAGTGTCTTTCAGTTGAGGGCGACGTGGCGTGCCGAGGCCCGCCGTACCGCCCGATGTTCGGTATCGACACTGTCGGCGATGGCCCTAGGGGCCAGCTTGGAGGCGGCTTGGAGTGGCGTACTGCACGGCGCTGCCGCCGCCTGGCCACCACTCCCCCGCTGACGATTGACAGCCGAGCCTGCCGGGCGCATGATCCGAGATGAGCCGGTTGCATGCCGGTTCACGCCGAGGTCTGCGTTGTCGAGAGCTGTCGAGAGAGTCGGATGACCGACGTCAGCGAAGTCGCCATCGACCGCTTCGGGCCGTGCGTCGACCCGGCACCAGCCGGGGGACCTCGACGTCGCGCCGGAACCGTGGAGCGGCACCCCGAGCTCGAGCTCGGCGTGCTCGGCGCGCTCGAGGTGCGGCACGTGGATCGTCCCGTCCCGATCCGCCGAGGTCTGCCACGCACCCTGCTGTGCTCACTCGTCCTCCATCGCGGCCGGCCGGTGCCGGCGGAGACCCTCATCGATCATCTGTGGGGTGAGCGCCTCCCGCTCGATCCCCGAAATGCGCTGCAGACCCAGATGGCGTACCTGCGTCGAGCACTCGGCGGGACGGGTATCGCCCCCATCGTGACGACACCTCGCGGCTACCTGCTGGAGCTCGGGGCTCTCGATGTCGACGTCGACCGGTTCGAGACGGCCCTGGCCGAGAGCCGGCGGCTCGTCGGCGTCGGCACCCTGAACGCCCTGACGGATGCGAACCTCACGTTCGACCGGGCGCTGTCTCTCTGGCGTGGCGAGCCGTACACGGACGCTGACGGTGCCCCCTTCGCCGAAGCCGAGATCGTCCGGCTCCGTGAGCTCAGGCTGTCTGCGCTCGAGGAGCGGAGCGAGGTGCTGCTCTCGCTCGGACGGGCGTCGGAGGCGGTCGCAGAGCTGAGTGCCCTGGTGACCGCGCAGCCGCTGCGGGAGCGATCACAGGAGCTCCTGGTCACTGCCCTCTATCGCACTGGCCGCCAAGCCGATGCGCTCCGTGCCTACGAGCGCGCCCGTCTGACGTTGGCAGAGGAACTGGGTATCGCGCCCGGATCGACGATGCGCGACCTCGAGCGCCAGGTCCTGGCCCATGATCCACGACTCGATTGGAGCCCGCCGCCAGTGACTGCGATCGCGCTGCACAGCGACGTCGCCGAACCGGTCGCCCCGGCCGAGCCACCCGTTGTTCCGGGACCTGCGGAGCCAGGAGCCGAGCCATGGTCGAGCTGCGAGCTGATCGGTCGAGACCAGGAGCTCAGGCGTGTGCTCGATCTGCTGTCCGAGCGCCGCCTGGTCACGCTCACCGGTCCGGGTGGCGCCGGCAAGACGAGATTGGCCCAGGCGGTCCTCGCCTTCCGGACCACCCGGCGAACCCACTTCGTCGACCTCGCTCCCGTCGAGAGCGAGGCAGCGGTCGGTGTGGCGATCGCCGCCTCGCTCGGGGCTCAGGTAGCCACCGAGGCCGACGCCCCGGCGGCGATCGTGGCGGCGCTGGGTGACGACGGCTGCCTACTCGTGCTCGACACCTGCGAGCGGGTCCTGGCCGGGGTCGGACCGATCGTCGAGGAGGTACTGCGGGCCGGACAGGGCATCACGGTGCTGGCCACCAGTCGGCGACCGCTCGGTCTCGGTAGCGAGTTGGCGTGGCCGGTCCCGCCGCTGGAGGTCCCGACCGTCGGCCGTGACCCGCAGTGCTCGGCGGCGTTCGAGCTCTTCGTCGAGCGGGCCCGCAGGGTCGCCCCCGACTTCGTTGTCGGCGACGCCGACGTTGCAGCGATCGCCGAGGTGTGCCGGTCGCTCGACGGTCTGCCGCTGGCGATCGAGCTGGCTGCGGCGCAGATGGATGCGCTCTCACCCGCCGCCATCCTGGCCCAGTTGGCGGAACGTCGATCGTTCGTTGCCAGGGCCGGCGGCCCGGATCGTCACCGAACGCTCAGCGCGGCGATGGACTGGAGCGTCGGGCTCCTCGACGAGCACGAGCGGGACATGCTGTACCGACTCGCCGTGTTCGCCCCGACGTTCGACCTCGACGCCGCCGCGACGGTTGCCGCCCCTGGCGCCCCGGACGCGGTCAATCGGTTCCTGACGCTCCTGCGCAGCTCGCTGGTCGCCCGGGCTGGCGACGATCGATTCAGACTCCTCGACACGGTGCGAGCCTACCTGCTCTCGACCCATGGCACCGATGACTCCGATGACTCCGGTGACACCGATCGCACCGCCGATCCCGTGCGGCAGCTGGCGGAGACTCGGTGCCGCCATGCGGAGCACTACGCGGCTCTGGCTGCTCGAGCGTTCCACGAGATCCGCACACCGCGCCAGGCGGCCTGGTTGCGGCGGCTCGATCACGATCGGGCGAACCTGCGGCTGGCGCTGGACTGGTGCTTCGGCCCGGACGGTGACGAGCAGCTCGGGGCTCGGCTGGCCGGGGACATCGCCTGGGTGTGGACGCTCCAGGGAAACCTCGTCGACTCGCAGGCCGCTCTCGAGCGAGCGAGCTCGGTTCGGGCCGAGCCCGTCGTCCGCGCTCGGGTGCTCCTGGGGATGGGCCTGCTGGCGGCCCCGCTCGGCGATCACGAGCGAACCCGAACGGCCTGTACCGAGAGCGCCGAGCTCGGTCGCTCGATCGGCGACGATGCCACCGTTGCCGCCGCCTACCTCACCCTCGGCGTTGCCCAGTGGGCCTCGGGTGATCTGGATGGGGCTGCCGCCACGCACGACGAGGCGATCGCCATCTTCGACGGGTTGCACGACCTCTGGGGAGCGACGATCTGCCGGGTGTTGCGGGCCAGGACGGCCCAGGACAGCGGTGACCTCGACCTCGCCGAGGGGTTGCTCGACGTGGCGGTCGACGACGCCAAGCAGACCGGCGACGCCCATGTCATCGGCCTCGCCTACGAGCAGTACACCCGGCTCTCGCTGTCCAGGGGCCGACTGGACCGGGCCGCGCTCACCGCCGAGGCCAGCCTCGCCAGCAACGAGGCACTCGGGTACGCCGAGGGGATCTGCGCCGCGCTGACCGTCCTGGCCCGAGTGCGGCTGGCCCAGGGTCGGTTCGCCTGCGCTCGGGAGTCGGTGATGCAGGCCCTCGCCCGGGCGTCGGACATCGGACACCTGGGAGGGATGTGCGCTGCGATCGAGACGATTGCCGAAGTCGATGCCCGCACCGGCGAGAGCGAACGCGCCGCTCGGCTCCTCCTCGTGGCAGCCCGGGCCCGGGCCCGGCGAGGCCTGCCCCTGCCGCCGCCGGAGCAGCACAGGGTGGGCGAGCTCATGGAGCAGCTCCGACTCGAGCTCGGGAGCGAGTGGGACGAGGTCGCCGAGGACCTCCCGCTGCTGTCGCTGACCGAGCTCGTGCGCACGATGCTGGAAGAGAGCTCCACCGGCGATCGGTTGGTCGAGCGAGACTCCGACGATCGCGCTCGGGGCATCCCCCAGCCGGCGGTGTGACAGGCCTGCGACAGCCTCGTGCCAGAACGTCCCGCCACTGTGTAGGAGTGGCTCCGATGTCCGGAGCCCGCTCGTGCCCCGGCGGCGAGCGCCGCCCCAGGTACCACACGCAGGAGAAGGCAGATGGGCTCTGACGCCGTCGACACAGCTACCCCCACATCCACTCACCGAGTCAGCAAGGACGCGATCCGTCGCGGACTCCGCACCGCCGGTCGGGCCGGGGTCCGGGCGCTGGCCGGCGCCTTGGTCGGAGCCATGCCCGGCATCGTCCTGATCCTCATCGCCGAGCTCCTGGTCGATGGCGAGATGCAGCTCACGGTCGGCGCGCCCGGCATCCTGCTCGCCGTAGCCGGAGCGATCATCGGGCTCGGCCTCGGCATCCATGGGCGCTTCCCGTCCACCGCAGGGCGACATCGGGCCGAGCCCCGGTGAGTGGTCGACGCCAGCCGGCCCGACCGGGCGACAGCGGCGGATCCATCGGGTCGGGTACGGTCGGTGAGATGGAGCTGGGCCACGGCAGGACGGAGCCCGCCGCCACGGAGCCGGCCCCCCACCGCCGGCGCAGCCGATGGGTCGCATGGGCGGCCCTGTGCGGCTATGTCGCCGTCGGCTTCTTCCCGTACCTCGTATCGGGTCTTGTCGTGCCACCAGGAGCCGTCGTCGTCCTCATGGTGGCCTGGCTCCTCGGTCTCGGCCTCGCCGTCTGGCTGTCGAGGGTCCGGCCACTGCTGGTTCCGGCCGTCGTGGTGCTCGCACTGGTGTTCTGGTTCGCCTTCGTCTCGGTGGGTGAAGCCCTGTTCGGTTGGACCGCCTGATCGGCGACGAGCTGCGCAGGGGCCCACGATGACAGCTGCATGCAAGGCCGGTGCCAGGGTGGCGGGTCAGCGTGGAGACCATGAGAAGCCACACCACCCGGAGAGCGACCATCGGACTCCTCCTGGTGCTTGCGCACCCCTCCCATGGCTCGATGGCCGGTGGGGCCGCAGCCGGAAGCGGTTGAGCGACCATGGCGACCGCCATCACCCGCCAGGCACTGGCCGAGCTCATCGCAGGTGGCTCGGTGGTGGTCGTCGAGGCGCTGAGTGCCGACTTCTACGCCGATGGACACCTGCCCGGAGCCATCAACGTGCCGATCTCGTCGCCCGATCCGCTCGACCTGATCCGTGCGGCAGCGCCGAGGATCCCGGTCGTGGTCTACGGCAGCAGGCACGGGGGTGAAGCCACGGAGCTCGCCCAGCGAATCGAGGAGGGCTCCGCCTGCCCCGTGATGATCTACGCAGCCGGGAAGGAAGACTGGGTCGAGGCCGGACTGGCCGTCGAGCGGTCGCCATGAGACATCCATCGAGCGGTCGCCATGAGACATCCGTCGAGCGCCGCAGCAGTTGCTTCTGAGACCTGCGTCAACCAGGATCATTCAGATGGAAATCACGGACCGGTCGATTCCTCCGGTGGTGTCGTCGGCGGGCCTGGCGCCGCCGATTGGGTCAAGAAGTGCCACGAGCTGAGCACAGGGGCCCGTTGGGCGAGCCGCATCCCGCCATGGTCGATAAGGACCTGGCCGGCGTTCGTGAGACCTGGGATCGCCTGGCCAGCGAAGACCCCATGTGGGCGGTCTTGAGCCGCCCAGAGAAGCGGCACGGAAAGTGGGACGAGGACGAGTTCTTCGAGACCGGCGAGTCGTTCGTGGAGGAGAAGCTCGCCTGGGTACGGTCGATCGCCGGTGAGCTCCCGAACGGGCCGGTGCTGGATTTCGGCTGCGGCCTCGGGCGGCTCACCCAACCGTTGTCGCAGCACTTCTCCTCGGCGGTCGGCGTCGACATCTCGGCCACGATGATCGCCCGGGCGGAAGCGGCCAACCGTCACGGGGATCGTTGCACGTTCTTCCTCAACGAGCGCTCCGACCTCGGTGCGTTCGACGATGCCAGCTTCGGGTTCGTCTGCACCCACATCGTGCTACAGCACATGCCGCTCGCGCTCTCGGCTGGCTACCTCCGCGAGTTCATGCGGGTCCTGCGGCCGGGCGGGCTGGCCTTCATCCAGATGAACGAGGTCACCCGGAACCCCGTCCTCCGGCTGCTGCACCGGGTGCTGCCGACGGAGCAGATCCATGCGTTGCTCAAGCACCGGGAGCGCGCCGCGTTCTCGATGTACGGCCGGGACCTCGAGGAAGCGGAACGAATCCTGGCGTCGGCCGGGGGGCGGGTCATCGGCGTTGCGACCGCGCCGTATGGTCGCTGGTGGCTCAACCACCATGTCCTGGTCGAGCGGACCGGAGACCACGGGAGCAGCCCCACCTGGGTGGCCGGCGCCCGCCGGCCGGCGCCCGACGGCCGTTCAAGGGAAGACCACGGTGCGGTCGCCGACGAGGAGGACACGGTCTTCGGCCCACGCCCGGACAGCTCGTGAGAGGACGAGGCGCTCGGTGTCCTGTCCCAGCTCGACGAGCTGGGATGCAGTGTGGGCGTGGGTGACCCTGGCCACGTCCTGCTCGATGATCGGGCCCTCGTCGAGGTCGGCTGTCACGAAGTGGGCGGTCGCACCGACGAGCTTCACGCCGCGCTCGTGGGCCTGGTGGTAGGGCCTGGCACCCTTGAACCCGGGGAGGAAGGAGTGGTGGATGTTGATGGCACGCCCGGCGAGCTCGGCACAGAGATCGTCGGACAGGATCTGCATGTAGCGGGCCAGTACCACCAGCTCGATGCCGTGCTGCTCGGCCAGCTCCATGAGGCGGGCTTCCTGGGTCGGCTTCGACGCCGGACCGCTCGGATCCTCGCCGACCGGCAGGTGGTGGTACGGCACGTCGTAGCGCTCGGCCACACCGGCGCAGTCGGGGTGGTTCGAGACGATGACCGATATCTCGACGGGGAGGAGCCCGTTCCGCCAGCGGTACAAGAGATCGGCCAGGCAGTGATCGTGCTTCGACACCATGATGAGCAGTCGTGGGCGGTGCGATGCTGGCCGGACCCGGAGCGAGGCGCCGAGGTCTCGAAGGGGTGCTTCCCGTAGTCGTGCAGCCACCGCCGAGGCAACCTCGCCGGAGTCCTCGAGGTCGGTTTCGACAACGGTGCGCATGCAGAAGGTGTTCGATCCCGGGTCCGTGAACTGGGCGTTCTCGACGATGTTGCCGCCGACGTCGAGCAACCCGCCGGTGACGGCATGCACGATCCCGGGCCGGTCGTTGCAGGTGAGGGTCAGGATGTGGTCACTCGTCATGGCGGCGTCACCGGAGCGCCCCGGACGGTCGTAGGAGGTCGCTGAAGCACGCGGCCAGTATGGCAGGGGCCGATGCCGGGAGCGGACCCCCCGTGCGCCTGGTGCCATCGGCACGGCACAGCCGGCATCCGATGCGGCTAGCAGGGTGCTGAAGATCGCCGTTGAGGTTCTCGGAGGCCAGACACCACCCAGTCAAGGACGCAGGATTCGCCACAGCTTGTGAGCGCTATGGCGAATTCGAGGACGCAGAGTGGGCGGATGGATGGCCTCCGAGAA